>DATHQV010000222.1:0-2192 GCA_035482355.1 Acidobacteriaceae bacterium | reverse complement strand
ATCCCATCAGTCCGGATGGTGTTTCGCTGCGCATTAGTTCGAGCACGACGGTTGTGAACCAGGGCCAGGCAGTCTCGTCGCAGGCTTTGTCTCCGGGGATGCTGGTGCGGGTGTGGTTTTCTCCAGCAGAACATGCGGCGAATAAAGTTGAGATTCTCGCCGAACGAGGAAAGTCTTTTACATTTGAGGGCCGGATTGTCGCCGTAGACCTGCGCTCTCAGGTTCTGTCCTTATCCAACGATTCCGATCAAAGCGTACGTGAACTCGCTATCGGCTCGCTGGACGCGAACAGCCGCGGCCTGTTGCGAGAAGGGGCTGACGTTAACATTCAGGCCGAGTTTGATGGGGAGCGGTACACCGTTCGCACCATCGCTGCGGTGCCGAGCCATCCGTAAAACTGCCGTGCCGTAAATCGGCCGCCCGGAGGCGCTTACCGGCGGGGTTTAGGACGATCCAATCTCAGCGAGCTTTTCCCGCAGTGTCCGCGTGACGAAGAAATCGCCATCGCGGAACATGTAGCGCAGAGTGTGCCGAATATAGCGCATCAGGCTTCGCGGGTTGGTCTCGTACCAACAGCAGGTGTTCATGGTTGGAGACAAACCGCAATAGAACCGGAAGCGGCGGTGAGCCGATTCGGGCATAGTCATCATGGCGGCTGCCATGCGGTGATTTCCCTCAATAATCGTCAGGGGATGGTGCTCGTCGGTGCCGATCAGGAGCACGACATTGGGCACGCCGGTGCCCCGGAGATCGCTCGCGATTCCCTTGAGTTTTTCGAGGAATGGACTCTGCTGCCCGCGAGCCAGTCCGGCTTCAGCGCGGCGAACCATCTCCGTCAAATAAAACCCCCCTCCGGTAAAACGCCGCCACTCATTGCGGGGAAATGACCGGAGGCGCGCCAAATCACGCGAAGTCAGTTCAATCTCCCACCACTCCGTACCGGCAGGCAGTTCACGCCACAGACCGCCTCGGCGCCGGAACAGCAAGGCTCGCCGAATGGAGTTTTCATGAAGTTGTTCGAGATCGGCATGGTCTACCAGATGCTTGAAATCCTCGCGATATGGATCAAAGTCGGGATGATAGAACTCGCTGCGTAAGAATTCCGCGATGATCTCTTGTTCGGGAACGGGCCGTAGGCGCACGACCGGTTGCGAAGGCGCAGGAAGGGTATCGAGAGATTCGTCTTGCTTGCGGAAGAGCGGGATGGCGACGACCGCGAGCAATCCGCACATAACGAACACCTGGACCACAATTACCTGGGACAAAGAGCCGTGATAGCGCCAGATCGCTCCCCCCAGCAAAACGCTCGCGCCCAGCTGAACCCAGGCCGCGCTGGCGGTGCGGCGCGAGATCTCGTACATCATCAGAACCACGGCAATGCCATAGATGCCGGTCATGATTGCATACTGGTTTAAGAGGGCCGAGAACGAGCCCGTCGTGCTCAGCAGGAACGGCTTTCCAAGCAGCATGGCCCACACAGACTGCGGCGTGAGCGCCACCGCTGCTATGAATGCGGACGTGACCGTTCCCACGATGAACAATCCGGTGTACAACACCGCCCGCCCGCCCTCGCGATTGGTGTGACTCGCCGTTATCGGAAACATGCTGCTAACGACCGACCACGACAACATGAATACCACGCGGCCAACCAGGGCCAC
This sequence comes from Acidobacteriaceae bacterium, assembly GCA_035482355.1. Lineage (GTDB taxonomy): Bacteria > Acidobacteriota > Terriglobia > Terriglobales > Acidobacteriaceae > Palsa-343. The sequence goes on along the minus strand of DATHQV010000222.1, from coordinate 534 downwards.
GGCCGCATAGATTCCGGCTTGCGCCGGCGGAAAGAAATGCTTCACCAGCAAGATGTCGAGATTACTGAGAATCACCTGCCCGATGAAGTACAAGATGGCCTGCATGCCTTCGCCAAAAGGCGCAATCTTGATCCGTCCCGGTTTCTCCCGGCCTTGCACCCCCGGCCCACCGGCGAGGTACGCGGCGGAGATGGAGAGCAGCACCGCCGTCATCACACCCGTCACTCCCATCCCGAAGTGCAGGAAGAGCAGGGCGCCGGCGAACTTAACCGCCGCCTCCACCACGACGCTGATGGCAAGGCCGCGAAAGTTGTAGCAGCCCTGCATCCTGCCCCGGCGCACTCCCAAGGGCATATATACTCCAGCCGCGAGTGCCAGCAAGACCAGATCACGTTGCTCCGGGAGGTTGAAATACGACTTGAGGTACGCGCTGCCGGCAGCGAGCAGCAGGGCAATCCCCAGGCCTACCTGCCAGGCCCGACGCAGCATGCTGGCGTAGATTTGCGCTCGGACAATAGTCCCTGAATTCCGGGC
>DATHQV010000221.1:0-70852 GCA_035482355.1 Acidobacteriaceae bacterium | reverse complement strand
CGCCGGGGCAGGCGGAGAAATCGACGACGGTGGGGATGCCGAGCTTTTCTGCGAGGAGAATAGTCTTGCGGCTCACTTCGGCATCGTGCTTGGCTCGGGCCGGATCGGGATGCAGCGCGTTGCCGTGACAGCTAAGCGCGCTGATGGAGGCACCGCGGTCGGCGAGGACTTTATTGAATTCCGCGAGCGCTTTGCTGTCGTCGAGCATGGTGAGCTTGCAATGCGCGTCGCCGGGATAATTGCCGGTGCCGAGTTCGACGGTGCTGATATTCAGTTTTTTGAGTTTATCGAGGACGGCGGAGAGAGGAAGCTGCGAGAGCAGTGGGGTAAAAACTCCGACTTTCATGATGGCGCGGACTCCGGCGGCGATGGCCGCAAGCAGCCATCATACTGCGACCTGAGGCAGAGAGGCCGCCGTCTCGCAAAACGGGACGGACCACGCCAGGTGCACTGCCAATAGCCGACAATGTTGGGGATGGAACCGATTGTTCTGAAAGAAGGCCCGGCGCGCTGGGATGAGTTGAGCCTGGGCGAGGTGATGTTGCGTCTCGATCCGGGCGAGGGGCGGGTGGCCACCACGCGGCGGTTCGACGTGTGGGAAGGCGGCGGCGAGTATAACGTGGCGCGCGGGCTGCGCCGGTGTTTTGGGCTGAGGACGGCGGTTGCTACGGCGCTCGCGGATAATCCGGTGGGGCGGCTGGTGGAAGATTTGATGCTGCAGGGCGGCGTGGATTTGTCGTTGCTGCGGTGGGCGCCCTATGACGGCGTGGGACGCGCGGTGCGCAACGGGCTGAATTTTACGGAGCGGGGATTTGGGGTGCGCGCGGCGGCGGGGTGTTCGGACCGCGGGCATACGGCGATTGCGCAGGCGACGCCGGGAACCTGGGATTGGGAAGAAATCTTTGGGCCAGCGAATGGCGCGCGGTGGTTCCATACGGGCGGGATTTTTGCGGCGCTGTCGGAGACGACTCCCCTGGTGGCTGCGGAAGCGATGGATGCGGCGCGGCGGCACAGGACGCCGATTTCCTTTGACTTGAACTACCGCGACTCGCTGTGGAAGAGCATTGGCGGGAAGGCGAAGGCGCAGGCAGTGAATCGCGAATTGGTGCGCAAGGTGGATCTGCTGCTGGGCAATGAAGAGGACTTTTCGGCGATGCTCGGCATTTCGATGCCGGATGTAACGGAGGATTTCGCGGAGCTGCCTTTGCTGAGTTATGAGCAAGTGCTGCGCGATGTGGGGACGGCGTATCCGAACCTGAAGCTGGTGGCGACCACGCTGCGCACCGCGTACACGGCGACGCGCAATGCGTGGGGGGCGATGGCGCTGTATCAAGATGAAGTGGTGGTGGTGCCGCAGCGGGAGATTGAGATTCTGGACCGGGTGGGTGGGGGAGATTCGTTCGCGTCGGGGCTGATTTACGGAATCCTCGCGGGCAAGCCGGTGGAGTGGGCGGTGCAGTGCGGCGTGGCGCATGGCGCGCTGGCGATGACCACGCCCGGCGATACCAGCATGGCTACGCTGGCTGAAGTGGAACGGGTGATGAAGGGCGGATCGGCGCGGATCGCTCGATAATGGGGAGGCACAATCGTTGTTGAAGACGAAGCAATGGATTGAGCAGCTGGGCATTGTTCCGGTGCTGCGGGCGCGTTCTGCGCGGGAGGGCCATGCGCTGGTGGAGGCGCTGGTGGCCGGCGGCATTACGGTGATGGAAGTGACGATGACCGTTCCCCATGCGGTGGAACTGCTGCGCGAACTGAAGAAGGAACATGGCGATAAGTTGTTGCTCGGCTCGGGCACGGTGACGACGGCGGAACAGGCGGCGGCGACCATCGATGCGGGCGCGGAATTTGTCGTGAGCCCGAGTTTTCATCCTGAAGTGGTGGCGCAGACGAAGGCGATGGGGAAGGTGTCCATCCCCGGCGCGCTGACGCCGACCGAGGTGATCACGGCGTGGAACGCTGGCGCGGATTACGTGAAGATCTTTCCGTGCTCGGCGATGGGCGGGGCGCCTTATCTGAAGTCGCTGCTGGGGCCGTTTCCGGAGTTGCAGCTGATTCCGACGGGCGGCGTGACGCTGGGGACGGCCGCAGATTTTTTGAAGGCGGGGGCGCGGGCGCTGGGCGTGGGAACGGATTTGGTGAATCCGCGAGCCATTGAAGAAGGCACGCCGGAAACGGTGACGAACATGGCTCGGGCTTATCTGGGGATTGTTGCGGAGTCGAGGGCGCGGATGCGGATGTAGTCCCACACCGCTACAATTTCTCCCATGGCGACGAAGAAGGCTGCGAAGAAGGCTGTTAAGAAGGCTGTCAAGCCTCCCGCAAAAAAGACTGCAAAGAAGGACGCTGGGCTGGAGCTGGATCCGAAGCGGATTGAGGAGCTGCTGCGGCGGCTGCGGGCGGCGTATCCCGACGCTGAGTGCGCGCTGCTGCACACCAATGCGTGGGAACTGTTGGTGGCGACGATTCTCTCGGCGCAGTGCACCGATGCCCGCGTGAATATGGTGACGCCGCAGTTGTTTCGCCGCTTCCCTTCTCCGAAGGCGTTTGCTGAGGCTTCGCTGCCGGCGATTGAGGAGGAGATTCGGTCGACGGGCTTTTATCACAACAAGGCTAAGTCGATTTCGGGCGCGGCGAAGAGGGTGGTGGGCGAGTTTGGCGGCAAGGTTCCGCAGACGATGGAGGAGTTGCTGACTCTGCCAGGCGTGGCGCGCAAGACCGGCAATGTGGTGCTGGGTGTGGCGTTCAAAATTGCCGCGGGGATCGTCGTCGACACGCATGTGCTGCGGCTATCGCACCGGCTGAGTTTGACGCGGGCTGAGGATCCGAAGCGGGTGGAAGAGGATCTGATGAAGATCATCCCCAAAGATCGGTGGATCGCGTTTTCGCACGAGATGATCCACCACGGGCGGCAGATCTGCATTGCCCGCAAGCCGCGGTGTGTGGATTGTCCGCTGGAGACGCTGTGCAATGCGGCGGACAAGACGTGGAGCAGCCACTGAGGGGAAGCTAGTTGTCGGTTGTCGGTTGTCGGTTGTCGGTTGTCAGTTGGAACGCTGTATTCCAACGCCGGTTCACGATGCCGGCTTGATGGGCCAAATTCTTGTGGGGGCAGGTTGCTCGAATCCATACGGTTTGCATCTGGTATGCATCTAACCGAGGGTTGGAGGAACTTTACCCATGAAACATATGATTACGGCCCTTTGCTGCATCGGTCTTTGCTCGATGCCAGTCCTTGCCCAGAAGAACCAGCAGGGCGCAACGATGCGCGACCAGCAGTTTGTCGACTTTGCCGCACAAACCGACATGGTGGAAGCTAACCTGGGACAGCTCGCGCAAACCAATGGCAGCGCGCAACCCGTTAAGGATTACGCCCAGTCGCTGACGACCGATCACACGAGCGATTACGGCGCATTGGCGACGGTGGCGCAGCACGCCAACCTGACCCTGGCCACTGCAATCGACGCCGAACACAACAAGGTGATGATTGACCCGTTCCAGAAGCTGAACGGCGCGGCGTTCGATCACAAGTACATCCAGGAGATGATCGCAGGCCATACGAAGGCGATCGCCATCTATAAGAAGGAAGCCGCGGACGCGGAGAATGCGGATCTGAAGGCGTATGCGCAGCAGGCGCTGCCTACGCTACAGAAGCATCTGGATGGCGCCAAGGGGCTTCAGAACGCCAAGTAACAGTCGTCATCAACATTCGCCCGGATGGCCGATGGCTGTCCGGGCGTTTTGTGTTTAGAGGGTAATGACGACTTTGCCGCGGGCGTGGCCTTCTTCGAGATACCGGATTGCTGCCGGGACCTGGCTGAGGTTGTAGGTCCGGTCGATGGCCGGGGTTACTTTGCCGGTTGCCATCCATTCGGCCAGGAGGTTCAGGCCGGGCTGGCTTGATTTTGCCATCATGAATTGGAGTTGCTGGCTGACGAACCGGTTCAGCACGCGGGCCCTGATGGCTCGGTCCATGGGCGCAACCCACTTACCGCTTTGCCCTCCTACGCCGATGTAGAAACCTTTGGGGTTGAGGACGCGGCGGCAGGCCTGCAACGGGTGGTTGCCGATGCAGTCGAGGAGGATGTCGTAGCGGTCGCCGCATTGGGTGAAGTCGGTCTGGGTATAGTCGACGACATGGTTCGCCCCGAGGGTGCGGACCATTTCGACGTTGCGGGTGCTGCAGACGCCGGCCGCTTCCGCGCCGAGGGCCCCGGCGATTTGGACCGCGAAAGTGCCGACGCCTCCGGCGGCGCCGTTGATGAGGACCTTTTGGTTGGGCTGGAGGTGTCCGTGGTCGCGGAGGCCCTGCAGGGCGGTGAGGGCGGCGATGGGTACGGAGGCGGCTTGTTCGAAGGTGATATTGGCAGGCTTGAGGGCGAGGCCGGACTCGGGTGCGCGGGCGAATTCTGCAAAGGCGCCGGAGCCCATGCCGAAGACGGCATCGCCGGGATGGAACTGGGTCACCTGGCTGCCAGCGGCTTCCACTTCGCCTGCCAGGTCCACGCCAAGTTGCTGGCTTTTCGGGTGGCGGAGGCCGGTCATGAAGCGGATGCCGTAGGGGGAGCCGCGGAGGAAGTGCCAGTCGTACGGATTGACGCAGGCGGCGCGGACACGGATGAGGACTTCGTTGTCGGCGGGTGTGGGTTTGGCAATCTCGGACAGTTGGAGGACGCTGGGCGGACCGTAGTGTGGGTAGACGATGGCTTGCATCGGGAGGCCCCGTTCTAATGACACATGAAGGATAGTCCTGGGGGGCAGTTGTCGGTTGTCAGTTGTCAGTTGTCAGTTGTCAGTTGAAGGCTGGCACTTTGGAAGGGGGATGTGCATCTTTTGCATTCAGGGAGATGCGGCATATTGTTGATTCTCTGAGACGCGGAAATCGGTAACTGCGACGCGCTGCGTCCAATACCCCCTTCCTGATACAGCAGACCTTATAATCGGCTTGTCGTGCAGGTTCTACGTCGATTTCGCGCTGTTTTCGTCGTCCTTTTGTTTGCCGCCGCCGCGTGCGCGCAGGAGCCGGCGGACGCCAAGCCGGCGGAGCCTGCCGAAGTCCACGGACGGCTGCTGCTGGTGCTGCCGTTTGAGAACCGGACGGAAGGCGCGACGCCGGGCGGCGGGGCGGCGGATGCGGGCAATCAGGGCTGGATCAGCGAGGCGTTCCCGGATGTTTTGAACCGGCGGCTGAATTCGGCTGGATTCTTGACCATCAGCCGCGGGGACCGGCTGTACGCCTTTGACCATTTGGGCCTGCCGCTAAATCTGCAGCCATCGCGGGCTACGGCGATCCGCATTGCACAGACGCTGGACGCCGATTACGTGATTTTTGGCAGCTATTCACTCGCCAACAATCAGCTGACCGCCGATGCACAGGTTCTGGATGTTTCCGGGCTTCGGTTGGGAACAGCGGTCGACCAGAAGGGCGACCCGGATCATCTGCTGGACGCGCTGAACAGTTTGGCGTGGCAAGTGACCCGTCAGTTGGATCCGAAGTACGCGGTGGAAGAGCCAACGTTTCTGGCGGCCGACCGGAATCTGCACGAAGACGCGTTTCAGGATTACATCCAGGGGCTGGTGGCGGAGTCGCCAGCGCAACAGATTCAGCATTTGCGGGATGCGGTGCGGCTGGATCCGGGGTTTGCGTCGGCGTGGCTGGCGCTGGGACGGGCGTATTTCACGAATCAGGATTTCGAGCAGGCGGCGGCGACGTTGGGGCGTTTGCCGAAGAACGATCCTAACGCTCTGCAAGCGGATTTCTACCGTGGGCTGGCGTGCTTCTACACCGGGAATTATCGCGAGGCGGAGGACGCGTTCGCGTTTGTGAGCATGCGGCTGCCGTTGCCGGAAGTGGTGAACAACCAGGGCGTGGCGGCGAGCCGGCGGGGGAAAGATGCGGCGGCGCTGTTCCAGCAGGCGATTGTGGCCGATCCGCGGGATGCGGATTACCACTTCAATTTGGCGGTGGCGTTGACGCATCGCAACGACACGGCGGGAGCGTTGAAGGAACTGGATGAGACTCTGAAGCTGCGTCCGCAGGATGCCGAGGCGCAGGCGCTGGAGGCGCAGTTGAAGGATCCGGCGGCGGTGAAACCGAATCCCGACCCGGGACACGCGATCACGGACGCGCAGGGGCCTCTGGAGCGGATTAAGCGCGGGTACAGCGAGGCGGGATTCCGGCAGGCAGCGTTTGAACTGGAGCAGGTGCAGCAGATGCAATTGGCGAGTATGGCGCCGAATTTGCGGGCTGCGGCACTGGTGAAGGATGGGGATCAGTTCTTCCAGCGCGGGCTGGTACTCGAGGCGGAACGAGAGTATCGTGAGGCCCTGGCGGCGGACGGCTCGTCGGCGCTGGCGCATGCGGGACTGGCTGCGGTGCGGGAACGCGACGCCGATCCGGACGCAGCGCGCAAAGAGGCCCATGCGTCGATCGATTTGCGGCCCAATGTGCCGGCTTATCTGGTGCTGGCGCGTCTGGATTTGCAGGCAAACCAGCTGAGCGCTGCGGCCGGAGACGTGAGCGATGCGCTGAAGGTGGATCCGGCGAATGCCAACGCCAAAGGGATGAAGCTGGCGGTGGAGCGGCGCGGAGCGCCGTAGACGGCTGGCAGCAGAAGCGGACGCGCTTCGCGCGTCTTCCCACATCTGCCAAACCCGGGCAGATATGGGGCACCCGGCGATGATGGGGTCAGCGATGGAACGGTCAGCGAAAGGCGGCCAGCGATGAGGGCAGCGGTAGGGCGGTCAGCTAAGAACCGGTCAGCGATGGAACGGTCAGCAATCAAGCGGTCAGCGGAAAAACGAATTGTGATTGGGGCAATTGTCAGGTGCCTTGCGCTGGTCGTTTGTTGCGCGACCCTTTTGGTTCCGAATGCCGCTGCGCAATCTCCTAAGGTGATTGTGCTGCATCTGAATGACACGATTCAGCCGATTAGCGCGGATTATTTGAAGCGCGGGATTGATCGCGCTGCCGACTTGCATGCGCAGGCAGTGCTGGTGGAGCTGGATACGCCGGGTGGGTTGCTGGAGTCGACGCGGTTGATGGTGGGCGACATTCTGGCTTCGCCTTCGCCGGTGATTGTCTACATTTCGCCTGCGGGGAGCCGGGCGGGTTCGGCGGGATTCTTCATTATGGAGTCTGCGGACATCGCCGCGATGGCGCCGGGGACGAATGCCGGAGCGGCGCACCCGGTGGTTGAAGTGGGCAAAGTCGACGATGTGATGATGCAGAAGATTCTGAACGATGCGCTGGCATTTCTGCGGTCGTATGTTTCAATTCGGGGACGGAATGTGGATGCGGCGCAGGATGCGGTGACGAATTCGAAATCTTACTCGGACACCGAGGCGCAGCAACTGCATTTGGTCGACGTGATCGCTCCGACGGAAGGCGAATTGCTGAACGCGATCGATGGGCGCACGGTGAAGCGGTTTAATGGGACGTCGCAGGTGCTGCACACGCGTGGAGCGGAACTGGTGACCGTGAATCTGAGCACGCGCGAGCAGATCATGGACCGGCTGATGGATCCGAACATTGCGGTGCTGCTGTTTCTGGCGGGGGCGGCGCTGATCTATCTGGAATTTCATGTGCCGGGAACGATTATTCCAGGAGCGCTGGGGACGCTGATGGTGTTGCTGGCACTGTTCTCGTTTAACTTGCTGCCGGTGCGGTATACGTCGGTAGTGCTGATTGTGTGCGCGCTGGTTTTGATGGTGCTGGAGGCAAAGTTTCCGAGCCACGGAGTGCTGGCTGCGGGCGGAACCATCGCGCTGGTGCTGGGGCTGCTGACGCTGGTGGCGGGACCGATTCCAGAAATGCGCGTGCAGTGGGAAACGGCCGTTGGGGCCGGCATCGCGTTTGGGGGCATTACAACGGTGCTGGTGCGCCTGGCCTGGCGAGCGCGACGCAATAAGCAAATGCTGGGGCCGGATGCGTTGCTGGGCGCGGTGGGTGTGGCGCAGCAGCCGATTGCGCCGCAGGGGCAGATTCTGGTGCATGGGGAGTTGTGGCTGGCGGAGTCGGCAACGCCGGTAAGCCCGGGCGAGAGCGTCCGGGTGCGTGCAGTGGAGGGTCTGACTCTGTTGGTCGAACCGGTACGGGAGCGTGTTTCAGCCTGAATTTGTGCGGGTTTTGGGCTCGGGACCGCCGTATAATCGCAACCGGGCGTTAGGGGCCCTCTTATTATGCTGGTTGGCATTGCTGTCGTCGTCGCTATCGTCGTGCTGTACCTTCTGAACTGCATCAAGATTCTGCGCGAATACGAGCGCGCGGTCATTTTCCGGCTGGGCCGTATCCAGCTGCCGGCTAAGGGGCCGGGACTGATCTTTATCCTGCGTCCGCTCGATCAGTTCGTGCGGGTTTCGTTACGGCAGGAAGTGATGGAAGTGCCGCCGCAGGACGTGATCACAAAAGACAACGTGACGATTAAAGTCAATGCTGTCATCACGATGCGGGTGCTGGATCCGGCCAAGGCGGTGGTAGAGGTTTCGAACTACGTCTACCAGACATCGCAATTTGCGCAGACGACGCTGCGGTCGGTGCTGGGCGAAGTGGAGCTGGATGGGCTGCTGTCGCATCGCGATGCGCTGAATCAGCGCATCCAAACCATCATCGACCAGCGGACGGAGCCCTGGGGCGTGAAGGTGGTGAGCGTTGAGGTAAAGCAGGTGGATCTGCCGGATTCGATGCTGCGGGCCATGGCGCGGCAGGCCGAGGCGGAGCGGGAAAAGCGTTCGAAGATCATCAACGCAGAAGGCGAATTTGGCGCGGCGCAGCGGTTAGTGGAAGCGGCCGACCTGTTGGCGGCGCAGCCTGTGACCCTGCAGTTGAAGTACCTGCAAACATTGATCGATATCGGGGTGGAGAAGAACACGACGATTGTGTTTCCGCTGCCGATGGAGCTGCTCTCGATTTTGGGGAACAAGTTCGCACCGAAAACCGGGACACCACCGGAACAGAAATAGAAAGGTTGGGTTCATAAGCACGGCAGAGGCGAGAGATGGGATTAATTACCGAGGACAGAGCTACAGAAGTCGCCAGCGGACGGGTTGGGCAAGGGAGCGGGTTGGGACGTAGCCGGGCGGCCATTGACGTTGACGATGAGCAGGAGATTACTCTAGGCACGCGGTCACTGCTGGGCGTGTTCTTTGGCCTGGTGCTGGTGTGCGGCATCTTCTTTGGGCTGGGCTACTCCGTGGGACGGAGCGGGGGAACGCATTTGGCGTCGCCGGATGTGCCGGGGTCGAATGCCGGTGCGAATGCGAATTTGAAAAAGCCTTCGGCGCAGCAGAGTTTGACGGCGGCTCCTGAGCCATCTACGCCACAAACTTCTTCTTCCTCTTCTTCGAACGATGACAATACGGCTTCTTCGGGTGCGGCTCCGGTAGAGCCTGCTCCGGCTCCTAAACCTTCGGCGGTGCCGGTGGCTCAGACAGTTACGCAGCCTGTGACGCGGCCCGCTGCGGCGCCGGTAGCGCAGGCGGCTCCGCTGGGGATTCCGAGGCCCGCTCCGCCGGTACAGAGGCCTGCTGATTTGCAGCAGCAGCCTTCCGTGACACAACAGCGGCCTGCGGCGGTGCAAAGTGTGGCGGCGTCGTCGACGTTTATGGTGCAGATTGCGGCGGTCCGCTTGCAGCAGGACGCGAACGTGCTGGTGGGCGCGCTGCAGAAGCGCGGGTATCACGTGGTGGTCCGCAACGAGACGCAGGATGCGCTGCTGCATGTGCAGCTGGGGCCGTTCAATTCGCGGGCTGAGGCGAATGATATGCGGGCGCGGTTGTTGGCGGATGGGTATAACGCGGTTGTGAAGTAGATCTTCTTCGAGCTTGCAGCGAACGTTGAGGACTTCCCTTAAGGGCAGAAGCCCACATCATTCATTGAGTTGTACGGCACGACTTCACAGCTTGCGGAAAAAGCCGGAATCGATCGAAAAAAGCGTCCCTCAGGGGCTAGAGCCCAACGTATCTGCAACTACTTACGGCACGACTGGAAGTCGTACCCCTTCAAAGAAATGCGTTTTTCCGCAAGCTGTGAAGTCGTGCCCTGATACAAGATGTGGCTTTTTCCGAGGGCTGTGAAGTTGTTTCCTGCCGAAACCTCGCTGTGAAGCTTTCTCCCTTCAAAACTTTTTGATTGTCAGATGACGCCTAGCTTCTCATCCACTCGGGCAGGCCTGAAGCGATGGCGGCGCGGACGGCGTCCATCAGAGCGTCACGATCTGCGTAATCGTGTGGATGGATGGGTGCGTGAAAGTGCACGTGCGGCGTTCCCGGCAAAACTTTGAGGCTGCCTTTGCGCATCATGGTTTCCGTTCCGTAGATGGAGACGGGGATGACGGGCGCGCCGGTTTCCATGGCGAGATAGAAGGGGCCTTTTTTGAACGGCTGGAGGCGGCCGTCGGGGGAGCGTGTGCCTTCGACAAACGAGACAATGTGGACACCGGAGGCGAGGACGCGGGCAGCAATTTCGACACTGGCGGCGGCGGATTCAGTGCGGCCATCGCGATCGACGGGGATGAAGTCGGCGCGGCGCATGCCGTAGCCGAGGATGGGGATGTTCATGAGCGAGCGCTTGAGGAACGCGGAGAGGCGGCCGGGGATGATGGGGAGCAACACGGGCGGATCGAGATTCGAAACGTGGTTGCTGAGGAAGATGTAGTGCTGCGCCGGGTCCAGGGGCGAGTCCCACTGGACGTGAATGCGGATGCCGGCGACGCGCAGGCCGGCGCGGACGGTTCCCATGGAGAGACGGTAGAGGACGAGGACGTCGCCGGTGATGAAGAGCCACGTGAGGCCAATGAGGGCCGTGCCGAGGCCGAGGACGATCCACGTGACGAGGAGGACGAGGGAGGTGATCATGGTTTCCCGGCTGGAGCTTGGAGGGCGGCGGGAAGCTTTTCGTAGATGCCGTCGAATCCGCCGTTGGAGAGGATGGCGACTACGTCTCCTGGTTTTAGCTGTGGGGTTAGGTGGGCGACGATGGCGTCGGCATTGGCGAGGAGCGATGCGGGATGGCCGGATTGATTGAGGGATGCTACTACGTTCTCGGGGTGAAGGCGTTCGGGGGCGGGAATTTTTTCGGAGTGGAAGACGCTGGCGAGAATGATGCGGTCAGCGAGGGCGAGGCTTTCTACTAATTCGTGTTCGAAGACGTTGCGGCGGAGGGTGTTGGAGCGCGGCTCGAGAACGGCCCAGAGTCGGCGGCCGGGCCACGCGGAGCGCAGGGCGCGGAGGGTTTCGCGAATGGCGGTGGGGTGATGCGCGAAGTCGTCGATGATGGTGATGCCGTTGATATCGGCGCGAACTTCGAGGCGGCGGCGGACGCTGCGGAAGGTGGCGAGAGCTTCGACGATAGCTTCTTTGGGAACGCGTTGCCCAGCCGCGAGCGCGGCGGCGGCGGTGGCGTTGAGGGCGTTGTGCTCGCCGGCTACGGGGAGGATAAGGTCGGCCCAGGGTTGGTTGTTGGAATGGAGGGTCCAACGACTGACGCCTTCTGCGAAGCGGAGATTGGTGAGACGCCAGGCAGAGTCGGGGGAAAAGCCGTAGCGCTCGACGGGGCAGAGGGCGTGGCTGGCACATTCGGTGACGTTAGGGGACCCGTCGAAGGCGACGATGCGGCCGCGGCGGGGGACGAGGTTGACGAGGCGCTTGAATGCGGTTTTTACGGCGGGCAGATCAGCGTAGATGTCGGCGTGGTCGAACTCGACGTGGGTGAGGATGAGGGCGTCAGGGAAATAGTGCATGAACTTCGGGCCCTTGTCGAAGAAGGCGGTGTCGTACTCGTCGCCTTCGATGATGAAGGGGCGGCCGTCGCGGAGTTGGAAGCTGGTGCCGAAGTTTTCTGCGACGCCTCCGATGAGGAAGGACGGGGCCAACTCGGGCTGCGTGCGCGACGCTACTTCGTAGATCCACGCGAGCATGCTGGTGGTGGTGGTTTTGCCGTGGGTTCCGGCGATGACGAGGGATTCGTGGTGGGCGATGAATTCGTCGTGGAGGATGGCGGCGAGCGAGGTGAAGGGGATGCGCTGATCGAGGACGTATTCGAGCTCAACGTTGCCGCGTGACATGGCGTTGCCGATGATGACGAGGCGGGGCGGGGGCTGGAGGTTCGCTTCAGCGAATGGTTCGGCCACGGGAATGTTGAGGCTGCGGAGGAGATCCGACATGGGCGGATAGGCGGCCTGATCGGAGCCGGTCACTTGGTGGCCTTTGAGCTGGAGGAGTCCGGCGAGCGACGCCATGGCAGTGCCGCAGATGCCGATGAGGTGGATGTGTTTTTTATCCTGCATGACCTGTGGAGACGGCTGGTTCGATAGTTTGCAACTGTGACTGATCTTTATCCAGAGCGAGGTTGGCTTCGATGCCGAATGGAAGCGTGACGTTCCCGTGGGAGACGTGGCCGGAGCGAAGGCCAATGGCGATGGGGACGTTGAAATTCTGGAGGACGCGGAGAATGACCTGTTCGAGGAGGTTGGGGTCGGCGCCGGGTGAGGCGGAGTCGAGCATTTCGCCGAAGATGAAGCCGCGGACACCTTCGAATTTTCCGGCGAGGATCATTTGGCGGAGCATGCGATCGATTTGGTAGGGCTTGGTGCCGACGTCTTCCAGGAAGAGGAGCTTGCCTTCGGTTTGCGGGGCGAATTGTGTGCCGAGCGAGGCGGTGAGGATGCTGAGGCAACCTCCGTAGAGGGTGCCCTGGGCGTGGCCGGGCTTGAGGGTGCGGATTCCCTGCTCTGGGCCGAGCGTGATCAGGTCGCCGGTGAGTGCGGCGTGGAATGAGTCCAGGTGGACGCCGTTTTCGACCGAGAAATCCGCGGCGGCCATGGGGCCGTGAAAGGCGACGAGGCCGGTTTGGTCGTTGATCCACGTTTGGAGAGCGGTGTGATCGCTGTAGGCGAAGAAGGGTTTGGGATTCGCGCGGATGAGGTCCAGGTCGAGATGAGGAAGAAGGTAGTTGGATCCGTAACCGCCACGGGTACAAATGATGGCGGAGACTTCGGGATCTTTGACGGCGGTGTGGAGATCGTTGAGGCGGTCTTCGACGGAGGCGGAGAAATAGGGCGGGTGTTTGCCGTAGGCGTGTTCGGAGGCGATGGGGTTGTAGCCGAGGGCGCGGAGTTTTTCGATGCCTGCGGTGATGCGTTCGGATTTAGCGCTGGAGGCGGGAGAGAGGACGGCGATCTTTGCGCCGGGAGGGACGGACGGTGGTTTGAGGGGTCGATCAGGCAAGCAGAACCTCGCCCGCGGCGATGATTTCGGCGGGGCCGGTTAGGGACATTTCGCTGCCCGGGCCGTTCCAGTCCACTTGCTGCGAGCCGCCAGGGGCGTGGACGGTGACCGGCGACTGGCCTCCGCAATAGGCAACTACCGCGGTTGCCGATGCGCAGGTTCCAGTTCCGGAGGAGGTGGTGGGGCCGACGCCGCGCTCGAAAATGCGGATCTCGATTTCGCTGGCGCTGATCATTCGGACATAGAGGACGTTGATGTGGTTCGGAAAATCTTTGTGAAAGCAAATTTCTTTGCCGAGTTCCTGCCAGCCGCGCGAGTGGGCGCGAAAATTCGCGTCGTTGACCACGATGACGAAGTGGGGATTGCCCGTGGAGACGTGGACGCCGTAGACGACCGTCTTATCCGCGAGGGTGATCTGCATCTGGCGCAGTTCCGGAACGCCCATGTTCGCGGCGATATTGAATGTGTTGCCGTTGGCTTCAACGATGGTGCAGGTGCGCGGGCCGGCATCGGTCTCAAGCGTGATGACGTCGCCGGGCGCGGCGTTGGTGTTGTGCGCGAGCCAGGCTGCTACGCAACGCGTGCCGTTGCCGGAGATTTCGGCGATGCTGCCGTCAGCGTTGGCAAGGCGAATGCGGCCGGTGAGCGGACTGGTTCGTTCGAGGAATTCGACGCCGTCAGCGCCGAGGCCGATGTGGCGTTCGCAGAGTTTCCTTGTCAGCTCCTGATCCAGTTCGCCTTCGACGATGAGGAAATCGTTGCCGCAGGCCTGGGCCTTCGCGAACCGCATTACTCGTCCTCCGGATCGCGGAAGGCGCGAACCTCGTCGACCGCCGGACACGCCTTCAGTTCGGCCTCGAGGCGCCCGTGCATGCGCCTGGTGCCGTTGATGTCGAAGCAGAGGCGCTGAAGCTCGCCAATGGGCATGCTGGCGACATCTGCGAGGTGGCGTTTTTCGCGGTCCATGACGTGGAGGATGGCGAGAGAGAGGCGTTCGGCATCGGGGCCGCGGACTTCGTAGGTCATGGAATAGAGCTTGAGGTTGGTGCTGAATTCGAGCATGCGAATGGCTTCCAGCACGACGAGGACGAGGATGGTGGCGAAGATGGCGGGAAAGTAGAGACCCGCGCCGCAGGCCATGCCGATGGAGGCGACGGCCCAGACGGTGGCGGCGCTGGTGAGTCCGCTAACGCGATCGCGATTGTGGAGGATGAGGCCAGCGCCGAGGAAGCCGATGCCCTGAACGATGTTGGAGGCGATTTGGCCGAGGTTGTTGCCGTTAGTCCCGGCGATGATGGGCGAGAGAAACGTGAACATCGCCGATCCGAAGCAGATGAGGACGTTGGTGCGCACGCCGGAGGGGCGATGGTGGTATTCGCGGTCGATGCCAATGGCACAACCGAGAGCGGCGGCGAGCAGAAGGCGGCCGGCAGCGCCTCCGGTAAGCAGCCACTGTTCCAGTTGACTGAAGGCCAGCATGTGGCCGGTTTGGTAGATAGCGAGGAACACTCAGGGGTGATCGTAACACCTTGTCGAGGGTGTAGGGGATAGGGTGTAGGGGGTAGAAAGACAGGGTTTAGGGGGTAGGGTTTAGGGAGTAGAAGGACAAAGGCAAAAGCAGGAACCAGAGGCGAGGATTCAAAGGCGGACGCGCTTCGCGCGTTTCACCCCTCTGCCAAAACCGGGCAGAAATGGGGCCCGGTGTGGTTACTTTTCGGAAACGTATTCGCTGGAATGGTAGAAGCGGACGCAGGGTTGGCCGGAGGAGCAGACGATGTCGAGGAGTTTGAGGCCTTCGGGATGGGCTTTGACGGCCTGTTCCACGGCATCATGATCGCTGGTGATGACCCATTCCGCCGACTGCGCGGGATGCCTGAGCGCGGCGTTCCACTGGTAATAGTCGGATTCGTTGATGGTGCGGCGAAGGGGGATGCCGGCGCGCTGGAATGCGCCGATGTGGTCGGAGGTCCAGACCAGGATGGGACCCTGGGGAGGCAACTGGTTCAGAGCAGTGGCGTAGGCAGCTTCAAAGGGGATGCGGGTGCGCGAGTTCTCAATGGCTTCAGCGAGGACGAGCGGCGTGTGGCGAATGAGCGCGAAGGTATTGATGAGGATGATGACGATGGCGGCGAGCAGGACGAGCTGGGCATGCTGGGGCCAGCGGCGCTCGGCACGCGAGATGAGGCGCGCGACGAGGAATCCGAGCGAGATGGCGAAGGCGGGCAGCAGTTCCATGCCGTAGCGGGTGTTGTACCAGGAATTCGGCCACCAGATGGGGATGTGGATGGGGACGGAGCTGTAGGCGACGGACCAGGTGTAGAAGGGCACGGGAAACCAGAGCAGGAGCACGGGAAGGATGCTGTGGCGACGCCATTTCACGATGGCGACGATGGTTCCGATCACCGTTAGGCCCATGAGCAGGTTCGCCCAGTGGGTGGGAGCTGCGCCGAGAGCGGCGGCCTTGGTGAAATACATTTCCGCGACGCGCAGGCTGTGCCAGCCGGGGTAATGCGCGGAGCCGGGCGGCGAAGTGCGGATGTCGATGGCTTTGGCGGAGTAGGGGCCGCGCATGAAGTCGAGCCAGTCACCGTACTGGCGGGCGTTCCAGGCGAGCCACAGGGACGGCGCGGTGATGAGGGACGCAGTGAAGAGAAGGAATGCGCCGCCGACGCGGGATTTCCAGATTTCGGATTGGGGTGCGCGGGCCTTTGCGATGCCCCACACCGCGATACACCAGACGAGGCAGGCGAAGATCCATCCGTCGTAGCGGGTGAGGATGGCGGTGAAGAGGATGGCTCCGGCGGCGGCGAGGGCGCGTCCGGCGAGGCGGTAGTTCCCTTCCTCGATCGAGCGCAGGAATGTAGTGAGGAGGAGCGTGGTCCAGACGAACTGGCAAAGGAAGAGGGGCTCGGTCATGGCGGTGGTCTGCATATAGAGCAGGCCAGGATTGAGCGCAAAGAAGAGCGTGGCGGCGACGGCTCCGGCGGGGCGGAGCCAGTAACGCGAGAGACGCCAGAGGCCGGCGACGGAGAGGACGTAGCAGGCCATGGAGGGGATGGCTCCGGCCATGCCGTTTTGCCACCACTCCATTTTGGCGGCGAAGGGCATCATGAGCAGGTGGGGGAACGGGAGCCAGACGGAGCCGATTTGGCGGATGCCGGGGTTGAGGGAATCGATGAGGCGGCGCGCGGTGTGCAGGTGCGCGACCGCGTCCCCGTAGAGGAGGAGCATGTTGCGGGGATAGCAGTAGCCGAAGGCGAGGACGGAGAGGAGCGCGGCGACCATGCCGGCGAAGACAGTTTCGTGGCGCAGGCTGCGGGCGTTGATCTCGGCCGCAGTCTGCGCTGGACGAACTGGTTGATTTGGAGCGGATTTATTCGAGGTGCGAGAGCTGGCGGAAGAGCGCAAAGCGTTCCTCGATTTCGCTGTTGTCGAGTTGCTGGAGGCGTTCGGTGCCGAAGCGCTCCACTGCGAATGATCCCATGACGCCGCCGTAGAACATGGCGCGGCGGAAAACTGTGGGAGTGAGCTCGGGCTGCGAGGCGATGTAGCCGAAGAATCCGCCAGCGAAGGAATCGCCTGCGCCGGTGGGGTCGACGACTTCAGCGAGCGGGAGAGCGGGCGCGCGGAAGGGCGTCGTCGAGTGGGATTCGCCGGCGAAGGATTGATCGCTGAAGAAGGCGGTTGCGCCGTATTCACCATGCTTGACGACCAGGGATTTTGGACCCATGGCGAGGACTTTGCGCGCGGCTACGAGGAGATTGCTTTCTTTCGCCAGCATTTTTACTTCGCCGTCGTTGATGAGGAGCGCGTCGAGATTTTTCAGGACCTTGGCGAGATTCTCGGCGTGGTCTTTGATCCAGTAATTCATGGTGTCGCCGCAGACCATTTTGACTTTCGGCATTTTGCGGCGGACTTCGGACTGAAGAACGGGATCGATGTTGGCGAGGAAAAGGTATTCGCTGTCTTCGTATTCGGCGGGAATTTTGGGAGAGAAACTCTGGAAGACGTTCAGCTCAGTGTTGAGCGTTTGCGCCTCGTTGAGATTCTTCATGTAGGAGCCGCTCCAGAAGAAGCTCTTGCCCTCGACATGCTCGATGCCGCGGGTATCGACTTTGCGGCGAGTGAGGATGGACTCTTCGGCGGGGCCGAAGTCTTCGCCGACGACGCCGATGACGCGGACTGGGGTGAAGTAGCTGGCGGCGAGAGCGAAGTAAGTGGCGGCACCGCCAACGCAGCGGTCACGGGTGCCTGAAGGGGTTTCAATCGCGTCGAACGCGACGCTGCCAACGACAAGAATCGCCAATCGATGATCCTTCCTTTTCCTAGAGATATTTTCCGATGAGGAGGTCGAGTTTTTCGCGTGCGGCCGCTGGAATGGCGTCACGGCTGGTGAGCAGAGCGTATTGCAGAGCGGATTTGCAGGGGCAGTTGCGCTCGGCGGGC
Organism: Acidobacteriaceae bacterium; assembly: GCA_035482355.1. Taxonomy (GTDB): domain Bacteria; phylum Acidobacteriota; class Terriglobia; order Terriglobales; family Acidobacteriaceae; genus Palsa-343. The sequence continues at coordinate 53,182 of DATHQV010000221.1, read as the reverse complement.
ATAGCGGCAACGGCTGCCTTGATGACCAGGCAGGCGTTGGCTGCGTTTTGGTTGAGGACGGCGACGATTTGGTCGACGGTGACGTCGTCGTGGCCTGCGCGCCAGCAGTCGTAGTCGGTGACCATGGCGGCGGTGGCGTAGCAGATCTCGGCTTCGCGGGCAAGCTTGGCTTCCTGAAGATTGGTCATGCCGATGACGTCGGCGCCCCAGCTTCGGTAGAGGTTCGACTCAGCGCGGGTGGAGAACTGCGGGCCTTCCATGCAGACGTAGGTGCCTTTGGATACGGCGGTGACGCCTTCCGATTTGCAGGCGGCGGTGATGACCTGGGCCACGGTGGCGCAAACGGGATCTCCAAAGGCTACGTGGCCGACGATTCCGTCGCCGAAGAAGGTGGAGACGCGGTGGAGGGTGCGGTCGATGAACTGGTCGGGGACGACGAAGTGTCCGGGCTGGTGCTCTTCTTTGAGCGAGCCGACGGCGGACATGGAGAGGATGCGGGTGACACCGAGCTTTTTGAATGCGTAGATGTTGGCGCGGAAATTGAGTTCGGAGGGCAGGATGCGGTGTCCGCGGCCGTGGCGGGAGAGGAAGGCGACCTTGCGGCCCTCGAGTTCGCCAAGGACGAAGGCGTCGCTGGGATCGCCGAAGGGGGTGGTGATGCGCTCTTCGTGAACGCCGGAGAGGCCGGGCATGGAGTAGAGCCCGCTGCCGCCGATGATGCCGATTTCTGCCTGTTGCAAAACGACTCCCTGCGCGGCGCCGGCTGAATTAGGGACGGGCTGCCGCGGATGTTTGGTTATTTTCCGCGCAAGAAATCAGTATAAATGGGGCGGTAGTGGCTCATGCGAAGAGCAGCCGCGAGGGGGCATTCGGCTTTGGTCGGGATGACAGCGTGAAACGGAAAAGACGTAGGTTGCTGGTCTTTCAAGTGATTCCATTCCGCAAAGTGCCGGGCCTCTCATTTCGGTAGCACCAACTTGGTTGGCACAATGAGTGCACTGGGCTGATACCGACACCTGAGATTCCCGCCTCGGCGACATTCCTGAACTCTGGCCGATAGGAACGGAACCGCAGTAGCGGCTGGTTCCTGTGCATTTGGAGTGTTCGGAGCTTCCAGACCTGGATTCCACGAATTCCTGCTCACACTCCCAAAGAATTGGCAGGAATGCCTGGAATAAAACTGCGCAAGCTTAGTTAACGAATACATCGACGTCTGTCCATTTCCTCAAGAGAGATCATTGATGCGTTTTCAGCCAACGTTGATTCGAGACGGGGCGTTGCCGGCCCTTGTGCGTCCTTTGTGGTGTTTCATTGCGATAGCCTCTTTCGGCCTGGGGGTTGGACTGGCGCCTGCGTGGGCAACGGCCGCCCCCGCGATAACAACGCTGTCCGTGACCTCCGGCGGAAGCGCCGTGACGACTGCTGCACCTGGAAGCGTGGTCACTCTGACGGCAACCGTTATGGCCGGCAGCACTCCGGTTACGCCGGGCCAGGTCAACTTCTGCGATGCGACGGCCAGGTTCTGCACCGACATCCATCTGCTGGGCACGGCGCAGTTGACCGCCAACGGTACGGCAACGCTGAAATTCCGTCCTGGGGTTGGGAGTCACAGCTACAAGGCCGTTCTTGCCGAGCCGGCCGGCCCTGGGCCCAGTGCTTCGACCGCATCGTCGCTCACAGTGACGGCATCGCAGGGGACGGGGCAACTGGCCACAACGACGTACCTCGAAGCCAGCGGAGTCCCAAACATCTTTTCGTTAACGGCGACCGTGCCAGGCAACGGAAAAACTTTGCCGACGGGCATGGTGTCGTTTGTGGATGCAAGCAACGGGAACGCAGTGCTGGGGACCGCAGCGTTGACGAGTGAAACGGGAGGCGGCTTCGCGGACTCCTCACTTTTGTCTGTCGCGTCACAGAACACCGGTAACACTGTCTTGATCGCTGACTTGAATGGGGACGGAATCCCGGACCTGGTCATGCTCGAAGAGGACAACCTCTCCGTGCTCCTGGGCAACGGGGACGGCACATTCACAGCAGCGCCGAGTCCTTCGACTGACTTGCCGGGCGCGATTGCGGTGGGAGATTTCAACGGAGATGGCATTCCCGATCTGTATGTGGCGCCTATCCTGGATGAGGGCACGACTGAAGTGCTTTTGGGCAACGGGGATGGAACCTTCACCAGTGCGAATGGGAGTCTCGGGAACGGCATCGTGACGTCCAATTCGATCGCCGCGGCAGACTTCAACGGAGACGGCAAGCTGGATCTCGTGGAGGCTTGCACCAGCGTGGATGAGCAGCCATGCAACTTACTCCTGATTCTGTCAGGCAACGGGGACGGAACCTTTACGCAGTCCTGCGAGACTCCCCTGGCGTTCGCCGGTTCGCAATCGATGGTGGTCGGCGACTTCAATGGAGATGGCCAACCCGACGTGGCAGTGATCAACTCCGGCGCGAATGGCGTGAATGTCTTCCTGAATGGAGGGGGCTGTCTTTCTGCCGTTTATTCAATTCCGGCAACGGGCGCTGGCCCCACATCGATTGCCGCAGCAGACTTCAACGGAGATGGCAAGCTGGATTTAGCCGTGGCCAACTCCGGCAGCAACAATGTGACGATTCTGCTGGGCAACGGCGATGGAGCCTTTACCGCTGCAGAAAGCCCGGCAACGGGTATGGCTCCCAATTCCATCGCGGTTGCGGATTTCAATGGAGACGGCGTCCCTGATCTCGCAGTGGCCAACGCCGGCAGCAGCAACGTGACGATTCTGCTGGGCAACGACGATGGAACTTTTACGGCTGCAGCCACGCCCGCGGCGGACACCGGCTCAACGTCAGTCGCCGCAGCAGACATCAATGGAGATGGCAAAGAAGATCTTGTTGTGGTTAATTCCGCGGATAGCTCAGCAACTGCGCTTTTGGCAGAGACAGCGCTGACCATTGCAACGGTGAACAACATTTCTCCCGCAGGCGCAGGAACACATCTCGTCAAAGCGATCTATTCCGGCGACGCCAACTATGGTGGCAGTACCTCCGCCGAAGTGTCCCTGACTGTCGTGCCGCCGGGCTTCACGCTGAGTGGTACTCCAGTTTCCGTCGTGGCCGGCGCCACTGGGACGTCGACTCTCACGATTACCCCCACGAACGGCTTCTCCGGAACTGTGACCCTGGAATGCGACGGCGGCGGCTATCCGGGCGGCGCAAACGACGTGCCCACCTGCTCGTCCATCCCGCCAGTGACTATCTCAGGGAATGCGCCAGCAACTACACTCCTCAGTATCCAGACACAACCAGGCACAACTCCCGCGCAATACATCGAGTTTGTGAATGCAGTCGATTCGAGCGGAGTTGCCATGGCCAACACCACCGTCGCAGTGACGGTGAGCGCTCCCCCTCCGAGATTTGCGCTGACCAATACGACCGTTAGCATCGCCACACCCGGCGGCAGCGGGACTTCGACGATCACGGTCAGCCCCAGCGCCGGCTTTACGGGCTCGGTAGCGCTCTCCTGTACCGTAACCGGTCCGGCAAACGCGGTCGATCTGCCTTCCTGCGCCGTCGCTGCGCCACCGGCCATCACGGGAACAGCAGCCGTAACGGCGACGCTCACGGTCAACACCACGGCAGCGAGTCGTTCGTCCAGCGTGACTGACCACACAACGACGGCTTTCCGCAACCAGCGCCCTCCGATGCTGGCGCTTGGTGGAGGCAGCACGGTCGCAGCGTTTCTGTTCTTCGGATTGCCCTTGCGCCGTCGCGGAAGAAAGACTCTGCTGAGTCTGTTTCTGCTCGGTGCGTTCGCTGCAATGGTCATGGGATGTGGCGGAGCACAGAAGGCAGCCAATCCTGTCCCGACGCCAGCCAATCCCGGCACGACTGTTGGGAACTACATGGTGACGGTGACTGGTTCCAGCGGCGCCCTGAGCGCGTCCACGACCGTAGCTATCACTGTGAACTGAGCGGTCGCCGAACCTCCAGGTGAGAACTCCGGCAACGCCGCCGAGCATGATTTAGTCGGCGTATTTTGAGCGGCCAGGGCTCTGGGAGAAGCTACTGGGGCGGGCAGAAGGAATGATCAGTAGTCCTGAGATTTGAACCAGTCTCCCGATTTCAACGAGCGCCAAATCGCCAATGCGCTTTCCCACGCTGATCCAGCCTGAAAACGCGCTCAGCCCGGTTGGCATTCGTCGAGGCTTGCCGTCTTAACCTGGTTCGACTCCGCGCGGCATTGGCAGCCAACAAGAGGCCGCATTGACCACCCTGAAATTCGCCCGTACCATCAGTTCACCGTCCGAGGCAACACGTGACATGGCAGGCGCGACCATCTCGCACTATCGCATCATCGACAAGCTCGGCGGCGGTGGTATGGGCGTTGTTTACCGGGCCGAGGACACGCGCCTGGGCCGCTTTGTCGCGCTGAAGTTCCTGCCCGAAGATGTTGCGGGTGATCCTCAGGCCCTGGAACGATTCCGGCGCGAAGCCCGCGCAGCCTCGGCGCTCAATCATCCGAATATCTGCACGATTTACGACGTCGGTGAGGAAGACGGACGCGCCTTCATTGCCATGGAGTTTCTGGACGGGATGACGCTGAGTCACCGGATCCAGGGAAGACCGGTTGAGACCGATGTTCTGCTGGGTCTGGCAATCGAAATTGCCGACGCGCTGGATGCCGCCCACAGCAAAGGCATCGTCCACCGCGACATCAAGCCAGCCAACATCTTCGTAACGGAACGCGGGCACGCGAAGATTCTCGATTTCGGGTTGGCGAAGGTCGCGCCACCACGCAGTTCGTCGAGCCAGGCTCCCGGAGCTACCACGATGGCTGAGCCGCTCGACGAGCAACATCTCACCAGTCCGGGTGTGACCCTGGGCACGATCGCCTATATGTCGCCGGAGCAAGCCAGGGGACAGGAGCTGGACGCACGAACGGACCTGTTCTCCTTCGGGGCCGTTCTCTATGAGATGGCCACCGGCGCTTTGCCCTTCCGTGGGGAGAGCTCGGCGGTGATCTTCAAAGCCATACTGGATGGAAACCCTGTGTCGCCGGTGCGCCTGAACCCCGATCTGCCAGAGGATCTGGAGCGGATCATCAATAAGGCGCTGGAAAAAGATCGCGACGTGCGTTATCAGGTTGCTTCGGAGATGCGTGCCGACCTGAAGCGGCTGAAGCGCGACACGGAGTCAGGAAAATCCGGAGTGGCATCGAGCTATGACCTCCCTGGCAAGAGCGGAGCGCATTTGCGAAGGCGGTGGACTACCTCCAGGACGCTGGTCCTGTTGTGTCTCACACTCGCCGTGGTTGTGGCCGGCGCCTATCTATTGGTGGGGAGAAAGAAGGCTCTCGTTCCATTCCAAACCATGACGATCGAGCGGCTCACGACCAGCGGGACAGCGCGGAGGGTCGCAATCTCGCCGGATGGCAAATACGTCGCTTTCGTCACGGACGAGGCCGGGAAGCAGAGTCTGTGGGTGCGCCAGACAGCCACTCGCAGCGATATCGAAATCATTCCCGCGGTAAAGGGCCAAATTTATGGGGCGCTTACGTTCTCGCGGGATGGGAACTACGTCTTCTACGTTCGCAGTCCGACCGTGTTCGAGTCAGGTACGCTCTATCAAATCCCAACGTTAGGAGGGGAGTCACGCAAGGTAGTGGACCACGTAGACTCCCCGGTTGCTTTCTCCCACGAAGGCAGGCAATTAGCTTTCGTAAGGAACAACCCCGGGTCAGAGATGGCCCTGGTCGTCATGGAAGCCGATGGCACCGGAGAGCGGCAACTGGCTGCCCGGAAGATCCCTGACCCCTTTGCTGACTCAGGCGTGTCCTGGTCCCCCGACAACAAGAGCATCGCCATTGGAGCCTATTCCGGCGGTGCGTGTTATGTCGTGGCCGTGCGGGTCGCAGACGGGTCGGTGAAACGTGTCGGTTCGAAAGGCTGGGTTCACATCGTGAGGGTAGCCTGGCTGGCGGATTCGAGCGGAGTCGTTCTGGGGGCCCAGGAATCAGCGAACGGGCCCGTGCAACTGTGGGAGCTTTCCTACCCTGACGGCCAGGCGCGCAGGATCACCAATGACTTAAATGATTATGTGGACCTGGACATGACGGCAGACTCGGGCGCTCTGGTCACCGTGCTGCGAGAAGTTCGCTCGAACCTCTGGCTTGGCTCACGCGGTGCGCCAGGTCAGGCACGGCAGATCGGTTTCGGCGTGGCCACGCAAGAGGGACTATTCGGGCTGGCCTGGACGGCGGGCCGGCGGATTGCATACGGCTCGTTGGCGAGCGGCCGGCGTGAGCTTTGGGTGATGGACGCCGACGGCAGCCACCCACGACAGTTGACGTCCGGTGCGGACCTCCAGTTCTTCTCTACGCCGTCATCGTGTCCTGATGGAAGTATTCTGTTTGCGTCCGGGGTGTTCGGCGCAGCGAACATTTGGAGGATTGACCCAGACGGCGGCAAGCAGAGGCAGTTGACCTACGAGGGCACCAACGGCGCCCCGTCCTGTTCGCCTGACGGGAAATGGGTAGTTTTCAACGCCTCCCGAGGTGGAGACTATACGCTATGGAGGGTTCCGCTTCAGGGCGGTACTCCCGAGCAACTCACCGATTACGCCTCGTCCTATCCGTCCGTTTCGCCCGATGGGAAATGGATTGCCTTCGACGACTACGCACAACCGGGATCTACCAAAATTGGCGTGATTCCTTTCGCTGGTGGCCAACCTGTTCGGACCTTCGACTATTCGGCTTCCAACTCGGCGGGATATCCCTTATTCCGCTGGACCCAGGACAGCCGCGAGCTGACCTACATTGTTGACAAGCAAGGTGTCTCGAATATCGGGCTACAGCCCTTCGACGGTGGCCCACCGAAACAACTCACGGATTTCACCGCAGGCCGAATCTTCAACTTTGCCTGGTCACAGGATGGGAAACAAATCGCACTCGCGCGCGGTTCCTGGACCGACGACGTCGTGCTGATCCGCAGCGCCCTACGATAGGGGCCAAGGTGAAATCCTACGCGGTTATGAGGCGCCCGGCTGGCGATTGTCTATACTCGCAGGCACCGGTGAAATGCGAAATCACTCGCGCACGAACTCCGTTCCTGATGTGCGAATGGCTGCGGCGTTTGTCGCGATGTCCGGCAGTTCGCGGCGTGCATCTGATTCTCGCGTTCACGCTGCTGGGCGGCTGCTGCTGGTCTCAATCTCTGGCGATCCAACACGTAACGGTGATCGACGCCACGGGCCGCGGGCCCGAGCCTGACACGACGGTGATCGTGGAGGGCGAACGCATTGTTGCCATCGGGCCATCGAGGAAGACACATATTCCAGGGAAAGCTGTAGTCGTCGATGGGAGAGGCAAGTTTCTCATCCCTGGCTTGTGGGATATGCACGTCCACGGCGCGTCCGACGCCCGCGCTCCGTGGAGCCACCTGCTTTTTCTGGCTAATGGCGTTGTCGGCGTCCGTGACATGTCAGGTCCGCCGGACGCTCATGCGTGGCGCGCTGCGCAAGCTGGAAACGAAGACCCATCGCCGACCATTTATCTCGGCAGTCCCATTGTCGATGGTCCAAATCCCGTCTGGCCCGATTCGATTGTTGTGGCGGATGCAGCTGAGGGGCGCGCAGCCGTGGAACAACAGCGGGAGCGTGGCGCGGACTTCATCAAGGTCTATAGCAGGTTGCCCCGCAACGCCTATTTTGCGATTGCCGACGAGGCTAACAAGCTTGGCATTCCATTCGAAGGACATGTTCCGGAATCGGTGACCGCGGCTGAAGCATCGGACGCCGGCCAGAGAAGCATTGAGCATCTGACACGCGTGGCCGATGCCTGCTCAAAGGAAGAGACGCAGATCGACTCCGAGATACAGCGGCAGGAAGCGCTGTTCCGGACGCCGGGCGCGACCGTGGCGCAAAAGATAGATTCCGGGAAGAACATCCTTCGGCTTAATCAGCGCGTCGTTGACACTTTTGATGAAACCACCGCGCAGTCCCTGCTTGCGCTGTTCGTGAAAAACAGAACCTGGCAATGCCCCACACTTACTGTGCTGCGGGCGCAGATCGACGATCCTCTGCCCACGGGTGACCCGCGATTGAAATATTTGAGCAATGACGTGCGAGCGAAATGGGATGACGGCTATTACAAGAACGTTCCTCCCGGGCCTCGTGCTGCGATTGTCCAGTTGAGCAAGCGTCAATTTGAGGAATCGGAGATGCTGGTCGGACTGATGTATCGGGCGGGCGTCCGCATCCTGGCCGGCACCGACTCCATGAATCCGCAATGCTATCCAGGCTTCGGCATCCATGATGAACTCGCGCTGCTGGTCGACGCCGGATTACCTCCGCTTGCAGCACTGGAGGCCGCGACTCGAAATCCCGCTGAGTTTATGGGGCAACTGGATCGCCGCGGAACCATTGAGGTGGGCAAGACTGCGGATCTGGTTTTACTCGACAAGGACCCGCTTGCGGACATTCATAACACGCGGTCGATTCAGGCGGTCGTTCTCGGCGGGAAGCTTTACCCGCGCGCAGCGCTCGACGCGATGCTGGCAAAGGCGCAGACCCTGGCGAGCAGTCAGGATGCCAGCGCCTCAGGGAAATGAGACGAGAGCCTTAACGAAGCCAGCGTGTTACGCGCAGGATGGCAATTCCCTTTCTCACCCATCGAGACCAGGGATTGTGGCGCCGCTTGCGAACAAAACTGTATCCTGATCCTCCCGCGCTGCTGATCCTCCCCGAGAAGAACAGGTGAGCCGCCCTGCACAAGCCGAAAAAAGCCGCACCCATGCTCACGCTGCTGGTCATTGCAGTGCTGATCAATTACGTCGATCGCGGGAATCTGGCGCTGGCTGCCCCGCTACTGAGCAAAGAGTGGGGCATGTCGACGACGCGATTGGGAATCCTGCTCTCGGCATTCTTCTGGACCTATGTTCTTTTGCAGATTCCTGTGGGCTGGCTGGTGGACCGATTCCGTGCCAGCTCTGTGCTCGCGGCCGGTTTTCTTGCATGGTCCGCCGCCACTGCGTTTACGGGGCTGGCTCGCGGCTTCGCAACCCTGTTGGCAATGCGGCTGCTGCTCGGCGTGGGTGAGGCTGTCATCTTTCCTGCGAGCTCGAAACTGCTCGCGGAGTGCCTTGAGGAAAAAGATCGCGGCGTCGCGAATGGCCTGCTGGTGGCTGCCATCCGCTGGGGGACTGCGGTGGGAGCGTTCGGCGGCGGTCTTCTGATGGCGCACATCGGGTGGCGCGGGACCTTCCTGGCCACCGGCCTGGCGAGCCTGCTTTGGTTGCCGGCATGGCAGCGCTGGAAGCCAAGGCCTATGATGCGCGAGCCGCAACAGCAGTCCGATAAGAGACCGAGCCTTCTGATCATTCTGCGGAGGCGGCCGTTTTGGGGCGCGTCCATCGGCCACTTCGGAGAGAATTATCTGCTCTACCTGCTGATGAGCTGGCTGCCGTTCTATCTGGTGCACGAGCGGCATCTCTCCGCGACGGCGATGGCATGGACCGCGGGCATGATTTACGCGATCGATTCCACGGCGGCGATCGTCACGGGACGTATTGCGGACCTGCGGATCAGGCGCGGCGTGAGCGCGTGCATGGCACGGAGGGGTCCGATGGTGGTTGGTCTGGTTATCGCCGTCATTTCGCTGCTTGGGTGCGCAGCGGCCGGACCCAGGACCTGGCTCGCATTCCTCGCCGGAGCAGCGGTTGGCTGCGGGGCCTCCAGTTCGGGCGTGTATGCGGTACCGCAGACCCTTGCCGGACCTCGACTGGCTGGCCGCTGGGTGGGATTGCAGAACTGCGTCGCGAACATCGCGGGTATCGTGGCGCCGGTGCTGACCGGTTTCCTGGTGCAGCGGACGGGGCACTTCAGTTCTGCGCTTAACTTTGCGGCGGCGATGGCCGCGGTGGGAGCGTTGGCGTGGGTTTTCGGCGTGCGCTCGTCGGACGAACCGGACCGACTCGATGAGATTGCTCTCACGGAGACAGTCCGGGGAAATTTTCAATCTTCCTCTTAGTGGTGGGGCAGGGCGGCTTTCATCATGCCGCAGCCGGCCATGAAGCGGACCATGCTGCCGCTTAGGTCGGCCGAAGGCGAAGCGCGCATGGACGCTACCTGATTGCCGCTTTGCTGTTGCGCGCCGAGCATGACGAGCTGTAGCTTGCGTGCCGTGTTGAGGTCGAAGCTTTCGCTGATGAACACTTCGTTGCCGCTGGTCACGATCAGGACAGGGCCTTCGTTGGTTTGGTAAATCTGTTCGTCCTGGCTGGTTTCCGCTTCGTTGTCGCGCTTGACGTGGGTGTATTTGTGGCTCAGCTCGTTCGAGTACATCTTCACGAAGTCCTCGGCGGCGTCGGGGGACTTCCATTGCGAGAGATAGAGCAGCGAGACGGACGAGGTGGAGGATTTATCGGGCGCGGCCTTTTTCTGCGCGGCGTAGTAGAGGCCTCCGTCCCACGCGGGTGTTAGCTCGGCGGCGGCCTGCGATCCGCCGAAGAGTTCGGAGAGGATGCGGACGTCCAGCTCGCCCATGACGCCGATGTCGTAGGGATTGTATTGCGCGTCGATGACGGGATGAATGTCGGGCATTTTGAGGAGAGGCACGGCGACCTTCTGCTCATAGGCGCGCGGGTTCATGATTTCGAAGCTGGAGTCTGGCGGACGATCAAGGACGCCGGCAAAGGCGGCGCCGGAGTCTTTGGAATCGCCCATGAGCGTGGCTTCAAATTTGAGACCGTCTTTGTAGGGAAACAGGAGCGATTCCTGCAGGAGCAGAGGAGCGCGGGTGAGGACGGGCGAATCGCTGTCGTCGGTCATGCCTTCGAGAAGCTTATCGAGCATCTGCGGCGACGAGTTGCGCAGCGTCTGGTGGATGGGGGCGAGGCTGTAGTCAACGAAGACGGCCATGGCCTGGCCCTCGAGCACGGCTTCACGCGAGGTGTCGTCCTCATCGGTGGCGACGTGCTTTTTGTCTTCAGCGTAGCTATGCGAGAGGTCGTCGCTGGTCAGGTTCTCCCACTTGTCGAGGTTGACGTGTTGATCCTGGAGAGCGTGGGTGAGCTCGTGGGCGAGGACGGGCTTTTGCGTGGCGGGGTCGATCCAGTCGAGGAGATTGACGGTCTTGGTTTTGCTGTCGTAGTAAGCGGCGATCTGCTCGTCGAGGAGCTGGACGAGGAAGGTGCGGAGGTGGAAGTCGGCATCGAGGAGGCCGAATTTCTTCAGCACAATCTCGGAACGCTCCATGCGCTTCGCGTCCTTGTCGTCATTCATTTTGTCGACCAGGTACTTTTCGACTTCGGGGCGCGTGGTGAGCTTCGACTTCACCTCGTGCCGGATGGGCAGTTTGGTGTCGTCCGAGGCGAACTGGAGGATTTTTCCCACCGACGCGAAGAGTTCCTTTGCCTGGTCGGGGGTGATGCGAGTGACGGGCTTGTCGGACTGGCCGGGCTGGGCTGAGGGGGGCTGGGCCTGACCCGATGGGACCTGAGCGGGCGGGGCAGCCTGGTTCGAAGTTGTGGGTGGCGATTGCGGGGCGGGATTGGGAGCGGGGGCGGGGGCGGTCTGGGCGGCAGCAGTCATCGCCAGGCTGAGAGGCAGCAACAGGATGCCAGCAATCTTGTAAGGGTACATTCCTAATCCTTCTAAAGTGTTGCGGCGCGACCGGCGCGACCGCCGCGGGCCGTGTCCCGCTTCCGCGAGACTATAATTTTTTTGAGGGCTTTCGATGAGCCAAATGGTCCAAATTCCGGAAGCCGCTGTTTCAGAGACGCCTTTGGCGGCCCAACTTGCCGCTGCCAACCCCGCTCTGGAACTGAAGATGCAGCGGGGAGCGCGGACGCCGCACCGGTTCCAGGGAAATCCCGCTGAGATGGGGGCATTGCTGCGCTCAGCCGGAGTTTTTGATCTGGGGTACCACACCTTTCTTCGCGCTACGGGCAAAGACCGCGTCCGCTGGATGAACGGCATGATCACGCAGACAGTGAAGGGCCTGGCCGCGGGGCAAACTGGCTATACCCTGGTTCTGAATCCCCAGGGCCGCATCCAGGGCGATGCCGACCTGTACGTCCATGACGAGGTGCTGTTTCTTGAAACTGACCGATCCCAGGCGGAACGCCTCCTGACGCTGCTGCGGCGCTACATCATTATGGACGATGTGAAGCTCGAGGAGTTAGACGGATCGACGACGGCAATTGGCGCAGCAGGTCCGGGGGCCTGGGCGATTCTGGAGAAGCTGGGAGCAGCTGACTTAGCAAGGGGGCCCGAGCCAGGGACGATCCGGACCGCGAAGATTGCGGGGATTGAAGTGGGGCTGGTGGTGGCCTATAGTCCCGTGGTGCCGCGTTTTGAGATCCACGTACCGTCTGAGCGGGTATTGGAGCTGTGGAATGCCCTGCTGGCTGCGGGTGCAACGGCGTGCGGCGTGGCAGCGGTGGAGGACCTGCGGGTTCTGGAGGGCGTGCCGGAATTCGATGTGGATTTCGGGGATAAGAACCTGCCGCAGGAAGCGAATGTGCCGCGGGCGCTGAACTTTACCAAGGGATGCTACATCGGGCAGGAGACGGTGGAGCGGATTCGGGCGCGGGCAACGCTGCATCGCGGGCTGCGGCAATTTGAGCTGCAGGGATCGGCGCGCGCGCTGGGGCCGGGAGAAAAGATTGCGTTGCGCGCGGGCGATGCGACCGTTGGGGAGCTGACCAGCGTGGCGGCGATTGATGTGCCTGGATTTAGCAAAATAGTGGCGCTGGGCGTGGTTCGTTTGGAGGCGCTCGAAGGGGCTGAACCGGTTCGCTATGACGGCGGGACAGCGGTTGCGCTGGACGAGCCTCCGCGTGTGGGGCAAGGTTGACGCATCCAATCGAGTAACAGACAAGACGTTTAGGGAACTGACACCAACATTCGGAACCATTCTGATGTGCACCCCTTGAAGGGAAATGAGACGAGATATCTATGAGCGATAAGCAGCCCACGTTTACGGTGACCGACCGCCGCAAGTTCACTTTGGATGGCGAACTTCGGGAGGACCCGGGCGCTCCGGTGGAACACGAAGTCACGCATGCGATACCGGACCCTGTTCCGGACAACGTGGTGACCATGCCTTCGCCGGCGGCGGCTGAGCCGGTTGTCGAAGAAGAACATGCAGGGGAGGGCGAGGGGCCGCAGTTTACGGAGCATGAATCGGCGGAAGCGCATGCTGCGTATCAGCAGTCGTCGCGGCAGATTGACGAGATGATTCGCCAGGCGAATCCAGGGGTGGGGCCGTCGGCGGAAGTCAGCTTCGAGCATGTGATTCAGTCGTTTTACGTGAGCGCGATGATGGCTCTGGGCGCGGGAACAGAGCCGGGGCAGAAGCCTCGCATCGATATTCTGGGGGCGCGGCAGAGCATTGACATGCTGGCGCTGTTGCAGGAGAGGACGAAGGGCAACCTGACGCCGAAGGAAGAGGGGACGCTGCAGAACGTGCTGTTTGAGCTGCGGATGATGTTCCTTGAAATCACGAACGCGATTGCGGCGCAGGCGCAGCGGCCGGTTGATGGGAAGATCCGGTAAGCCTGCAGGCGGATGAAAGCGGAAATTCTTTTTCTCGGCAGCGGGACTTCGATGGGCGTGCCGACGCTCGGATGCCGGTGTGCCGTGTGCACGTCGACGGACCCGCGCAACCGGCGGACGCGGCCGTCGATCGCTGTGTTGTGGAGCGATGCTGCGGGATCGCACACGGTGGTGATCGACACGGGGCCGGATTTCCGGGAGCAGTCGCTCAGGGCAAACATTCGGCACGTCGATGCTGTCTTCTACACGCACGCGCACGCCGATCACATACTAGGCATGGACGATTTGCGGCCGCTGAGTTTTCAGCATCGGCCGGGGAATTTGCCGCTGTATGCGGATGAGACGACGGCGACAATTCTGCGGCGGATTTTCGATTACACGTTTTCGGCGGGAGCGACCTACCCGACGCGGGCTCGCGTGGATTTGCGGAGCCTGGAGGGCGAGGAGACCGCAATGGTGCATGGCGCGACCTTCCAGCGCGTGCCGCTGCTGCATGGCGACTGGCCGGTGGCGGGATTTCGGTTTGGCAATGCCGCTTATTTGACGGACATGAGCAGTATTCCGGAGACGAGCCTGCCGCTGCTGGAGGGCCTGGACGTGCTGATTCTCGATGCGCTGCGGCCGCAGCCGCATCCAACGCATGCGCACATTGATGCGGCGTTGGGGTGGGTGGAGCGGGTGCAGCCGAAGCGGGCGTGGTTCACGCATATGTCGCATGAGGTGGATCATGCGGAGATGGAAAAGACATTTCCGGAGAATGTGCGGCTGGGGTATGACGGGCTGCGGATTGGGTTTGAGTTGTAAGGGCAGCGGGTGGCATGTAGCGGGTAGCGAGTAGGAAGCGGTTTAGTCAGACATGCAAGTTTTCAGGTCAATCAGCGAATTCAAAAACGGCGCGGGCCGCACCATCGCGGCAATCGGCAATTTCGATGGTGTGCATCGGGGGCATCAGGAGATTATTGGGCGGGTGCTGGAGCGGGCGCGGGCGCTGGGCGCGCAATCGATGGCGGTGACGTTCGATCCGCACCCCATTGCGCTGCTGCATCCAGAGCACGCACCGAAACTGATCACGCCGATTCCGGAGCGGCTGCGGTTGCTGGAGCAAACCGGTCTGGATGCGACGCTGGTGATCCCGTTTACGCGGAAGTTTTCGATGCTCTCGGCGCGGGCCTTTGCTGAGGACGTGCTGTGCAAAGCGCTGCGCGTGGCGGAGGTGCATGAGGGCGACACGTTTCGGTTTGGACACGACGCCGCGGCGGGGATTCGCGAGTTGCAGGCTTTGGGCGTGGAGCTGGGATTTGGGGTGGTGCCTCATGCGGCGCTGACGGTGCGCGGCGTGACGGTATCCAGCAGCGAAGTGCGGCGGCGCATTGCGGCGGGCCAGTTGGGGATGGCGCGCGCGCTGCTGGGGCGGCCGTTTTCGATTCTGTCGACGCCGATGCGGGGGCGCGGGGTGGGAACGCAGCTGACGACTCCGACGATTAACTTTGCGCCGTATGCGGAATTGCTGCCGCCGCATGGCGTGTATGTGACGCGCGCGCGGCTGGGGGAGGGGCCGGAGGCTCCGGTGTGCAATGGGGTGACGAATGCGGGGATGCGGCCAACATTCGATGGGGCGGGGTTCGCGGTGGAAACGCATTTGCTGGATGGGCCGCCGCCGCTGGCGCTGGACGAGTCGACGCCGATTGAGTTGTGTTTTTTGGCGAGGTTGCGCGAGGAGCGGCGCTTCCCTTCTCCGGATGCGCTGCGGGCGCAGATTTCGTGTGATGTGCGACGCGCGCGTAGTTATTTTCGACGGATTGGCTGAGTGCCCGCAGGGGCTGAAGCCCGGAATGTCTGAGCTGATTTCGGCACGGATGAATCCGTGCCCTGACACAGGATGTGGGTTTTTCCGCCCACAGTGACAAAAGCGGGCGCTCTCGCGCGAGGCCACATCTGCAAAAACCGGACAGAGGCTTCGACTTAGCTCAGGCCAGGTTATGGGGCACCCGGCGGGCGCGGAGTTATTTTTGGCGGATGGGTTCACTCACCGCGTAACGCCTCCATGGGCTCGACGCTGGCGGCACGGCGAGCGGGCAGGGCTGAGGCGAGGAATGCGACGGCGCATAGCATGGCGGTGGTTGCGGTGAGGACGAGCGGGTTCCAGTCCTTCACGCCGAAGAGGACGGAGGCCATCATGTGTCCGGCAGCAATAGCGGCGGGAATGCCGAGGAGCAATCCAATGCCGACCTGGAGAAACGCTCCGCGCAGCACCATTTTCTGAACGTGCAGGCGATTGGCGCCGAGGGCCATGCGAATGCCGATTTCGCTCGTGCGCTGGGCGACGGCGTAGGCGGTGACGCCGTAGAGTCCGATGGCGGCGAGGGCGAGCGCGACGAGTCCGAAGATCGACGTGAGCTGGACGATCATGTGCTGCTGGCTAAAGCCGAGGTTCACCTGGTCGGAGAAGGTGAGGTAGCTCGTGATCATGAGGTTTGGATTGATCTGCACGAGCGCGTTGCGCACCTGCGACTCGAGGTCGGGGACGGTTCCGCGGGTTTCGATCTCGAGCGAGGTCAGATAGTGGGTGTTGGTCACGAACTCGTTGTATTCCGCGGCCAGGGGATGGGTGGCGGGAATTTGCGGCCATTGCGCAGCGGGCACAAAGTACATGGGGTGAGCTTCCTGCTGCGAGTTATCGGGGGCCCAGTACCTGGCGTTCTCGACGACGCCGACGATCTCATAGGTTCCGGTGATGGATGGATCCATATCGCCGAAGTGGGCGCCGATGGGGTTTCTGCCGTGCAGCATTTTCTGGACGAAGGCCTGGTCGACGATGGCGACATTGCGGCTGGTGCGATTGTCGCTGTCGGAAAAATCGCGGCCCTGCACGAGTTTTGTGCCGATGGCTTTGAAATATTCGGGGGTGACCATGTTCCACGAAACGACATTCGACTGGGACCCGGCGGGTGGCGCAGCTACGCCTTCGGGGTAAACATCGAGGCTGCGATTGTTGCCGTTCATCGGGTTCCACAGCGAGGCTGCGACATGTTGAACGCCGGGAATGGCGGCGAGCGAGTCGTGAAGCTCGCGATTGAAGACGTCGAGTTGCTGCGGCTGCAGGCCGGCGGTCTGGGTGTTGATATCGATCATGGTGCGGTGCGCGGTATCGAATCCAAAATGCTGATGCTCGAGATTGCTGAGGCTCACGATGAGGAGCCCGGCGGCGCAGAGAAGCACGACGGAGACGGCGGCCTGCGCCACGACCAGGCTTTTTTGCGCGAGCGTGGTGTGGCGGCCGGTGGAACGATTGGCGCCGCGCAGCGCTTCAATGGGATCGGCGTGGGCTGCGAGCCAGGCAGGGGCAACACCGAAGAGCAAGCCGGTGAGCAGCGACGCGGCAAAAGCAAAGGCGAGCACGCCGAGCGAGGGGCTGGCGCTGATGCTGATGGGATCGTGGTGGAAGGCGAGACGCAGAATGAGTTTTGCGCCGCCGGTGGCGACGAGGACTCCGGCCATGCCGCCGAGCAGAGCGAGCAGAACACACTCGACGAGTGCGCGCTGGACGAGGCGATTCCGTGAAGCTCCAAGGGCGGTGCGGACGGCGATTTGCTGTCGCTGGGTGACGGAACGCGCCAGCATCAGATTCGCCAGGTTGGCGCAGGCGATGAGGAGAACGAAGCTGGAAATCCACATCAGCAGGTGCAGATCGGCCCGGTACTGCACCTGCATGCGCTGGACGCCGTTGCCGCCGGGGGACAGGCGGAGATACTGGATGGGAATGAGGGAGCGTTCCTGCGTGCTGAGGCGGCTAAGCGGGCTCTCGAGGAATTGCTGGAGCTCGACCTGAAGCTGGGCCTGGATAGCGGCAAGATTTGCGCCGGGCGCGACGCGGCCGATGATGTTGAGCCATTGCATATCGCCGCGCTCCAGGAAGTCGGCATCGCGGGGCGTGACGGTGGGCACCAGATGGATGGGCAGCCAGAGGGATGGGGGATTGCGGCTGAGGCGTTCGCCGAAGAAGCCCGGGGGCGCGATGCCGATGATGGTGATGGGCTGTCCGTTGACGAGGTAACTGGATCCGATGATGGAAGGATCGCGTCCCAAATCCTGCTGCCAGGTTTGGTAGCTTATGACGGCGACGGGAGGCGCGCCTTCAACATCGTCGGAGGGGCGCAGTAGGCGTCCGGCGTAAGGCTGGACGCCAAGGGTGTCAAAGGAATTGCCGGAAACAAATTCGCCGTAATAGGGCTGCGCGGGATGATTGCTGCCGTTGCGGCGGACGGCCATTTCGTAATCTTTCGATTCGAAGGCGGCTAACTGCTGGAAGCCGGGCGTGTGCGCGCTGAACTGTTGGTATTGCTCGTAGGAAAAGAGCGACCAGTCATTTTGCGGATCGATGTAGCTGGGCAGGCCGGAGTTCTGGCAGCAATTCTCGACGTCGCCGATGCGGATCAGCGTGGCGGGATCGGCGACGGGCAGCGACTTGAGCAGGACCGCTTGCACGAGCGTAAAGATGGCGGTGGTGGCGCCGATGCCGAGGGCGAGGGTGAGAACCGCCGTTATTGCGAATCCAGGCGATCTCCGCAACTGCCGCAATGCATTTTTCAGGTCAGCCAGCACGTGTACATCCTCCGTAGAAACTCACTAAGAGTGGATGCATGTGGCGCGCCATTGTTGCGGCTGAAAACAGGTGGGTTGCGGAGAGAGGTTCGTGGGTGAGCGTCCGGTGAGGGATTGGGGTGTTCGGATTCGGACAGGGTCGCGCAGGGGCTGGTAGGATCGCTGGATGTTCAAACTGGGCAGGCCGCAGACGGCGGGGCAATGGATTGGGCACGTGATTTTGGGGATTGTTGCGCTGCTGATGGTGGCGTGGATGATTCGGGTGTTTATTTTGTAGAGAATGGCGAACCGGGAAGAACTACGCGCGCAGATGATCGCCAATGCGGCCGAGATTAATCGGCTGTATACCCGCATTCATGAAACCTTCGGGCGGCGATCTGAGAGCGCTTCTGCGCACGAGGAATGGCATCTTGCCTGTGAAGAGGCTCATGCCCGATACAATCAGCTTTGCATTCCGGGTGGCTGGGACGAACAGTTCTTCGACAGAGTTCGCGACGGCGAATCTGCCGCCATCGAGGCGGCGCTTTGCTTTCTGGAAGTGCGGCCTTACTTCTTTCGCTCGGGATATCACTGGAAGAGCATCTTTCAGAAATGCAAGCGCGCTCCGATGTCCGTGGACCAAGCGGAGCGGTATGCACAGATCGCTGAGAATTATGCCGAGTGGAGAAAGTTCAGCACGGAGCGGTCGGCGCGCGGAGCGGCAGTACGCAGGCACATCTCTGCGATATTGCGGCATTTTTACACTCGTTTTCCCGCCAGGCTCCCGGATTACAAGTTCGATGGCATGGAAACGGTCGGCGATCTGTATCGAATTCTGTGCACGGCACTCAAGATCGAACCGGACCCTCAACCAGACAGGCCGGGAGGCGTTGCGCGGGGACCGTTTACGCTGACTCCGTTGCAGGCAGGGGTTGAGGTGTGGTCGCGAGAATACAACTCTTGGCGGAGATCGAAATGGCCGCCTGGTGATGTTTGGGCGACGCTGGTGGCAATCATTATTGATCGCTACGGGCTGGGCTCTTCGACGGTGATCGGCCCGGAAACGGTCCTCTACAAACCGGTGAAGCAGTGATTCCCAGCCCCTGGCGCGGTGCGAGGGTAGTCGTACCCCGATGCGAGGCGCAGGGGCTAAAGCCCTTCATTTTTGTGGCTCCTTTTGGCCCGGCTCAAGCCGTGCCCTGATACAAGAGCCAGGCGGCGACGGAGTGGGCTGGTCTTAGTGTTTGACGATGGGTGCGACGAATGCGGCCTGGTGAAGCGGAGGCGGAGTGGGTTGGTCGCCGGAGAAGGTTTCGTTGGGGCTGTTGGCGACCACGGTCTTCATAAAATCTGCCCAGAGGGGGAGAGCGACCTGGGCTCCAGTTTGTTTTTCGCCGAGGGACTGGCGATCGTCGTAGCCGGTCCACACGCCGCAGGTGATGGAGGGCGAGAAGCCGATGAACCAGGCGTCGGTGAAGTCGTTCGTCGTTCCGGTTTTGCCGCCGAGCGGGTGATGCATGGAGACGAGGGAGGCGGCGGTGCCTTCGCTGGTGACACCGCGGAAGAAGACCATCATGGTGCGCGCGGTTTTTTCGCTGACGACTTCCGTGACGTCCGGCGCGTCTTCTGAGAGCGGCACGCCATCCGCGCTGACCACGCGGCGCAACAGGCGCGGCGCGATGCGGATGCCATCGTTGGGGAAGACGGAGTAGGCGGCAACCTGCTGTTCGAGCGTCACTTCCGCGGAGCCCAGCGCTACCGGCAGGAAGGGCGGGATGTTGGTGGTGATGCCGAAGCGATGCGCGGTGGCGATGACGTTTTTGATGCCGACGTGCTCGGCGATTTCGATGGCGGGGATGTTGCGAGAATCGGCGAAGGCTTCGAGCAGCGACATGCGGCCCTTGAATTTTCCGTCGTAATTATGCGGGACCCACGGGCCGAAGGAGATGGGGTGATCGACGACGGTGTCCTGAGGAGTCATGCCGGCTTCGACGGCGGTGGTGTAGACGTAGGGCTTGAACGAGGAGCCGGTCTGGCGCTCGGCCTGGGTGGCGCGATCGAACTGCGAGAGGTTGAAGTCGCGTCCGCCGACCAGCGCGAGCACGTCGCCGGTGGCGTTGTCGACGGCGAAGAGCGAGCCCTGGACGCCGGAATCTTCTTCGAGGGAGCCGTGGAGCAGGCTGCCGTCGCTGGACGTGATTTTGACGTAGATGATGTCGCCGGGGTGGAGGAATTGGTCAGCGGTGCGGAAGCCGGTCCACTGCCAGTCTTCTGAAGTGAGGATGAGCTGCTTGTTGCCGATGCGCGCAGTGGCCTGATAGGGCAGGATGCCGGTGACGAGCGCGTGGAAATAGGAGCCGGGGTTGGGCGGGATGGACCAGTCAGGATGCCTGAAGGTTTCGATGTTGAGGCCGCCGGCGACGACGTTGAGAAGATGGCCGCGCCAGCCTCGCTTGCGCTCCCACGCGGCGAGGCCGTTGAGGACGGCCTGATTGGCGGCCTGCTGGAGATCGAGGTCGAGCGTGGTGTAGACCTTGAGTCCGGCGCCGTGAACTTCTTCTGCGCCGAAGCGGCGCTCCAGCTCGCGGCGAACTTCTTCGACGAACCACGGAGCGATGCCGTTGGGCGGAGATTCCACATGCAGGCCGAGCGGAGCGGAGCGCGCGGCTGACGCCTGGGTGGCGGTGATTTTGCCGTCCTCGAGCATGGCGTCGATGACGAGGTTACGGCGGCGGAAGGCTCGCTCGGGATTCAGTATCGGCGAGAACTCTACGGGACCTTTGGGAAGACCGGCGAGTAGCGCGGCTTCGGGAAGGGTGAGGTCGCTGGCGTGCTTCGAGAAGTAGTATTCGGCGCCAGCTTCGAAGCCGTAGGTGCCGCTGCCCAGGTAAATCTGATTGCCGTAGAGGGTGAAGATTTGTTCCTTGGTGAAGGCGTGCTCGATTTGCAGGGAGAGGAAGGCTTCCTGCATTTTGCGGGTGAAGGTGCGCTCGTTGGAGAGGAAGAGATTGCGCGCGAGCTGCATGGTGAGGGTGGATGCACCCTGAGCGCGGCCTTTGGAGACGAGATTGTGCCAGGCGGACCCGGCGACGCGAACCAGGTTTACGCCCCAGTGGCTCTCGAAATTGCGATCTTCGATGGAGATGACGGCCTGTCGCAGGGTAGGCGAGAAGTCGTTGTAGCCGACGACGACGCGGCGCTCCAATGCGAAAGAGCCGAAGCTGCGACCGTGGACGTCGTAGAGTTCGGTGGTGGTGTTGGGGCGATAGTGTTCGAGCTCGTCGATCTGGGGCAGGTCGACGGAATAGACCAGAGTGAGGCCGGCGAGGCTGCCCGCGGCGGCGGCGAGCAGGACCAGAAAAGCTAAGGCAAAGCTGCCTGCAATTTTTCGATTGCCAGAGCCAGGATCGAATCCGGAATCGCGGCGGTGGCGGCCAAGCGGCCGCTCCGGTTCGTCGTCGCCGGGCCCCGGTGTGATGAGGTTGAAGCTACGAGCCATCCCTGGTCGCGCCTTCCGTCAAGCCGTGCCCTCCCGGAGCCTGGTTACGCGTTCTTCTGTTTCAGAATTGAAAGAGCCTTGTTCAGCTGATCGTCGGTACGCGGCGTGGCGGGTGTGGTGTTTTCGCCCTGCTCCAGCAGTTGGTCGATGTTTTCGCTCACAACAACATTGGGCGTCACTGCTTCGTCTTCGATTTTTTTGCCGGAAGGCGACTGGTACTTCGCCACGGTGAGCAGCAAGGCCGAACCGTCGGGCAGGGTGAAGGTCTTCTGCTCAGCGCCCTCGCCGAAAGTGCGGTCACCGACCACGTCGCCGCGCTTGTTATCGAGAATGGCTGCGGCCACGAGTTCAGCGGCGCCCGCCGTGCCATGGTTCACCAGAACCACCAGCGGGGCTGGGGTAACAAATTTGGAGGCATCCGCACTGAAGGTCTCGGTCGGCACCGTCTGGCCCTGCAACGAGCCAATGGTTCCCGACTTGAGAAACGCGTTCGCGAGGCGCACGCCCTGCTGCGGATCGCCTTCGGCGGCGTCACGCAGATCGAGCAGAACTTTTTTGTTGCTGTTCTTCGCCATGTCCTGGAGGCGGGCGATGGTCTGATCGACGCGCTCGCGGGTGAGGATGGCGGGCTTGAGGTAAAGGATGCTGGAGTTTTCGTACTGCTGCTCGGCGAGCGTTGGCTCCGTGATGGTGGTGCGGGTGAGCGTGATGTTGTCCGGCTCGGGCTTGCGCGGGCGGACGAGCTGGATGTCGACGGTGGTGCCGGGCTTGCCTTCGAGCATGAGGCGAATCATGGCGACGGACATATCGTGCGTCGATTTTCCGCCGATGGATTCAAGCAGATCGCCGTCTTCGATGTGGGCCTGATCGGCGGGGCTGCCGGGGACGACCGAGATCACGCTGCCGTAGCCGTAGCGCTTGGAAACGTCCATGCCAACGCGCGCCTGGCCTTCATGCTGGTGCGTCTGGTAGGTGGCGTATTCGGACTGCGTGAGGTAGCTGGAATCCACGTCGAGGGATTCGAGCAGGCCGTGCAGGGCACCGGTCGTCACGTTCTGAATGTTGGGGTCGGTGACGTAGTCGGTCTGAATCTTGTGCAGCACTTCTTCGTAGACGCCCATCTGGCGGTAGGCACCGTCGCTCTGGCTGGCGCTGACGCCGGGGGGGCCGAAGCCTCCGAAGAGCACGACGAGGATAAGTGCGGCGGAAATGGCGAGGATGGTGCGCGTGAAACTTCTGGACATAGGGTTTGGACGGCGGGGCCGCCGGTTTGTTTAATGATAACTCAAGGGGGCGGTGGGGCGGCCAGGCGAAGGAGCGGCCAGCGGTAAAGCGGTCAGCTAAGAACCGGTCAGCGATTAACCGGTCAGCGAAAAAGCGGCCTGCAATGGAACGGTCGGCCGGACAAGTGGGTACCGGCAATTCTCGCGCCACTTCTTGCTGACAGTCTTTCCGCTGACCGCTTTATCGCTATTCGTACCTGAGGGCTTCGATGGGGTCTAACGTGGCGGCTTTCCAGGCGGGATAGATACCGAAGACGAGGCCGATGGCGCAGGAGACGACGAAGCCAGTGACGGTCCAGAAGGTGGAGACGCTGGCGGGGAACGATAAGCCGTAGCGAACGACGAGCGTGATGATGGTGCCGAGGACGATGCCGAGGACGCCGCCGACGGCGCAGAGGGTCACAGCCTCAAAGGTGAACTGGACGAGGACATTGCGTTTGGTGGCGCCAATGGCCTTGCGTACGCCAATTTCGCGCGTTCGCTCGGTGACGGAGACCAGCATGATGTTCATGACGCCGACGCCGCCCACCATGAGGCCGACGCTCGACACGGCGAACATGAAGACGACGAGGCTGGCGGTGATTTGCGACCAAAGAGTAAGGATGTTGTCAGGTCCGAAGATGGAGAAGTCATCGTCCTTGTCGGAACGGACGCGGCGGCGCTCGCGCATGAGCATGCGGACTTCCTCGGTCACCAGCGACTTGTTTTTCGCGTCGTCGTACTTGATGGAAAGGATGGTGTCCAGAATTTCCGGATGGATTTTGTGGAAGGTGCTCATGGGGAAGACGGCCTTGTTGTCGTTGGGATTGGAGCCGCCTCCAAAGAGCTGCTTGAACTTGTCGAGGACGCCGATGACGGTGAAGACGTCGCCATTGACGATGACTTCCTTGCCGATGGGGTCCTCCGTACCGAAGAGTTTTTCGGCAGCGTCGTGGCCGAGGATGGTGACGTCGGCACGGCGGAATTCTTCGTCGTCGGTGAAGGGGCGGCCTTCGATGAGCTTGACATCGCTCACGGTGGCAAAGGTAGGGAGATCGCCTTCGAGGGTGGTGTTCTGGACCTTTTTATCTTTGTACTGGATGGCGACGTAGCCAACGCCGAGGTTCCAGTTGGCGTACTGACGGCCGGCATTGACGCCGATGACGTGGGGAAGCTGCTGCGCGGCGCGCGCATCGTCGAGGGTGAACTGTTTGCGGGCGAGCATTTCGGCGGTGGGGCGGATGCCGATGAAGTCCCAGCGGAAGACCCAGAGGACATTGGTGCCGAACTGGCTGGCGATATCCTGCACGCGGTTGTTGACGCCGTTGATGACGGAGGAGATGGCGATGACGGTGGCGACGCCAATGACGATGCCGAGGATGGTGAGGCCAGAGCGCAGCTTATTGGCGCGCAGGGTATCGAGCGCCATGCGGACGGATTCGCGGGAGTCGCTGATCGCCATGAGTTACATCTCCGCCCGCAGGGCCACGATAGGGTCGAGCATAGCGGCCTTGCGCGCTGGGTATACGCCGAAGAATATACCGACGGTGAGGGCCACGAACAGGCCCAGCAACACAGACCACAAGGGCACCGCCGAGGGGAAGCTGACGATAATGGTGACGGTTTTGGCGACGCCGACACCGAGGATGATGCCGAAGATGCCGCCGAGCAGGGCCATGCCCGCCGATTCAATGAGGAACTGGAGAAGGAGGTCCTTACGCTTTGCTCCCAGGGCTTTGCGAATGCCGATTTCGCGGGTGCGCTCGGAGACGGAGACCAGCATGATGTTCATGATGACGACGCCGCCGACCACGAGGGAAATGGAGGCGATGCCGAGAATGACCATGGCGAACATGCCGGTGATCTGATTAAAGAGGCCGATGAAGGTGTCGTTGGTGAGGATGGCAAAGCTGTCGTCGGCGCCTGGCGCGTCGTGGCGGCGGCTGCGCATGAGGGCCTTCACTTCGTCGATGGCGTTGTCGAGCGCGCCGGGGGCCATGCCGGCCTTGGCGGAGATGTCGAGGCTCTGATGCTCCCCGTGTGTGTGGAGGAACGTGCTGAGCGGCATGTGGACGTAGTTGTCTTCGCTCTGTCCGAAGACTTCGCCCTTGCGCTCGCCGACGCCGACGATGGTGTAAACCTCGCCGTCGACGCGGATGTTCTGGCCAATGGGATCAACGTTGGGGAGTAGATTGTCGACGATGTCGTAGCCGACGATGACGTTGTGGGAGCCCATGGAATCGTCCATGGTGGTGAGCTCGCGGCCTTCAACGACATTGAGGTTCTCGATCTCGCCCATGTCGGAGGTCCAGCCACTGATGGAAGTATTGGTGGTGGACTGCTTGCCGTTGACTACGGTGCCGCTGGAGGAGAGCTCAGCGCCCAGTTCCTGACAGCGGGTGCAGCTTTGCTGCAGGTAGGTGTAGTCGTCGTAGGTGATGTTTTTGCGCTTGTTCTCTTTCAGGAACTCTTCGCCGGTGAAAATGACGGGATTGATGCGGGTGAGAGTAAGAGTATCGGAGCCCTGATTGGCGATCTTCTTCACCACATACATCTTGGCTCCGTTGCCGAGAGTAATGACCGCGATCAGCGAGGAAACGCTGATGGTGACGCCGATGGTGGTGAGAATGGTGCGCAGCTTGTTCGCCCACAGCGAAAGGAGCGCTACCTTGATCGCTTCACGGAAATCCATCGATGCACTTATCCCCTGGCCGGACCTGGAACGCTTGTGGAATGAGACTCGCTTCCAAGTGTACGCAATTCCTGGGCGGGGAGTTCCCGTGGCCGGCAGCGATTAGGCTTTGGTCTCGGCGTATTGCTCGCGGTACCAGGTGACGGTTCGGCGGAGGCCCTCTTCGAAGCCGATTTTTGGGTCGTAACCGAAGGCTTCGCGGGCGGCGGAGATATCGGCGAGGGAGTCGCTGATATCTCCCGTACGAGGCGGGGCGTAAATTGGAGGCTCTTTAAATTCAAGCAGATTGGCTAGAACCTGAAAGGTTTCGTTGAGGGTGTGCCGCTCGCCGCAGGCAACGTTGAAAACCTGCCCGGCGACTTTTTCAACTGGAGCTTTGAGTGCCAGCAGGTTGGCGGAGACAGCGTTTTCGACGTATGTGAAGTCGCGCCCCTGTTCGCCGTCGCCAAAGATGGTGGGGCGCTCCCCCTGCATCATCTGGAGAGTGAATTTGGCCATGACGCCGCTGTAGGGCGAGTCGGGGACCTGGCGCGGTCCAAAGATGTTGAAGTAGCGGAGGCAGACGGTCTCCAGGCCATAGACCTGCCAGTAGCTCTTCATGTAGAGTTCGCAGGCCAGTTTCTGGACCGGGTACGGTGCGATGGGCATGGGGACCATGGTTTCGCGGCGGGGAAATCCGGGCTGATTTCCGTAGGCAGAAGATGACGCTGCGTAAACGATGCGCTTGACTCCGGCCGCCCGCGCGCCTTCGAGGAGGTTGAATGTGCCATCGAGGTTGGCGGTGTGGCTGGTGCGTGGATCTTTGACCGAACGCGGAACAGAAGGGAGGGCGGCCTGATGGAGGATGAAGTCAACGCCCTCGCAAGCGCGCGCAGTAGCGTCAGCATTGCGCAAATCGCACTCGATGAATTGAAATTTGCCTTCGAGGTGGGCGATATTTTCGCGTTTGCTGGTTTCAAAATTATCCAGGCCGCAAACGATTGCGCCCTGCTGAATGAGGGTGCCGGTAATCCACGAGCCGATGAATCCGGCGCAGCCGGTAACAAGAATGCGTGCCATTGCATTCCATCGTACCGGAGAGCGAACAATTCTCACCCCAGAAGGCTAATTTGGTCGTGCATACTAGGGGAGCATGGAAACGCTTTCCCCCTTCCGGCTCGCCCCTTATTTCCGCACCCGACCCTGGGGATTTCAGGATCTTGCGCCCTGGTACAACTACAAAACCGAAGGCGAACCGATTGGCGAAGTATGGCTAACCGGGGAAATGTGCACGGCCGACACCGGACCTCTGAAAGGCATGAGCCTGACCGACATTACGCGGCAGCACCGGAGTACGCTGCTCGGGCCGCGGCTGGCGGGAAAGGATTTTCCGCTGCTGGTGAAATTGCTGTTTCCGAAGGAAAAGCTGAGCGTGCAGGTGCATCCTGACGATGCGCTGGCGCAGCACTACGGCGAGCCGCGCGGCAAGACGGAGTGCTGGTATGCGCTGGAGGCGAAGCCCGGAGCGCGGGTCGCGCTAGGACTGCGGCCTGGCGCCACGCTGGACCAGGTGAGCGTGGCCGTGAAAGACCACTCGCTTGAATCCCTGCTGAAGATGGTACCGGTGGAAAAGGGCGACATGATTTTTGTGGACGCCGGCACGGTGCACGCGATGGGGCCGGGCGTGGTGGTTCTGGAGACGCAACAAACCAGCGACCTGACTTATCGCCTCTACGACTACGGCAGCGCGCGCGAACTGCACATCGAAAAGTCGTTCGCGGCGATGCATCTGGTAACGCGGGCCGGGAAGGTTCCGCCGCGCACGGTCGACGGGCACAGTGTGCTGATTGACGAGCGGTATTTTCGCATTGAACGCTGGCCCATTCGCATGAACACTGCGCCGTCGCTGGTGGCGCCCGTCCAGACCGTACAGATGCTGTTTGTTGCGGAGGGACGCATCCGGATCTCGGGCCTGTCGAACGACGGCGGGGCTTTTGAACCTTTTTACGTCGAACGCAACCAGTTGGCGGTCATTCCTGCATCTACAGCACGTTGGGCTCTCTCGGTTGAAGGACCGGCGGAGATCATTCGTATCCTTCCTGCGGGAGACCAGGGGGCGGCGTAGCCTCTCGTTTATTCTGTAGTTTTGTCAGGAGATCGATGGCCGAGGCAATCGACTTTCGTCCTATTATTTTGGCTGGCGGCAGCGGCACGCGGTTCTGGCCGCGCAGCCGCCGCGCACGCGCCAAGCAGGTGCTGGCGCTGGATGGCGAGCGCACGATGATCCAGCGAACGCTGGACCGGCTGGCGCCGCTGGCCAACGCTCACGATGTTTGGGTGATCACGAATTCCCTGCTCTCCGGAGCCATCTGCACCCAACTGGATACGGTGCCGGAAGAACAAGTGGTATGCGAACCGGCTGCGCGCAATACGGCACCGGCTGCAGGACTGGCCGCATTTCTGATGGAGAAACTGCATCCCGGCGCGGTGCTGGGCGTCTTCCCTTCCGACCACGTGATTGCCGACGAGGAAGCGTTTGTCACCACCATTACGCGGGCGGTGAGGCTGGCGGCAGCGGGCGAGAATATGGTGGTTCTGGGCATTGAGCCTACGCGGGCGGAGACCGGCTACGGTTACATTGAAACCGGATCGTCGCTGGAAGACGGGATTCTGCGGGTGCGGCGCTTTCTGGAAAAGCCAAACGCGGAGAAGGCCGAGGAGTTTGTGGCGGCCGGCAATTACTACTGGAACAGCGGCATGTTTGTGTGGAGTGCGACCACACTGGCGAATGCGGTCCGCGAATATTTGCCGGAGACCGCACCGCTGCTCGAAGAAATTGCCGCAGCGTGGGGCACACCGGATTTCAAGAAGGCTTTCGACGAGTTGTATCCGAAGTGCGAGAACATCAGCGTGGATTACGCGGTGCTGGAACCGCGATCAGCCAAAGGCGAAACGCGGTCGCATCTGTTCTGTCTGCCGTCACGGTTTGGCTGGAGCGATTTGGGCTCATGGGCGGCGCTGCACGAATTCCAGGTAGAGCATAAAGCCGCGGATGATGCCGGGAACGTGGTGGAGACTGCGGGGACCGTGGTGCTGAACGCGCGCAACAACTATGTCTTCAGCCCGAAGCGCTTTGTTGCGCTGGTGGGCGTTGAAGACCTGGTGGTCGTAGAGACGGAAGACGCGCTGCTGATTACTTCACGCCCCCACTCGCAGGATGTGGGCAAGGTGGTGAAAGAACTGGCCGCGCGAGGACACGAGGAACTGATCTAACGCAATGTCTGAGGTAATATTGCAAAAATCGCCCGTAAAATTTGGAACGGACGGATGGCGCGGCGTGATTGCCGACGACTTCACGTTTGAGAATGTGCGCGCGGCGGCAGCCGCGATTGCCAGCTACGTCCTCGCAAAAGAGGATCCGGCGAAGGGTGTATGCATTGGCTACGACACGCGCTTTGGCTCGCCCGCTTTTGCGGAGGCCGTGGCCCAGGTGCTGGCCGGGGCCGGGATTCCGGTGAAGCTGGCGGATCGCATCACGGCTACGCCGGCGCTGTCGTACGCGGTGAAGACGCGGGGCGCCGCGGGGGGCGTGATGATCACGTCGAGCCATAACCCCGCGCAGTGGAACGGCGTGAAGTACAAGGCCGCGTATGGCGGATCGGGTAGTCCGGCGATTATAGCGGAGATTGAATCGATGCTGGGGCGGCCGTTACCCGCAGCGACACCGGCGAAGATTGAACGCGTCAATTTCCTACCGCCTTACATCGACGCGATTCAGAAATTCGTCGATCTGGATTTGATTGCGAAGTCGGGCTTCCGCTTCGTGGTGGACTGCATGTATGGCGCAGGCGCGGGAGTTCTGGCGGGAATCTTCACGAGGATTGGCGTGGATTTCGTGGAGATACGCGCGAATCATGACCCGCTGTTTCCCGGGATCAATCCGGAGCCGATCGAGCCGCATATTCGGATGGCGCAGGACGTGGTGGTGGAGCAGAAATGCGATGCCGCGCTGATTACGGATGGCGATGCGGACCGCATTGGCGCGGCCGATGAGCACGGCAACTTTGTCGATCCGCACAAGATTTATTCGGTGATTTTGCAGTGGATTTTGGAGCGCAAGGGGTGGCCCGGGGACGTGACGCGCGCGTTCAACACCACGTCGATGCTCGACCGGATTGCGGCGCGCTATGGGCGCAAGCTGCACGAGCACGGAATCGGCTTCAAGTTTGTCTGCGAACTGATGCTGACGGAGGACATTCTGATCGGCGGCGAGGAGTCGGGCGGGATTGGGATTCGTCGGCATCTGCCGGAACGGGATGGATTGCTGAATGCGCTGCTGATTGCCAACGTGATGGCCGAAGAGAAGAAGACGCTGGGGCAGCTGGTCGAGCGGCTTCAGAAGGAATATGGGGAGCACCAGTACGGACGCATCGATCTGCACATCAACGACGATTTGAAGAACGCGACCATCGCGCGCGCGAAGGCGGGCGTGGCGGAATTCGCCGGGATGAAGGTAGAGAAGGTGGAGACGCTGGACGGTATCAAGTTCTGGCTTGACAATCCGGAGGCGAAAACCAAGCCGAATGCGGCGAAGACGTGGCTGCTGCTGCGGGCTTCGGGGACGGAACCGTTGCTGCGGATTTATTCCGAGTCGTGCTCGAAGGAGTCGGTGAAGAAGTTGCTGGAAGCGGCGCGGGTGTTTGCGATGAGCAGTTTGAACAAGTCGTAGTCAATTCGTGCTGCGCACGGAAAACGCCCTCAGGGGCTAAAGCCCGGCATATTTTGGGCCGTTTTCGGCACGACTGAAGTCATGCCCTGATACAAGATGTGGGTTCTTACGCAGGCCGTGCAGTGCATGTCAAAGCCTGTCGCTGAACTGGCTACCAGGCGCGCGGCTATTTAGGTTTGCGGGGCTTGGGCATGAGGCGCAGATCGTATTCTGCGCGAACGGTGCGCAAGATCTTTACCTGATCGGCCTGGGCGTGGCGCGGATTGAGCAGAACGTTCCAGGTATCGGGCACGATGGCGGAGGGCACGCGGGCCAGGGCCGTGCGGCCGGAGCGGAGCCATTCATCTCCGAGCTTGCGGGTTGCGGCCAGGCTGGTGCGCCAGTTCTTACCGCCCGGGTCCAGAGTCTCCATTTTCAACTTGTCGGGAAACTCGGCCTGGATCAGGCGATAGGAGCGGGGCCAGTCCTGCTCGTCGAGTTCGAGATGCACGAGGACTTCGACAAGCGCGCCCGCCGGGGACTCAGCGAAATAGACGATAGGAAGGCCGGCGGTGTGCCAGCGCGCCGCGAAATGCAGACCGCCTTCGCCCGAGAGCGATGCGTGGTTGCTGATTCTCCAAAGCGAGGGCATCGGCTGCTAGGCGAACATTCCGTAATCCATTTGGCCGAGCATTTCCTCGACGAGACGCGCGCCGAATTCCGTGCGCAGCATGTGGAGCGGGGTGCGTCCTGCAAAGCGGCGCAGCGGCTTGTTGAGCCAGTAGAGCGCTTTGGGCGGATCGCCCACAACGCGCACGGCGCGGTCCCAGGTACGGATGAGGCGCGCGAGTTTGTCGGATTCGTCTGCGGAGAGCGCCTGCTTGCGGGCCTTGCGGTGCTTGAGCGTCCGCGCGGGAATGACCACGTCGTAGACGTCGGCCATCCTGAGCCCGGAAGCGGCAACGAAGTTGGTGAGCGTGGCCACGGACAGACCGGACTCCACCGCCTGCAGATCGAGGCGGAGAGAATGGAGCAGAGGAAAACGGGCTGTCGCCGTGGCGTCCATAAGGACATTATGCCACATTGTGGTCGGCATTTTGTCCCTATACCCACGGTTCGCGCGTCCGGCGTACCATGGTTTTTATCCGTTTCGGAGGTCCCCCATGGCCGATTCCGTCGCCGCTTATCCGTATGAAACGCGGCTGAACATTTTGCATCAGCCGCTTGAAGTGATTGATGAGAAGGCGATTGCCGATGGCTGCACATTCAAGTGGTTCAACCAAACGCTTTGCCAGGTGAACGGCAGCGTGGTGCGGATGGGCGTGTTCGAAGGCGAATACCACTGGCATCAGCACACGGACGACGATGAATTTTTCTATGTGCTCGAGGGGCGCCTGCTGATCGATCTGGAGGGCCGGACCGTTGAGTTGGCGCCGCGCCAGGGGATGGTGGTACCGAAGGCGACGATGCACCGGACACGCGCGCTGGAGCGTACAGTGGCGCTGATGGTGGAGAATGCCGGTATTATTCCGACCGGGAACTGAAACTCTCGGCCGCGCAATGCGACCGTTCTTAAAGACCTGGAATCAAACCCGTTGAATCGCAATTTTTGGAGAGATCAAGATGAGCGCATCCGCGACTGCCGTGCAAACCCCGCTGACCCAACTGCCTGCCTGGAAAGCGTTGCAGGCGCATGCCGAAACCGTTCGACCGCTCTCGCTGCGGGAGATTTTCAAGAGTGATCCCAGCCGGGGCACCCGACTGACAACTAACGCAGAGGGCATTTACTTCGACTACTCGAAGCACCGCGTCACCGATGAGACGCTGAGTTTGCTGTTCGATCTGGCGGAGCAAAGCGGTCTGCGCGAGCGCATTGAGGCCATGTTCACCGGCGAGAAGATCAACATCACGGAGAAACGGGCGGTGCTACACACGGCGCTGCGGGCGCCCCGGGGTTCGACCATCACGGTGGATGGCGAGAACGTGGTGGTGGGGGTGCACGAGGTGCTGGACCGGATGGCCGAGTTCTGCAACCGCGTGCGCGGCGGTTCGTGGCGCGGCTTTACCGGCAAAACGATTCACAACGTGATCAACATCGGGATCGGCGGATCCGATCTGGGGCCGGTGATGGCCTATGAAGCGCTGCGGCACTATAGCCAGCGGGACATCAGTTTCCGGTTCGTCTCGAATGTGGATGGGACAGATTTTGCTGAGGCAACGCGCGATATCGATCCGGAAGAGACGCTGTTCATCATTTCGTCGAAAACCTTCACCACGCTGGAAACTATGACCAATGCGCAGTCGGCGCGGGAATGGTCGCTGAAGAAGCTGAAGGACGAGCGGGCGGTGGCAAAGCATTTTGTCGCGGTTTCGACAAACGCCAAGGAAGTGTCGAAGTTCGGGATCGACACGGCGAATATGTTTGGGTTCTGGGACTGGGTGGGCGGGCGCTACTCCATGGATTCGGCCATTGGATTGTCGACGATGCTGGCGATTGGCCCGGAGAATTTTCGCGCGATGCTGGCGGGGTTCCACGCGATGGACACGCATTTCCGGACGACGCCACTGACGCGGAATATCCCCGCAATTATGGGGTTGCTCACGCTTTGGTACACGGATTTCTTTGGCGCGGAGACGGTGGCCGTGCTGCCTTACGATCAGTACCTGAAGCGCTTCCCTGCTTACCTGCAACAGCTCACCATGGAGAGCAATGGCAAGCACGTCACACTCTCAGGCGAGCGCGTGGATTATGAAACCGGGCCGATTTTCTGGGGTGAGCCTGGCACGAATGGGCAGCACTCGTTCTACCAGCTCATCCACCAGGGAACGCGGCTGATTCCCTGCGACTTTATCGGCTTCGCGAAGACACTGAACCCGCTGGGAAACCATCACGACCTGCTGATGGCCAATGTTTTTGCTCAGGGCGAGGCCCTGGCTTTTGGCAAGACGCCGGAAGAGGTGAAGGCGGAGGGCACGCCGGACTGGCTGGTGCCGCATCGGGTCTTCGAAGGTAACCGGCCCTCGAACACCATCCTGCTGGACGAACTGACTCCGGGAACGCTGGGCAAACTGGTGGCTCTGTACGAACACAGCGTGTTCACGCAAGGGGTCATTTGGCAGATTGATTCCTTCGACCAGTGGGGCGTGGAGCTGGGCAAAGTTTTGGCGAAGAAGATCATTGGCGAGCTGGATGGATCAGGCCCCGCCTCGGGGAGCCACGACAGCTCAACCACTTCCCTGATTGAGTGGTACCGGAGGGAGCGCGGTAAGGGTTGATTCTGAGGGTTCGCCCGGAAGAGCGGCGCTGCGGCTTTTCGCAAAACTTTTCATCTAATCAAGTGTTGAAAAGAGTGACGCTTTAGGCGGTGCTGCGTCTGAGACCTCAGCTATCCTGAAACTGGGATTTTGGGGTCCGCCACGAGGCGCAGGCTGAAAAGTTCTGAAGCGCGGGGAGTTGCAGATATGCGAACTGATTCGATTCGGCAAATATTGGGAACGGGCGCGGCGCTCGCGCTCGCGGGCTGCCTTTGGATTCCAGCGGCTGTCGCTCAGGCGAGCGACGGCGATTTACAGGCCAGCGTGGCGGCTGCGCTCAGCAACGATACAGCGCTGCAGGGGCAGCAGGTGAAGGCGTACACAGCCAATCGCGTGGTGACGCTGACGGGGACAGTCCAGAACCAGCAGCAGCGGCAGGAAGCCGAGACGGTAGCGGCGAATGTGCCGGGCATCGCCGGCATCCAGGACAACATCACGATCGCCGATGGTGGCGATCAGGCAGCGCCGGCCCAGGCAGCGCAGGACCAGGCGCCGCCGCCTCCGGCAGACGATCAGCAGGCCGCGCAGCAGGCTCCGGCAGTTCCGCAGCAGCCGGGTGCAGCGAACCAGCTGCCGCCTCCGCCGCCTCCGGATCAACCGATGCCAGCGCGTCCCGCTTACCCGGGTTCAAATCAGGGCGCGTATCAGGGTTATGGCAGCTATTCGCCGGCGCAGCCAGTGAGTGGACCGGTGACGGTTCCTTCCGGGACGCTGCTGCAGATTCGCACCAGCGAGGCGCTGGACACACGGAAGCTGCAGGACGGAGCCGCGTTCCAGGCTACGGCTGCCAGCGACGTGTTTGAAGGCAATGTGCTGGCGATTCCGCGCGGCGCGGTGCTGCAGGGCGTGGTCGTGAGATCCAAGAAGCCTGGAGCACTTGGCGGCAGCGGCGAACTGGACCTGCAGATCACTTCGGTGAGCCTGAGCGGGAAGCAGTATCCCTTAAGCACAGACATTTGGTCGACCAAAGGGCCGAATAAGGCGGGTTACACCGTGGGCAATACCGCTGGAGGCGCACTGGTGGGCGCGCTGATCGGCGGCGTGATTGGGCGCGGACCTGGTGCTGCCGTGGGAGCGCTGGCGGGCGGCGGTGCCGGTCTGCTGGCTTCTGCTGAAACGAATGGACCGCGCGCGGTGCTGCTGCCGGAGACACTGCTGAACTTCCACCTGGCGAGTGCGGTGACGGTGCAGCCGGTCTCGTGGCAGGAAGCGCAGAGCCTGGCGCGGAATGCTCCGCAGTTGCAGCGGCGCCCGGTGTACTACGCTCCTTATCCGCCGCCTTACTACCGTGGTTACGGCTGGTAACGGGAAGCTGGAAGAACAAATCTGGAAGAACAAGGCCGGGCTTATACGCCCGGCCTTGTTGTTGGCGCGGCGCCGCATCACGCGAGGGAAGTGTCTTACCCGTATCATGAAGAAGTGGGAACGCCGCCGCTCGAACAAAAACATACCTTCACCCGGCGACGATTCCTCACGCTGACCGCGGCGTCGCTGGGCGGCCTCGCACTCTATGCCGGCGAGATTTCTCGCCACGAACTGAGCATTGAGCAGCCTACGATTCATCTGGCACGCCTGCCCGATGCCTTTCGCGGGCTGCGGATCGTGCAGATTTCAGATTTTCACTACGACGAATACACCGAGCCGATCTTTCTGCGTGAGATGGTGCGCCACGTCAATCGCCTGCGGCCGGATCTGGTGGTGCTGACCGGCGACTTCGTCAGCTTTGGACCAATGCCGCGCTCCTTCGGGCGGCACAAGGCTCCGGAATGCGCGGCCATCCTCAGCGAGATTGAATGTCCGCTCCGTTATGCCATCCTCGGCAATCACGACTGTATTGTGGGCTCGCATGCCGTGACGGGAGCGCTGAAGGACCATGGAATTCCGATGCTTGAAAACAGCGCGGTGCCTCTGGAGCGCGACGGGCAGCGGTTGTGGCTTGCGGGCCTCGGCAGCGCGTGCTGCGGCAACTCGCATCCGGATCGCGCCCTGCCGCGCGCGGTGCTTTCTGACGGGGAGCCTGTGATCGTGCTGGCGCACGAGCCGGATATTTTGCCGGATGTCGCGCGATTCAACGTCGATCTGATGCTGAGCGGGCACACCCACGGCGGACAGGTGCGCCTCCCGTTCTTGCCTCCGCTCCACCTTCCTGAGTATGGCAACCACTACGTTGAGGGGTTGTTTCGTCACGGGCCTACACAGCTCTATGTGAATCGCGGCATTGGCGCGGTGGGTGTGCCGTTCCGCTTCCGGTGCCCGCCGGAGATCACGGTGATAACGCTGGCGTGATGGTCAGTAGGTGGCGAGCGTGACGCGCAGTACCTGCGCTGCTCCCATGAAATTCAAACCGTAGTCGGTCTGGTCGCCGTTCCAGATGCGTTCGAAATGCCACGTGCCGTTTTCGTAATGGCCTTCTTCGACGCGGATGAACTGTCGTTGTTTGCCGGGGTCGGCCGGATTGAAATCAACGCGGGCGTGGATGGCGGTCACTAAAAACTGGTTGGGCGCGAGTTCTCCGATTAGCGCGCCGCCGATGGGATCCGGGTTGCCGGCCGGCTCGCGGCCCATGCCGAACTGCGGCATGCCATAGGAAACGACGGCCTGCCACGCGCCGAAGTCGAGGGTCTGGCGATGCTCTGCAGGATTCTCAGACACGCCCTTGAGCTTGCCGTCGAAGTTGAGCTGCGCCAACTCGCGGTCCATCGATCCGGCGATCGCGTAGTTGAGTGCGAAGGGCGCGAGCGCGTCCTTGTCGAGGCGCGGATCAGCGAGCGGACCGTTGCGGTAACCGGTGAAATCCATGCCGAAGGGCGAGAAGCCGATGGCTCCATGGCCGACCGCCGCGAAGAAGTAGCGCGCGTAGGGCGGCTGGTTGCCGGTCTCAGGGATGAACATCGCGTTGTTGGCTCGGCCATACTCGTCGAGGTAGCGGGTGTAGGCGTCGTAGTTGGGGGTGTAGATGTCGGGCGAGAGAACATCAATGGCGGGCGCGACAAGCTTCCAGATGTCGAGCACGTTGTCGGTGGGGCCGCCGCTCTCGTAGGTGCCGCGCCTGGGGTTGAAGGCGGGGCGCATGGCGGCATTCGCGTACATGGGCAGCGGGTAAACGGCTTTGCCCGCAGCAGCTACTTGTCCGACAAAATGCGCGACGTACCAGGCGTGGAAGAATTCGTCAGCATCGTCGCCGAAGACTTCGCTCCAGGTGCCGGGCTGCTTGTGCAGGCCTGCGATGAGTTCAGCAGGGACGGGCCCGGCGAATAACTTTTGCGCGGTGGGTGAGGAATCGCGCACGCATCCCCACGTGCCTGATTCGTTCTCCACCTGGACCATGATGACGGTGTGTTGGGGATCGGCGGCTTTGAGATGGCGCATGAAGGCGGTGAACGCGGTGCGATCAGCTTCGAGCGTCGCGGGAAAGAGTGGCGAGAGCGAATCCATGGTGCGGCCGTCGGAGCAGATGACTCGCGGATAGCGTGGGTTGTCCTGCTTGATCCACGCTGGCGTGTAGTGGCCGCTGCCGTTTTTCCACGTGCCGAACCAGAGGAGGACGAGGTGGATCTTGTGCTGGCGCGCCTGGGCGAGCAGGGTGAGCATCACGGAGTCGTCGTAATGGCCGGGCGCGGATTCGAATTGCTCCCAGTAGATGGGCATCTCGACGGTGTTGGCATGCAGGTCGTCGATGGCGGGCCAGACTTTCGGCAGCATGGCCGGCCATGCGCTGGAGTTGTTGATTTGCGCGCCGAGCATGAGGTACGGCGTGCCGTCGACAATGAGCGCGTAACGGCCGTCCTTTTTGGCAATACTCGGGAGGCTTGGGCGCGGCAGGCTGGAATGGGGAGCGTTCGGCGGTGTTTGCGCGTGCACGACGGAGGCTGCGAGGAGAAGAAGAAAAGCGGGAAGGAATTTGCGAGGCACGGGAATGCTCCTGACTGAAACGAGGGTCTGGAACCCACGGAGCATTCTAACGGGAGGCCGTTTTAGTGCTCCTGCGAGGGCTCGCGCGCGCCGATGCCGAGGGCTTTCATTTTGCGGTAGAGGTGGCTGCGTTCGAGGCCGAGGGTTTCCGCTGCGCGGCTCATGTTGCCGTTGCAGTCATCGATTTTTTTCAGGATGTATTCGCGCTCGTAGGCGTCGCGAGCCTGCTGCAGTGTGTCAAAGTCGCCGGAGCGCACCGCGGTGCGCTGCACGAGCATGGGCAGGTGGCGGCGGTCGATGCGCTGCGCCTGGGGATTGAGGATGAGGACGCGCTCGATGACGTTCTTGAGCTCGCGGACGTTGCCGGGCCAGTGATATTGGCGCAGGAGTTCGATGGCTTCGTCGCCGATTTCTACGCGAGGACGCGCATATTCGCGGCCGAACCGGCGGAGAAATTCGCGGACCAGCAGAGGAATATCCTCGCGGCGGTCGCGCAAGGGCGGCACGTAAAACGGAATGACATTGAGGCGATAGAAAAAATCCTCGCGAAAATTTCCTTTTGCAATTTCTTCTTCCAGATCCTTATTGGTGGCCGCGATCACGCGCACGTCCACGCTGATGGGCTGGGTGGCTCCGACGGGAACGAAGCGCTGTTCGTCGAGGGCGCGGAGGACTTTGGCCTGGGTCTTGAGGCTCATGTCGCCCACTTCGTCGAGGAACAGCGAGCCTCCGTTGGCGCGCTCGAAGGTGCCGCGCTTCTCCGGAGGACCGCCGGGAATGGCTCCGTTGCGGTAGCCGAAGAGCTCGCTCTCGATGTAGTCCTCGGGAATGGCCGCGCAGTTTAACTCCACGAATACGCGGTCGCTGCGCAGGCTTCCGGCGTGGATGGCGCGCGCGATGAGCTCCTTGCCCGAACCGGATTCGCCATAGATGAGGACGCGTCCATTGGTGGGCGCCATCAGCGTGATCTGCTGACGGAGCGCGCGGGCCATCACACTTTCTCCGGTGATTTGCGATTCCTGGGCGAGCTGGCGGCGGAATTCGACGTTTTCTGTGCGGAGGCGGCGCGCTTCGATGGCGTTCTTTACGACGATCAGCGTGCGCTCGAGCATCAAGGGCTTTTCGAGGAAGTCGAAGGCTCCGAGCTTGGTCGCTTTCACTGCGGTTTCGATGGTGGCGTGGCCGGAGATGACGATCACCTCGGGGCGCGCGGCTGCATCGAGCGCGCGCAACTCAGCGAGGATTTCGATGCCATCGCGATCCGGGAGCCAGACATCGAGCAGCAGGACGTCGTAGACGGGATCGCGCGCGAGCGTGAGCGCTTCAGCGGCGGTTCCGGCGCTGGCGACGGAGTAGCCTTCTTCGCGCAGGATCTCCTCAAGAGATTCGCGAATCTCCGCTTCATCGTCCACGATGAGGATGTGATTCATGGGTTCAGCCGGCCCGGGTCAAAGTAGCAGCCGCAGTTCCTTCCGGCGCTCCGTTATCGGCCAACGGCAGTTCGACGATAAACCGCGCTCCGGCGGGAGAATTATTTTCGGCGCGGATGGATCCGCCGTGATCCTGGACAATCTTGGCGACAATCGACAAACCGAGGCCGGTGCCGCGCTGGCGCGTGGAAAACCACGGCAGGAAAAGGCGTTCGCGCATGTCGTCGGTCAGGCCGGGACCGGTGTCGGACACGACAATCTCCGCCATGCCGTGGCGTTCGCCGACCGAGGTTTGAATCGAAAGGACGCGCAGCAGGCTTTCCTGCATGGCCTCGGCAGCATTGTCGATGAGGTTGGCGAGGCCGCGGCGCAACGCTTCAGGATCGGCCATCACCGGCGGCATTCCCGGCTGGAGATGGCGTTCGACGCGGATGTTCTGAATGCGGCCCTCGAAGAGGAGCAACGCGCTTTCGACAATTTCGTTCAGGTCGGAGGGGCGCGGGTTCGCGACGGGAAATTCGGCGAGCGCCCCAAACTGGCTCACCAGCGTGCGCATCGACTCGACGGAGCCAAGGATGGCGTCGCAGCATTTGCGAATGACGCTAGGTGACTCGGGAAGGCTGCGATCGACGTGGCGGCGGATGCGCTCCGCAGAAAGCGTGATGGGGGTGAGCGGATTGCGAATCTCGTGCGCGATGCGCTGCGCCACTTCCTTCCAGGCAGATTGACGCTGCGCATGCAACAGATCCGTCACGTCTTCCAGAACGAGGATGGAACCGCGTTCCTGGCTGCTGCCCGGCGTTACGGCGGCGATGGTGACGGCGAGATTCACGGGGCCGCGCGGGGTGCGCAATTCGAATTCGGAGGAAGCGACGCCCATGCGGTGGGCGCGGCGGTCGAGGCGGGTGAGCTCCTGCGTGAACTCGGGCGGCAGCAGCGTATCGAGCTGGACGCCGGCGATGTCGCGGTGGCCCTCGAGTCGCAGCAGGTCAGTGAAGGCGCGATTGCCCAGCACAATGCGGCGTGAGGCGTCCAGCGTGACCACGCCGGAGGGGATGGTCTCGAGGATGGTTTCGAGTTCCTTGCGGCGGGCTTCGATGGCGGCGTTGGCGGTGGCCAGCTCGCGGGCGGAGGTCTCCGCGGCCAGGCGGCTCTCTTCCAGATCGGCGGCCATGTGGTTGAAGGAGCCGACGAGCTCGGCCATTTCGGCGCTGGCGGCTGCAGTGACGCGATGGCTGTATTCACCCTTGCCGATCTCATCCATGGCGTCGGCGAGGGCTTCGAGGGGGCCGGTCATTTGGCGCGAGACATACAGGGCCAGCCAGCTGCTGGAGAAGAAGACGAGGGCGGTGAGCATGAGCAGGAGCAGGAAGTAGGTGCTGCGAATAATCCGCCGCTGCCGGTAGAGCGCCCAGTACTGGCTGGCGCCGCTGCTGAGGCCGTTCATGATGGTGTTGAGGCCGGCGGGCATGGGCAATCCGGCCACCACAACACCGCCACCGGGCAAACTGGCCGCGCCGAGGGCGTATTCTGACCCGCCGGATACGAGCATCGGCTCGTCGGCGCGCTGCGCTGCTTTCAGGATGGCCGCTGCGAGGGGTTGATCCGGTGGGATGACCTGGCGGTCGGTGTCGTTGAGCCAGGAATGGACCTCCCATGGACCGGTTTGCTGGGGCAGCTCATAGAGGGCCACGGGGGCTGAATCCCGATAGAGGGCG
This sequence comes from Acidobacteriaceae bacterium, assembly GCA_035482355.1. Classification (GTDB taxonomy): domain Bacteria; phylum Acidobacteriota; class Terriglobia; order Terriglobales; family Acidobacteriaceae; genus Palsa-343. The sequence continues at coordinate 12,550 of DATHQV010000221.1, read as the reverse complement.
GCAAATCCGCCCTGCAGGGTGATCTGGTGGGCGCGCATTTCGTCGACGATGGCCCGGGAGTTGCCGGACTCGAGCGCTGTAGCGAGTTGAGGGGAACCCGCCAGGCTTTCGGCCTCGGCCCGGGCATTCAGCGAGGCGTAGTGGGAGAGCTCCATGGCGATCTGCGCGGAGTCGTCGCGGACCTCAGAAGCCGGCTCAGAGAACCATCTGTCGATGGAACGGTTCATGAGCAAGAAGCTAAAGAGGAACATGAAGAGTGCAGGAACGAAGGAAAGGAGCAATGCGCCGATAAACATGCGCGTCCGCAGGCGCGCACCGAGGACCTGGCTTCGCCGCTCTGCGAGGAGCTTGATGACGTTGCGCAGCAGCAGCACCAGCACCGTGACGAAAAGCAGGAATACCAGGACGGAAACGGAAGTGAGCAGGAAGATTTGCGCGGTGGTTTGCGGATTGATCGAGCGCACATTGAACGCGTTGAGGGCAAGCAGCAGCAGCAACAGCACAAAAACGGCGACGCCCAGCAAAATGAGAGTTGCTCGCCGATGTTTCGCGTCTGCCAAATCGAGATTCCGCCTTGAATTACGGATGATTATAGGCTCCTCGTTGTCCTAAACTACTGTTTCTGAAAGACGCGATTCGTGCGTTGCGTGTTTCAGCCTGGGACCCGGCTCTCGTCCCCCCAAATCTTCGTCAGCGAGGCACAAAATGAAAAGCTTCCCCCATTTTCTTCGCCCCAATTCTTTTCGGTTTGGCGTTGTGGCGCTGGCCGCTACGCTGGCCGTTGGTGGCTGCGGCAAAAAGAGCGCGCCGCCCGCGAACAACACAACTCCAGGAACGAACCCAAATTCGGCCCCCAATGCCGCGCAGAATCCCGCACCGGCTTCGCCAGCACCGCAGGCAGCGCCTGCCCCGCCGCCAGCTCCGGTAGTCGTTCCTGCGGGCACGCGCATCCACGTGCGTCTGGACGAGGCGCTGGGATCGAAGATCAGCGGGTTAGGACAGAAGTTCCACGCAACGGTCTCTGAGGACGTGCTGGTGAACGGGCTGGATTTGATTCCGCAGGGCGCGCACGTCGATGGGACGGTGGTAGACGCCAAGCCGCTGGGTCACTTTAAAGGCGGAGCGCTGCTGGCGTTGCGTCTCGATCGCATCCACACGGATTCCGGGACGTATCCCGTGGCTACCAGCACGATGGAGCGCACGGAAAAGGGCAAGGGCAAGCGGACCGCCAAATTCGCGGGAGGAGGCGGAGCATTTGGCGCCATTATTGGCGGGCTGGCGGGCGGCGGGAAAGGCGCGGTGATCGGCGGATTGGCCGGAGCCGGCGCAGGCACAGCCGGCAGCGCGATGACGGGCAACAAGGAGATTGTGTTGCCCGCGGAGACGCTTTGCACCTTCCGTTTGGAGAAGGGTGTGCAGATGACGCAGTAGAGGCAGCGGTCAGCGATCGGGGTTTAGTGTTCACGCCAGCAGGTCGCGCACCGGTTTCCACGGTTTCTTTTGCGAGATGGCTACGGGTTCGCAGGTTAGGGTGCCTTCGTAGGTGTTGACGCCGTCGCGGATGCCGTCATCCTCCTTGATCGCCTTGCTGGCTCCGCGGGCCAGGCGCAGGATGTAGGGGAAGGTGGCGTTCGTGAGGGCCAGCGTGGAGGTGTTGGGCACCGCTGCAGGCATGTTCGTCACGCAGTAGTGAACCACGCCGTTGACTTCGTAGGCTGGATCGCTGTGGGTGGTGGGGTGAGCGGTTTCGACGCAGCCGCCCTGATCGATGGCGACGTCGACGATGACCGCTCCCTTCTTCATTTTGGAGACCATTTCGCGGGTGACGATTTTGGGAGCGGCTGCGCCAGGGATGAGCACGCCGCCGATGACCAGGTCGGCGTCCTGCACGGCGCGCGAGACGTTCCAGGAATTGGAGGCCAGGGTGAAGATGCGTCCGCCGAAGATGTCGTCGAGCTCGCGGAGGCGGTTCAGGTTCAGATCGACCAGCGTGACCCGCGCGCCCATGCCGAGCGCGATTTTCGCGGCGTTGGTGCCGACAATGCCGCCGCCGATGACGCAGACGCTGGCGGGAGGCACTCCTGGGACGCCGCCGAGGAGTACGCCGCGTCCGCCCTTTTCCTTCTCGAGATAGGCCGCGCCAACCTGCACCGACATGCGTCCGGCGACTTCTGACATAGGCGTGAGCAGAGGCAGCGTGCCGGCGCGGTCACGGATGGTCTCGTAGGCGATGCCGATCACTTTTTTCTCGATCATCTTTTCTGTCAGCACCGGCACCGGGGCGAGGTGCAAATAGGTGAAAAGGACCAGGCCTTCGCGGAAGAACTGGTATTCCTTCTCGACGGGCTCTTTGACCTTGACGATCATGTCAGCGTTGCTCCACACGTTGTGGGCGTCTGCTGCCAAAACCGCGCCGGCCGACTGGTATTCGTCGTCGGTGAAGGCGGATAATTCTCCGGCGTGTGTTTCCACCAGCACTTTGTGCCCGGCTTCGCTGAGTGCCTTAACGCCCGCGGGCGTAATGCCGACGCGGCTTTCGTGGTCCTTTACTTCTTTGGGAACACCAATGATCATCGCTTCTCCCGAGGCTCAGCCCTTGTAAAAAGTCAGGGACGAACTCACTATCGTAGAGCATTTCCGGCAGAGTGTGGAGTCGGGGTACCTGGAGCCGGTCAGAGACTGAGGAGCTTACGCAATTCGACGGTGAGGCGATCGGGGGAAAGTGGCTTGCAGAGGTAGGTGATAGAAGGGTCGGCGCCGGGTCGAGAATCGTCCACGCTGCCGCTGACGACGAGGATCGGCATGGTTGGCCGCATAGCGCGGATTTCTGCGATCAACTGACGGCCGTCGAGGCCGGGCATGCTGGAATCCGTGATGACGGCGTGAATTTCGTCAATCTTGGCTCGAGCCATGGCGAGCCCACTGGCCCCATCTTCGCAGGCAATCACGATGAACCCGTTACCGCGCAGCACTGCCGTGAATAAGTAACGGATGGCGCGATCATCCTCCACCACGAGGACGGTCATGGTTCCATCAGCAACCGATCGAATTGGCTCGATCTCTTGCAGAGCGCGCTCCGGGGTCAACGGCCAAAGGCCCAAATCCATCGTGCGGCTTCACCGTGCTCTAACCATCCAGCCGGGAAAGCAGCCGAACTTCCGCGGTTGCAAGGCAGCCTGGGACGGATCAGTCCATCTGCGCCCCTGTCCCCAAGATGCCACCCGCTGATGAAAACGATGCCTGAAAGTACCACGGGATGCAACCGTATTCATGCGGGGAGAGAAATTCGATTCGTTGCGATCAAGCGGCGGCGGCCGGGAAGCCTAGAGCCATCCCTTCGCGCGGGCCAGCCGAGCTGCTTCCACGCGATTGGATGCGCCGAGTTTGCTGATGGCCTCGGAAAGGTAGTTGCGGACGGTGCCTTCGGAGAGGTGGAGTTCGTCGGCGATTTCGCCGGAAGACTTGCCCTCGCCCGCGCGCCACAGAATCTGGCGTTCGCGCTCGGTTAACGGGTCGGGGCCACTGTCCCAGGCTTCGAGGGCCAGGTCGGGATCGACGACGCGGAGCCCCTGCTGCACGCGGCGAACGGCGTCGGCCAGTTCCGCGGAGGGACGGTCTTTGAGCAAATAGCCCTTCGCTCCGGCGTCGAGGGCGCGACGGAGATAGCCCTGGCGCGCGAAGGTGGTAAGGATGACAACACGCGTTTGCGGATAGCGGTCGCGGACTTCGGCGGCCAGGGTGAGGCCGGTCATCTCGGGCATCTCGATGTCTGTGACCAGGACGTCGGGCTTGAATTTGCCGACCGCGGTCAGCGCTTCGCGTCCGTTCGCGGCGCGGGCACACACGGCGATGTCCGGCTCAGTCTCAAGCAACGCGGCAAGCGCGCCCAGGACCATCGCCTGATCTTCCGCCACGATTACCTGGATTTTTTTCATACTTCCTGGCCTGCCGTGCGGGAAGCCGGGATGCCGGGAGCGTCCGCGGGAATCTGGTCGGGAGTGGAGCCGCGCGAGGGAATCTGAATCACGAGCCGGGTGCCTTGCGCGGAATCGACGCGGAAAGTACCGCCAAGAGAAGTGACCCGTTCGCGCATGCCGCGCAGGCCGTTGCCCTCCTGGCGGATGCCGCCGCGGCCGTCGTCCTGGACGACGAGTGCGGTGCCGTCGCCGCCGGATTTGATTTCGAGGACGCAGCGGCTGGCCTGGGCGTGGCGGACGATGTTGGTGACGGCCTCGCGCACGATGAGGGAGAGCACGGTTTCTTCGGCAGGCGGAAGCTGCGGCGGCTGGGCATCGAACTGGAGGGTAACGCCGGCGGTTTCCAGAGTCTTCCCGGCGCGCGCGATCTCGGCGGCGAGGCCTCCGGAGCGGTAACCGCTGATGGCCTCGCGAACGTCGCCGAGGGCTTTGCGGGCAATCTGCTCGACTTCGCCGATTTCGCGGCGGGCGCGGTCGGGATCGCGGTCCATGAGCTTGCCGGCAAGCTCGGATTTGAGCACGACGACGGAGAGGGTGTGACCGAGGACGTCGTGCAGGTCGCGGGCGATGCGCTCGCGCTCGGCCACTTTGGCGAGGTGAGCGATTTCTTCGTGGGCGAGGCCGAGCTTGTGATTCACGCGCATGCGCTGCGCGGCGACGAGGTTGCCGAATCCGATGGCGAGGCCGAAGACGGTTGAGAATCCCCAGCTCCAGGCGCTGAGGTGGCAGAAGATGCCTTCCGTCATGAGGCCGATGGAGACGGCAGCGTAGGAGAGCATGCAGACGGGGATGGATTCCGTCATGAAGGGCAGGAATGCCAGCACGTAGATGAACAGGCCGCTCGCCCCTGCGTTGTACGGGTAGTAGAGGAGGCCGAGGACGCCCATCGCAGCCAGCAGCCAATATTGCGTGCTGCGCTTTTTCGCGTAAACCATGCCCGCGTAGAGGGCGACGAACACTACATAGACGACGGCGAATATTTCCCAGGAGCGGCGGCTGTGCTCCTCGATGGGCTGGATGAAGAAGAAGATGGAGTAAATGATCCAGATGAAGTCGAAGAAGTGGCCGCGGCTCAATCGCGTGCTCCAGCGGGTCGCCGTGTCGCCGCGTAGCGCCATTTCTCCTCTCCGCAGACTGCCGATCAGGTTTTCTGACGGGGCCTGCCAGACATCCTGGAAGGGCCTTTTTTCCGCAATCACATTGGGGGCGGAATCACAGGACGAGTTGGGATCGAACAGACTCATAAGGGGCTCATAACTGGCTTACGCCTTTGCCTCGCTGCGGGTAAAGATAACCCAGGCCGCGCCCAGCATTACCAGAGTAAATCCGCCCAGCGATTCCCAATGGCCCATCATGCTGCCGGGCTGCGCCAGATGGAAGATGCCGAGCGCGAGCTGGGCCAGGTGATACGTCGGCAGCGCGGGAGCCATCTTCTGCAGGAAATGCGGGAGCAGGCTGATGGGCATCCAGAAGCCCGACGCGAAAGACATGGGCAAGTAGATGAGGTTAATGATGCCGGGGCCGGAGTTGGCGGGAACTACCAGGGCCACGAGCAGAGCCATGGCGGTGAACGGAACGGAGCCCGCGACGATGACGCCAGCCAGTTCGCCAAATTGCAGCAGGGTGACGTGCGCGCCGCCGACGGTGACGCCCAGGCTGACCAGCGCCGCGACGATGACCACCGCGAAGCCTGCGCAGCTCATAACCTTAGCGCCGATATAGGAGAGGCGCGGCATGGGGCTGGCCTGTTTCAGGTCGAGCCAGCCCTGCGAGCGCTCCAGCGCGATGCCCATGCCGATGCCGAAGAGGCACGCGGACACCACGCCCATGCAGCTATAGCTGGGCATGAGGTAGGTCGAGAAGCCGTTATGGCGGTTGGAGACCCCAAAGAGCAGGAAGAACATCACCGGCATTCCGATGACGGAGAACGAAAACGCTTTGGTGCGGAGCAGGCGCACAAATTCGTATTTGGTCTCTTTGCTGAAGAGGCGCGCGTAGTAGCCGAGGTTGAGGGGATTCGCGGTTACCGCGATTGCGTTGGTCGCCATGGTGGTGTCTCCTGTCGAGTTGCTGGGCCGGTTACGCGTGTGTGGGTTCGGAGGTGAGCGCGAGGAAAGCATCTTCCAGCGCGGCGGCCGAGACTTCGAGTCCGTGGAGCGTCTCGTCGCGGAGCAGCATTTCGCGGACGACGGATTCAGGCCGGTCGGCACGAATCACTACGGCTTCGCGATCCTGCTGGACTTCGGTGACGCTGGGCAGGGTGCGCAGAAAATCGGGATCGAGCTGGGTGATGCAGCGGATGCGGCGGCCGGATACGCGCTGCTTGATCTCAGCAGACGTGCCTTCGCATACCACTTTGCCCTTGTTGATGACGACGACGCGGCTGGCCAGCATGTCAGCCTCTTCGAGGTAGTGCGTGGTGAGCAGCACGGTTTTGCCGGCAGCGGAGAGAGCGCGGATCTGATCCCACAGCGCGCGGCGCGACTCGATGTCCATGCCGACGGTGGGCTCGTCGAGGAAGATGAGGTCGGGGTTGCCGCAGAGGGCCAGCGCGAAGAGGGTGCGCTGCTTTTGGCCGCCGGAGAGCTTTCCGAAGAGCTTGTCTTCGATGCCTTCAAGCTTCGCGGCCTTCACGATTTCGGCCATGGGCAGCGGGTTGGGATAGTAGCTGCGGAAGAGGTCGATGTGCTCGCGGACGCGGAGCATTTCCGGCACGCGGCTGATCTGGAGCATGGCGCCAATGCGGGTTCTGGCGTCGGAGTCGCGGGGATCGCGACCGAGCACGCGAGCGCTGCCGGTGTCGGGCGAAATGAGCCCCAGCAGCAGGCGCACTGCGGTGGTTTTGCCCGCGCCGTTCGGCCCGAGCAGCGCGACGACCTCGCCCGCATGCAGCGTGAGCGAGAAATTGTCGAGCGCGGTGACCGGGCCGTAGCGCCGGGTGACCGACTGCAATTTGGCGATGGCGCGTGCCTGCGAAGGAGGCGACGGCCATGCTGCCGGATGCGCGTGGTGGTTCTGGGAAACGACTGCGGATGCTGACATTCGGTGTCTCCTGCCGTGAGAGGAACCTCAGCGGCAGGATTAGAATCGCGCGGATGCGCGGCGAGCAGCAGTGGGCTTTGTCAACAAAGCGAGGTGACAGATGTCATGGAGACGAGCTGGTAGCCAGAAGCCTGGAGTCGAAAGCCAGCCGGCCTAAGGCCTCAATGCCGGCTGGTGACCTCTCGTTACCGACCTGCGGTATCATGCTGGCAATCGAGAGACCGGGGTTCCATTGTCAGCTGTAGACAGGACTCGCCGCTCCATCTCCAACTCAGAAACAAAGCGCAGTTCTGCGCCGATCCGGTCGAAAGAACCAACCAAGGAGAAACCATGTTCAAAGCCAAAGCTATTGCTTTCGCAGCTGTTGCCACCGTCGTGTTGAGTTGTGCCCTTGTGGCGCCGGCGCACGCGCCAGCCCAGGTTGCCGTCGGCGTCAATATTGGGCCGGCGCCCGTCTGTCCCTACGGATACTTCGACTACGAGCCGTATGACTGCGCTCCTTACGGCTACTACGGTCCCGATTGGTTTGTGGGAGGAGTGTTTCTCGGAGCGGGTCCCTGGTTCCACGGACCTCGTGGGTTTTACGGACATGTCGACAACCGGTTTGATCCACATAACGGCTACCGTGGGCCGCTGCCGGAGCGCGGAGATCGGGCGTTCTACCACTTCCGCGGCAATGAGGCGCGGGATGGACGAGGCCACGTAGGCAATGCCGGCCATGAGGGCGGCCGTGAACATGCGCTGCCGGGATATCGGGGAGGCGGCCGCGGCGGGCGGCGGTAGAACGCAAGCCTCTACAGACGGAAGATGAGATAAGGCGCGACTGGCGCCTTATCTCATCTGTGGGGTGGATGGATGGCAAGTTGGCCGCTGGATTGTGCGCCGTTCAGTTGAGCTTCTCAGGCGCGGTTTTGCGGAAGCGGGCGTCAATGGGCTGGCGGCCGCGGAAGCCGTCCTCAATGCGATGCCAGAACTCGATGCGGGCCTCGCCGTGTTTCCAGCACAGCAGGACCGTTTCGCCTTCGAGGATGCAGGGGAAATCGAGCAGCCCGCTGTCGAGATCCTTGACCTGCACACCGATGGCGTCGATTTCCTGCAGCGAATCCCTGGCACGCTGCACCAGCGCGGCCATTGTGATTTTGCGCTTCTTCACACCGGCAATATCGACCAGCATGCCACCAGTGAGAAAAATGCGGCGCACGAGATCCTGCTGATCTTCTTCTAACTCGCCGAGCGACTCCTTCGCTTCGATGGCGCGATTCAACAGCGACTCCACGATGGGGAGCAGGTTCTGTGCTTCGTCGAGGGTAAAGGTCTTCATCCTAAGCGTGAATCTCCAGCATGCGGTCGAGGGCCACGCGCGCCCAGTATTTCACGTCGTCGCGGACCTGGATGCGGTTGACCACGCGGCCTTCCATCAGGTTCTCCAGTGCCCAGGCCAAATGCTGCGGGCTGATGCGGTACATCGTGGTGCAGAGGCAGCCAGTGTCGTCAAGGGTGATGATCTTCTTGCCCTGCGGCGCGAATTCCTTCGCCAGTCGGTTGACCAGATGAATTTCAGTGCCGATGGCAAAGGTTGAGCCTGAAGGCGCATCCTGCACGATCTTGATGAGCCGTTCCGTCGACCCCAGAGCGTCGGCTTTTTCGCAGACTTCGAGACGGCACTCCGGATGCACGATGACCTGAATGCCGGGATACTTCGCGCGGACCTTGTCCACATGCTCGGGCAGAAAGCGCTGGTGGACGGAGCAGTGACCCTTCCACAGGATCACCTTCGCGGCACGCAGGCGTTCCGGCGTGATACCACCGCCAATTTGCCAGGGGTCGAACACGACCATTTCATTCAGCGGAATGCCCATGGCGTGGCCGGTGTTGCGTCCGAGGTGCTGGTCGGGAAGGAACAGGATTTTCTTCGCGCGCTGGAAAGCCCACTCAAACGCGCCACGGGCATTGGATGAAGTACACACCAGGCCGCCGCGTTCGCCGCAGAAGGCTTTGATGTTCGCTGCAGAGTTCATGTAGGTGAGGGGCAGGATTTCGCTCTCGCTGATGCCTGAGCGCAGCAGAGTGTCCCAGCAATCCTCCACCTGGCCGATCTCGGCCATATCGGCCATCGAGCAGCCGGCATTCAGATCGGGCAGGATGACCTGCTGACCCTCGTGGCCCAGCACGTCGGCGCTCTCCGCCATGAAGTGCACGCCGCAGAAGACGATGTACCTGGCTTCGGTTTCCGCAGCGATTTTTGAAAGTTTGTAGGAGTCGCCGGTGAAATCAGCGAAACGGATCACTTCGTCGCGCTGGTAGTGGTGTCCAAGCAGGATGGTGGTAGTGCCCAGAGCCTTACGCGCCGCGGCAATCCGTTCATCCATGCTGTGGTCGGGCAAGGCCAGATAGTTCTCAAGAGAACAAGTCTCGGGCTCCGCCAACACGGGTTCAACAACTGCTTCAAGAACACTCACAAAAGCCGCCTTCAGTCCGATTCGGCGTGGCCCTTGCGGGCTTAACCAACCTGGACGGGGATGTTGAAAGCCAAACTCAGCTGCAGTCAACTCGCTGCGGACTCATCGGACTTGCCTGGGGTCCGCCCAGCTAACGGGGATGTTGCAGCCTCTACTTCCTGCTACCTTAGACGCTCCAACCGCGATTCGGGTCGCAAAACCAGGACCCGGCCAAAGCGTGTTGATGCAATTAGTTTAATACAACCGTAACCACCCATCCTGCAACTTCGGGGGCAGGCCGTGTTAGAAAAAGCACGTCGATACTACCCGCCTGTCGGCACCGGGGGCTTATTTGTGACTCGCCAATAGCGGCAGGTATCATGAAGTATTCATGCACTTCGGCGACTCCATTCTCATCTTCATTCTGGCGCTGGTCCTCTTTGGACCGAAGAGGCTGCCGGAAATTGGCAGGACCGTTGGCAAACTGCTGGCCGAATTCCGCCGCGCCAGCAACGAATTCAAATTCCAGATCCAGGATGAGATTCGCAATATGGAGGACGAGGAGCGGCGCAAGAAGCTGGCCGAGAGCCAGGCCGCTGCTGCCGCCGCCGCTGCCGCGGCTCAGCCGGTTGCAGTGCCGGCAGCGACGCCGTCCATCCTGCCGCCTTCAACCGGCGAGACGGTGAGCATCGCGCGTCCCTTTGCTCCCGCAGCGGATGCGATGGAACCACTGCCGGTGTCTCCGGAACTTGCACTGAATTCCGCGGATCTCCTCGCCGAGGCTGCACCGTCTGCCGAGCCCAGTGTTCCGGGCGTTGCCGAGCCGCGTCCTACAGATCCTGCCGCAACAGCCAACGGCGTTCACGCGCTCAGCCCGGAAGCTGCGCAACACGAATCCGTGACCCCTGAATCTGTAAACCATGATTGATACCACGGAAGACAAGAAGGACCTCGTCGACCGCGCGCGAGCCGCGGTGAGCGAACGCGCTGAGCTACCCGGCATGAGCCTGCTGGAGCACCTGCAGGAACTGCGCAAGCGCATCATCCATTCCGCGATTTACCTCTTCGCCGGTTTTTGCGTCGCGTGGGGATTTCGCGAAAAGATTTACGGCTTTATGGAGAAGCCGGTGAAGGTAGCGCTGGCCAATCATCATATGCCGGCGCAGCTGAACTACCTGAACCCCGTCGACGGATTCAACATGTACCTGGAAATCAGCCTGATGGTCGGGTGCATTTTCGCGTCGCCCTTCATCCTCTACCAGGTTTGGCTGTTTATTTCTCCGGGGCTGTACCGCAACGAGAAGCGTTTCGTCACCCCGTTTATGGCGGCCACGGTCAGCCTGTTTCTGGCTGGCGCGTTCTTCGGTTATCACTGGGTTTTCCCAGGTGCGCTCGATTTCCTGTTCACGTTCAACAAGGATTTCAATCCGCTCATCGAGATTAACGAGTACACCGGGCTGTTTCTGACGGTGATCATGGGGCTGGCGGCCACATTCGAGCTGCCGATTCTCGTGATGTTTCTGTCGCTGTTCGGCATTGTGAGCCCGAAATTTTTGTGGAAGCACATCCGGATCGCGATCCTGCTCATTTTCATTGTGGCGACCATCATTGCGCCGACGCCTGATCCGACGACCATGTGCGTCTTCGCGGCTCCGATGGTGACGCTCTACCTGATCAGCATCGGCGTCTCATGGCTGGTGAACCCGACGTCGCGCAGGAGACGCGCGGAAAAGGCGGCTGCGAAGTGACACTGAGACGATTCCTGGTTGTGGCGGCCGTTTGCGCGGCGAGCTGTAGCGTTCATGCGCAGTCGCTGCCGCAGTTCGATGGGGCGAAGGCTCTGGATTACACGCGCCAGTACGTCAACGCCACCGGGCCGCGCTGGATTGGCAGCCCCGGCCATGCCAAAGCGGAAGCGTTTCTGAAAACGCAGTTCCGTCGCGATCAACTGGAAGAGGACACCTTCACCACCAACACGCCCGCGGGTTCGATGCAGATGCACAACTTCATCGTGAAGTTCCCTGGCAAAAAAGACGGCATCCTTGTGCTGGCCACGCATTACGAGACGAATTATCCGCTGCGCAATATCCACTACGTGGGCGCGAATGACGGCGGCTCGACGACGGGTCTGCTGATCCAGATCGCCAACGACCTGCGCGGGAAACCGAACGACGGCTACAGCGTATGGCTGCTCTTCACCGACGGCGAAGAGGCGATCAAGACCTGGTCGGACAGCGACTCTGTGTATGGCAGCAAGCATCTCGCGGACAAGTGGCAGGCGGACGGCACGCTAAAGCGCGTCAAGGCGTTCCTGCTGGCGGATATGCTGGGCGACAGGGACCTCGACATCCAGCGCGACCTTAACTCCACTCCGTGGCTGGAAGATCTGGTGCAGAAGGCTGCGACGCAATACGGGTGGCAATCGTACTTCTTCCAAACGCAAACCCGCGACGAGGATGACCACATTCCGTTTGTGAAACGCGGCGTGCCCTGCGCCGATCTGATCGACCTCGACTATGGGTACGACAACTCCTACTGGCACACTGCCCAGGACACGATGGACAAGCTCAGCGCGAAGAGCCTGACCATTGCGGGCGATACGCTCGAGGAAACCATTCGCCTGCTGAACCAGAAGTAGGCTCCGCCGATGCCTGCGCACGGTCTCGCCTTCGCTATTCTCGTCGCCGCGCTGCTGGTCGTGGATCTGGGATTGCTGCAACGTCCTGGGCGGTTTGGTTCGGTGCGTTCCGCGTGGCTGTGGACGGGATTTCTCGCGCTGCTGGCTTGCGCCTGGGCGGTGTGGATTGGACACACCACCGGCAGAAAGCCCGCGATTGAATTCGCGACTGGCTACCTGATTGAAGGCTCGCTCAGCGTCGATAACCTGTTCGTCTTTCTCATCCTGTTTCGCGCGCTGCGCCTCGACGCGGAACAGCAGCGGCGCGTGCTGATGTGGGGCGTGCTGGGGGCGATCGTGCTGCGCGGCGTGCTCATATTGGCCGGGACCACGCTGCTCGCGCGGTTTGCGTGGATCCAATATGCGTTTGGGGCGCTACTGGCCTTCGCAGCGCTGCGTCTGCTGCTGCTGAAGCC
>DATHQV010000220.1:0-53608 GCA_035482355.1 Acidobacteriaceae bacterium | reverse complement strand
TTCCCCCAGCGCGTCATCGACGCCGGAAAAGCCGAACAGGACCACCCCCTCATCTACGCGCGCGGAACCCTCGTCCTCTGGACCCGCAACGACTCCGGCATCTCCACGCTTTCCCTCGATGCCCTCCGCACCGTCCAGTCCATCGCCATCGCCAATCCCGAGCACGCGCCCTACGGACGCGCCGCCCAGGCCACGCTCGACCACCTCAGCCTCGCCCCCGTCGTCCAGCCACATCTCCGCATCGCAGAAAACATTGCCCAGGCCGCGCAATATGCTGACTCCGGCAACGCCCAGGTCGGGTTCATCTCGCTCACCTCCGCGCTCACGCCACGCCTCAGCGCCGACGGCCACTTCCTGCGTGTTCCCGTCGAAGACTATCCTCCCATCCTGCAAGGCGCGATCGTCGTCCGCGGCAGCGCGAACGCCGACGCCGCCCGTCGCTTCCTCACTTTCCTCCATCGCCCTGAAATCGCCCGCGAGCTCTCCTCAAGCGGACTCATTCCGTTCCCTCGTCCCTGATGGATCTCCAGGCGCTCGCCCTCACCTTCCGCCTCGCCGCCACGACCACCCTCGTGTTATTGGCCGCCAGCATTCCTCTCGCGTATTGGATCGTCTCCACCCGCTCCCGCCTGCGTCCTCTCGTCGAAGCTCTCAGCACACTTCCCATCCTGCTTCCGCCCACCGTCCTCGGCTTCTACCTGCTCGTCCTGCTCGGGCCCCGAACCGCCTTCGGACGCGTCACCGCCCACCTCCTCGGCCATCCGCTCTCTTTTTCTTTCGCCGGACTCGTCATCGGCTCCGTCATCTACAGCCTGCCCTTCGCCGTCCAGCCTCTCACCGCCGGCTTTCACTCCATCGACCCCGCGCTCCTCGAGCAAGCACGCCTCCTCGGCGCCGGACGCCTCCGCATCCTTTCCGAGATCCTCCTGCCTCTGTCCGTTCGTTCCGTCGTAGCCGCCGCCGCCCTCTGCTTCACCCACACCGTGGGTGAATTCGGCGTCGTCCTCATGATCGGCGGCGATATCCCCGGCGCTACCCGCACCCTGTCCATCGCCATCTACGATCAGGTTCAGGATTTCAGCTACGCCCAGGCCAATCGCACTTCACTGCTCCTCATCGGCATCGCCCTCATCGCGCTCATCCTGCTCTACGCGCGCCGCGGCAACAACGGAGCCCGCCATGCCTGAACTCTCCACGCATGATGTGACCCTCCGCCATCATCAGGGCGCCTTCACCCTCGACGTCCAGTTTTCATTGGAGAGCCCCTGGACTGTCATCTTCGGTCCTTCCGGCGCAGGCAAAAGCACCATCCTCCGCATCCTCGCCGGCCTCGCCTCGCCTGACTCCGGCCGCATCACCCTCGCCAGCCAAACCGTCCTCGACAGCAGCACCGGCGTCGCAATTCCTCCCGGCCGCCGATCCATCGGCTACGTCACCCAGCAGCCCGCGCTCTTTCCCCACCTCACCGTGCAGCAGAATGTGGCCTTCGGCATTCGTCATCTCGAATCCGCAGCCCGCGCGCAGCGCGTCACCGAAATGCTCCACCTCTTCGGCGCAGAATCCCTCGCCCGCCGGACGCCCGCGCAGCTTTCCGGCGGAGAGCGCCAGCGCGTCGCTCTTGCCCGCGCCCTTGCTCCCCATCCCAAATTGCTTTTGCTCGATGAGCCGCTCGCCGCCCTCGACGACGCGTCCGCGAACGACATCCTCACGCGCCTGCTCGCGCTTGAGACGCGCGTAGTCTACGTCTCCCACGACCTCGCGGAAATCTGGCGTCTTCCCGCCAGTGTCGTCCTGCTCGAGTCAGGACGCGTCACCGCTACCGGCCCGCTCCAGCAGGTCCTCGCCCCGCATCGCGATCGCCTGCTCAAGCTACTCGGTGGGTGACTCCGGTAGCGGCTTCGACCACTCGCTCTGCAAAAACAGATACCGCGCCCGGTACGGATCAGGCCCCGCCTGCGAATCCACATCCAGATGCATGATCTGCCAGCCATCGCTCTCGTTGTACTGCGGCCATTTAGGTAAATCGCCGCCATTCGGGTCGCCCGTCTTCGCGAAGTTCGTCCAGTACGTCTCCACCAGATCGCTGACCTTGTAATCCTCCGGCTGCCAATGCGCATCCGGCCTCGAATCCAGCGTCCCAAACACGTACTCAATCTCATCCGAGTGAAACGCTCCCGACCCCGCGGGATGCCACTTATCCGACGGAGAAGGCCGTTCGAAGTGGTACCGGTACACCGGCTGTTCGCCCGTCTTCACCTGCGCTTCCAGCCACGCCCACGTCCCGTACGCGATAAACGAGTCGCCCGCGAAATCAATTGCCGAACGCACCGCCTCCGCATCCGTCGTCGCCGGATACAACTTCAGAAACGCATCCGCATCGTTCGGAAAACTCTTCTGCGCCATCTCCTGGAAACTCGCCACCGTCGGAGGCTGAGGATGATTCACTGCCAGCGCGCTCGGCTCATCCCGATTCCATCCCGCCATCATCGGAATATGCGCCTGCTTCCCTTCCGCGTAAACCTGGCTCACCGGCTCTGTCAGAAAATATCCGTCCACGTCCGGACCCACCGGAGACCGAACGGTATGCGGCTGCGCCTTCATCTTCGCGAGCAAATCATCCGCGCCCATCGCCCGCAGCGCCGTCAGGTCCGACGTCCCAAACGTCGCCGTAGCCCAGTCCGCGTTCGCCTTCTCCACCTCCGACAGCGACTTAAACCGAAGCCCCCGCGCCGAGAATGCTCCACCGCTCTCCCCGATCGCATGCTGGAACAATCCCTGCGCCAGCGGTGACGCCATCTGCACGCTCACGCTGAACGATCCCGCCGACTCCCCAAAGATCGTCACGTTCTCCGGATCGCCCCCGAAGTTTTTAATGTTCTTCTTCACCCATGCAATCGCGGCCGTCTGGTCCATCAGCCCATAGTTCCCAGCAGCATGGTGTTCCGACTCCTCCGCCAGCCCCGTCCCCGCATAGAATCCAAAAATCCCCAGCCGGTAGTTCATCGAAACCACCACCACGCCCTTGTGCGCCAGATGCTCGCCATCCTGCCGCGGCTCCGATGTCGTCCCCGCCACATACCCACCGCCGTAAATCCACACCATCACCGGCAGCTTTGCCTTCTTGTCCTTCGCCGGTGTCCACACATTCAATGACAGGCAATCCTCGCTCTGCGCGGGATCGCGGTAATGCATGTCCTCAAACGGATTCGTCTGGATGCACCGGTCTCCAAAATTCGTCGCATCGTGCACGCCCGCCCACTTCGCCGCCGGTTGCGGAGGCTTCCACCGCATCGGCCCCACCGGCGGCGCCGCAAACGGTACGCCCAGGAAATCCCGCACCTGCCCATCCGTGCTCATCTTCCCCTGCACTTTGCCTTTGTCGGTTTTCACCGTCAAATTGTCAGCGTGAGCCGCAAAAGAAAACGCCATGCACCCAGTGCACAGCGCAGCCAAAACAGAATTTCCAAAAGGTCGCATAATGAGTAGCCTCCATCGATCCGTCGCGAAACTTAAGACTCACCAAACTATCAGAGTCCTGTCGCTGCACGCTCCTCCGCCACCAGGTCCGCCATTGTCTCCCGCCGCCGGATCAGCCTCGCCCGCCGCCCCTCCACCAATACCTCCGCCGCACGCGGCCGCGAATTGTAATTCGACGCCAGCGACATCCCATACGCTCCCGTATCCAGCAGCACCACCAGATCACCCGGCTTCACCGGCGGAATCTCCCTGTCGCGCGCAAAAAAATCGCCCGTCTCGCATACCGGACCCACTACGTCCGCCACCATCGTCTTCTTCCCGCGCCGCGCCGCCACAGGCACTATCTCGTGATACGCCTGGTACAGCGCCGGACGAATCAAATCGTTCATCCCGGCATCCGTAATCACAAACGTCTTCGTCCCGTTCTTCTTCACGTACAGCACGCGCGCCACCAGCGCTCCCGCCTGCGCGACTAAGAACCGCCCCGGCTCCATCAGCAGCGTCAGCCCGCCCACTCGCTGCGCCGATGCCATCAGCGCCGCTGCGTATTCCTTCACCTTCTCTTCCGCGTCGAACCCGCGCTCGCTGTGATACTCAATCCCCAGCCCGCCGCCCGCATCCATGTAGCGAATCGCGTGACCATCCCGCCGCAGTTCGCCAATCAGTTGCGCCACCCGCTCCCCCGCTGCCTGAAACGGCTCCGCCGCCCGTATCTGCGACCCAATATGCACGCTCACTCCGCACGGCTCCAGATGCTTCCCCGCCCTGCGATACAGCTTCCGCGCATGCCGAATGTCAATCCCGAATTTGTGCTCCCGCAGCCCCGTCGAAATATACGGATGCGTCTCCGCAAAAACATCCGGATTCACACGCAGCGCCATCCGCGGCCGTTTGCGCATCTTCGCCGCCCGCTCCTCCAGCAACTCCAGCTCCCCTTCGCTCTCTACATTGAAGAGCAGAATCCCGGCCTTCAGCGCCAAATCCAGCTCCGGCGCGGTCTTTCCAATCCCTGAAAAAACCACCCGCTCCGCCGCCGTCCGGTCCGCCAGCAGCACCCGCTCCAGCTCGCCGCCGGAAACAATATCGAATCCGGCACCACGCTTTGCCAGCATCTCCAGCAACGCCAGCGTCGAACTCGCCTTCACCGCATAACAAACCAAATGCGGCACCGCCGCGAATGCGTTCTGAAACATCTTTAGCCGCTCCAGAATATGGTTCGCCGAATACACATACAGCGGCGTGCCAAACTTCCGCGCCAGCGTCTCCAAACTCACGCCATCGCAGTGCAACGGCGTCTTCGCATCAGGATGAAAATAAGGATGGTCTGAAATTGCTGAACCTCGCGAACAAATTTCTCAACCAGCTACCTCGCCATCCTAAAGGAATCCTGGCCAGGCTGCGCGATGAGCATCCCAGCACAAATTGAGGACTGCCCGACCGCGCAGAAGAACATTTAGACTCGAATGATTCAATCGATGAGAAGGAGGCCGGGCCATGAAGCTCTCCGTCTTCTGCGGTGTCAGCGTCGATGGCTTTCTCGCCCGCCCTAACCACGCGCTCGACTTCCTCGACAGCGGCGGGAGGGAGCCGCACGGCTTCGAAGAATTCTTCGCAAGCACCGACGTCATGGTCATCGGACGCAACACCTTCGACGTCGTCTTGACCTTTGGCAAATGGTTCTACGGCAGCAAGCCGGTCGTCGTGCTCAGCAGCCGTCCCCTCGATTTCTCCTCCGTCAAAGATGGCAACGTCGAGCAAATGTCAGGCGAGCCCGCCGCAATCGCCGCCCAACTCAGCGCCCGCGGATTCCAGCACGCCTACATCGACGGCGGTATCACCATTCAACGATTCCTCGCAGCCGGACTCATCAACCGGCTCATCATTACACATGTGCCCATACTCATCGGGTCAGGGATCCCCGTCTTCGGCCCACTCCCAGCTGACATCACTCTGCGCCACATCGAAACGCGCACCTATCCCGGCGGCCTGGTACAAACTGAATACGAAATCGCCGCCCCTCAACCAGCCTCAGAAAGCTAACTCGTTCAACCCGGCGAAATCTCCCCACTCTGCCCCGATTCTCATCGCCCGGAGCCTGAAACCTGTCTTTACGGATGCGCCCGCAGCTCGAATTCCAGCTCCGTATCCGTCCCCGTAATCGCCATCACCACCAGCCGCCCCGCCATACTGCTCTCGCTCAGCGGCATCTTTGTCACTGAGCCGTCTAGTCCCGAAACTGCCAGCACTCTTTGCTGCGCGATCACCGGTGCCGCCCCGCAACTTCTCTGCGCCCCACATGGCTCCGTCCATCCGTAAAACGTCTCCGCCAGCGTCACCTCCGCACCCGCTACCGGATCCCCAAACGCGTCCGTAACATGCAGCACCATCGGCGCAAAAGTCTGTCCCGCCGCCACGTATTGCGCCGTCCCGCTCCACCCCACCAGCTTCTCCGTCGTTAACTGCACCGGAATCACATGGAAGCTCGTGCAGTTCGCTGTCCCCGTCCAACAGGCACTCAGCAACCCCGTCACGCTCGCGTTGAAGGGACCAGCCGTAATCGTGTTCGTTGCAATCCCATTCTCGCCGCTCACACTCGTTCCCACCAGTGCCACTACCCCCGAGTTCCCCGCCCATGTCACGCTTTTGCCTGCCACCGGTGCTCCCTTCGAACTCAGCACCATCGCCTGCACCGGCCACTGCACCGTCGCCCCCATCGCGATATACAGATTCGGCGTCAGCGCCGCAATCGCCGGCATCGCACTCCCCTCGAACTGCGCTGCCACGCTTCTGCAATTCGACAGCGACGCCGTCACCCGCGCCTGGGCCGTCGAGTTCGTCATCACCGCCAGCACCGCTGTCCCATCTGGTGCCGTCGTCACGCTGCACGCGCTTTTACCGCATCCCAGCGCCACCGTCCCCATGCTCACTGCGAACGTCACCGTCACTCCAGCCGCCGGTGTCTGCGTCGTCAAATTCATCGCCCGAGCCGATAAATTCCACGGCACGTCCATCGACACTTTTGCCGAAGGAGTACCCACCCACCCAATCGCATCGTCCGCCTGCGCTTCGTAACTGAATCCCGTATTGAACGCCGTGATCCCCAGCGTCACAGGATCCTGAATCTCCAGCGGCACCGTCCCTGTCACCCCGCTCGACGCCGGAGCCATCGCGACAATCGTGTTTGGCGTCACGCTCGTCACCTGCGCCGGCAAGCCGTTCACCGCCACCGTCATCCCCGGACGAAACCCCATGCCCGTAATCACCATCGGCCCGCCCGCTACCGGCATCCGCGACGGCGTCACGCTGTCCGCATACAAAATCCGCCCGTGATACGCGTAGTCCGGACGCCCATCCCCCCGCCAGTCCGCCAGCCCAATCCGTACTTCGCTGTCAGCGCCCGTCAGCGCCGGCAACGCCGTCAGTCCCGCCACAATGCCATTGAACGGCTGCTCGGTCCCCGTTGCCGGCAGTGAACCCAGCGCATCCGTCCCGTTCCACGCGCCAATCACCATCTGCGCCTTGTTCTCCGTCGCCCCGCCTGTCTCATCCAGCGCCTGCGCCTCGATCGTGAACTCACGCCCACCCCGTGCCCACCACTCGAACCACCCCGAGTGCCCGTATCCCGTAATCCGCCCCGTCCATTCGCCGCTCACCGGCAACGCCGCTGGAGCAGCCTCCGTCCCGTCGCCTCCGCTCTGCGCCTCATCCGCAGAATCGTCAATCACCACCGTCTCCGTCACCGCCGACCCCGCGCTCAAGCCCGGCAGCGTAATCACCGGCATCGTCCCCGAGGGCGTTACCTGGCCCTTCGTATACGGACCCACAGACCACTCATCCTCATACAGCGGATTCACCGCCTCAAACGTGAGCTCATAATCCGAAGTTGTCACCCCCGGCGGCAGCGGCACGCCGCTCAAATCGAAAAAACCCTCCAGCGACGCATCGTTACTCCCAAACCGATCCAGCGGGTTCCCCTGAGCATCGGTGAACCCGTCAACTGGATTCCCCGCATTCCCCGCGAATGAAACACCGCTCACCGCCGTCACGGTCTGCGTCACATCCGGAACGCCGTTCACCAGCGGACGCAGCACTACATTCACGCCCTGCATCCCCTGCCCGCGCGCAAACATAATCGTTCCCTGCACAGAAATCGTTGCCGCCGCCGTAATCGTTGTCCCCGGAAAACTTCCAATGTTCGTAGCCGTCACCGGATACAGCCGGTTCAACCCCGCCACATCGTCGGGCCGCAGCGCATTTCCGCCCGGCATGCACGTTCCCCCGCTGCTCGTGCAAAGCCGCTCCATCGGATGCATCACCGGCCATCCCAACATCCCATCAATCGTGATCTGCCCGCCCACAAACATCTCTTCATTCGCCTGCGACCAGTCCAGTCCCAGCACCCGCCCAAATGCGCGCACCAGCTGATACTGCAGGTTCGCAATTTGCATATCCGTCGTCGCGCACTGCCCGTTCACCACAATCAGCGCATGCGCTATGTTTCCGCTCGCCGCGAGGTTGTCGACGGTCGTAATCACTCCGTTGTCCCGGCAGTCGAGCGCAGAATTCGCGCCCGCCCCATAGATTCCATTGATCACCGCGCCCGTCTCATCGAAAACCACCGCCACCGGCGTCGCTGTCGCGCTCGGCAAAATATCTCCCGGCAGAACAATCCCGTTCGCTCCCGTCGTCACTGCCGAATCCACGTTCTCCGCCAGATTTCCGCCCCACTGGATCGCCACCGCCGCCGTATTCACTCCGCTCCACTCCGCCGCCGCCGTCGCCACCATCGCGGTCGCCTGAGCCTGGCTCACTTCCGCGCTCAGATCGCTTAAATCCGTGTAATACGTCACCTGCCCATTCGCCCACACCACCGGCTGCCCGTCGGCCGATACCGTGAAGTACCCCAATCCCGCCACCCACCGCGGCCCGCTCGCCAACGCGTTATCGGCGAACAACAACAGCAGAGCCAGCGCTACCATCAGTCCAACCGCCCACCCCACCCAACGGAACTCGCCTCTTCCCCCAACGCACTGCAAGGCAGGACCATCCGCATGGGTCTTTTGCATCCGGCCTACCGGGCCTCAGGTTGAATCGTTAGCGCGCTCTCACGCATCTCCCTTACCGGAAGTGCGAATCATGAGCGTTTTCTAATTGACAGCGCATCCGTCTCCCCGGAGCACCACCGAACCTCTCGCGCACCCAAAAGAAACCGGCTTCCCCCGCCATCACAGGTACAATCGAAAGTTCAGTCCCATGTCAGAATCTATCCGCGAAACCGTCATCCTCGGCTCCGGCTGCGCCGGGCTCACCGCTGCCATCTACACTGCGCGCGCCAACCTCAAGCCGCTCGTCCTCGAAGGTCACGAGCCAGGAGGCCAGCTCTCCATCACCACCCTCGTCGAGAATTTTCCCGGCTGGCCCGAAGGCATTCAGGGCCCCGAGCTCATCGAGAACATGCGCAAGCAGGCCTCCCGCTTCGGCGCGGAGTTCCGCATCGGCCACCTCGCCACCGCCGACCTCACCCGCCATCCCTTCGTGCTCAATCTCGGCAACGAAACCATTCACGCCCGCACCCTCATCATCGCCAGCGGCGCCTCCGCCCGCTGGCTCGGCCTTCCCTCCGAACAGGCTCTCATCGGACACGGCGTCAGCTCCTGCGCCACCTGCGACGGCTTCTTCTTCCGCGATCAGGAAATCGCCGTCGTCGGCGGCGGCGACTCCGCCATGGAAGAAGCCCTCTTCCTCACCCGCTTTGCCTCCAAAGTCACTCTCATCCACCGCCGCGAGCACTTCCGCGCCTCGCGCATCATGCTCGATCGCGCCATTGCTCACCCCAAAATCAAGTTCCTCACCAATACCGCTGTCAAAGAAGTCCTGGGCGTAGAAGAAAAATCCGTCACCGGCATCCGCCTCCACGACACCTCCACCAACATCGAATCCATCCTGCCCCTTAGCGGACTATTCCTCGGCATTGGCCACGTTCCTAACGCCTCCATGTTCGCCGGCCAGCTCGACCTCGACGAGGACGGCTACATCAAAACCCATAACAACGTCTTCACCCGCCTGCCCGGCGTTTTCGCCTGCGGAGACGTCCAGGATCGCCGCTACCGCCAGGCCATCACCGCCGCCGGGTCCGGCTGCATGGCCGCCCTCGAAGTCGAAAAGTATCTCGAAGAACACGGCCGCTGATACAGTCTGTTTAACGTTGGCAGCGCGATGCGACCAGTCTTCCCCACTCTGGCGGCGATATTGTTCCTAACCCCGCTCGCGCGCGCGCAGAATCAGCCCGCCCAGCCGCCCACCCCCGAGCAAACCCCCACCTTCACCACCCAGTCCACCCTCGTCCTCGTCCCCACCCTCGTCACCAGGAAATCCGGCGAGCCCGTCTTCACCCTCACCGCCTCCGACTTCACTGTCACGGACGACGGCGTCCCTCAAAAAATTACCGTCGAAGACAACGGCGGTCAGCCCCTCGCCCTCGTCGTCGTCGTTGAAACCGGCGGCGCCGGCGCCAGCCAACTCCCCAACCTGCACCCCCTCCCCTCCATGCTCGACAACCTCATCGGCGGCGTTCAGCATCAGGTAGCCGTCGTTGCCTTTGACTCGACGCCTCACCTGCTCCAGGACTTCACCCCTGACACCGACGCTGCCGACAACGCCCTTCGCGGCCTCCAGCCCGGCGATCCCGGCGCCGCTATCCTCGATAGCCTCACTTTCGCCGTGAATCTCCTCAGGCAGCAGCGGCCTCAATATCGCCGCGCCATTCTCCTCGTCAGCGAGACCCTCGATCACGGCAGCTATGTCTCGCTCGAAGACGCTCTCCGCGCCATCAGCGACACCAACACCGCCATCTACACGCTCTCGTTTTCCTCCACCCGCTACGACGCCCGCGACCAGTCCTCCAAATTCTTTCAACCCAACACACCCGGCCCCGCTCACGGATGCATGGCCAAAGATCCCAACAATCCCGAGCGCACCACCGGCCAAACCATGTCGCAACTTTACGACTGCCTCAGCCTCCTCGCCCCGCCGCTGCGCGCCATCAAATTGGCCACCATCGCCGGCATGGACAGCCTTCGCCGCGACATCCCCCAATCCGTCGCCCACATCACCGGCGGCGAGTTCTACCGCTTCCACGACGCCAAATCCATGGAGCACGACCTCGTTGCCATCTCCGGCCACGTCCCCAATCGCTACCTCATCAGCTTCCATCCAACGTCGCCGCACCCCGGCCTGCACACGATCCAGGTCCACCTCCCCGGCTACGCCAAACTCAATCTAGGCGCCCGCTCGAACTACTGGATCGACGACACCGCAATGCGAGGCACCCACTAACGACAAATCGCCTGCTCCTCGTTACTGACCCCTTACAGCACCTCGCTCAAACGATGAGGAGCGTTTTCCTGCCGGCACGGGAAGAGGCTCTCCACGATGGATCGGAACGCGCGGTGAAATGAAATGCGCCAGAAGACGCACCATACTACGCGGTGTCACACAGCAGAGGGTGAGCCGACGCTGAACGGATTGGAGTGCACGAGCGAATCGGCAGTTCGCATGAATCCCCAAAGGTCATGGATTGATGCGGTTGGTCGAATTCACGAGCTTTGGTATGCGGATTGCATTCTCTGTGGCAGCGGTCCTGAAAGTAACCAACAGACTAAGACTTGGTATGAGAGTTGGCTCAGGATATTGGCGCTTTCTGCAATAAAGGGCTCATTTCAATTCACTGTTGGGCGAGGTTTGCATATGGAAAGCACGATCACACTATCGGCGCAGCGTTTGCCGTTGCCGTATGTGCCGGAGATACCGGCGGAGTTCTTAAGAATGCTTCGGTCATGCAGCGGCCAGTCGGCGAAGCAGGAACAATCCACACATAAATCCACTTAAGTTGAGCGAGGTTGGTTATGTACAACACCATGGCACTTGCGAATCAGGAAGCCGTTCCCCAAACCGTGCCTGCACTCACTCATGCCGACGCAGTCGCTCGTTTGGCCACTATCTTCGCGGCAATGACCGCCCTGGATCGTCACATCGGGCGCTGCACGGATCCAACCGCGGAAAGCTGTCTGCTCACCCTCCGGGTAGAGCGCGAGGTCGAGTACCTCGAGACTCTGTACGGCTGGGAGTAGGAAGCAACCGGCGCCACTGTGCTTCATTAGGCTGCGCCTCGCCATTCCCCGCCAGTCAAACGCAAAAAAAACCGGGAACTCGCAATCGCCAATCCCCGGTCCGTTTTTCCTACACCCTACCCACTACACCCTAGTATCTGTAGTGCTCCGCCTTATACGGCCCGTCCGGCGAAACCCCAATGTAATCCGCCTGCTCCTTCGTCAGCCTCGTCAGCTTCACCCCAATCTTTTCAAGGTGCAGCCGCGCTACTTCCTCATCCAGATGCTTCGGCAGCGTGTAAACATCCACCGCGTACGAATCTTTGTTCTTCCAAAGATCGATCTGCGCCAGCGTCTGGTTCGCGAAGCTGTTGCTCATCACAAAGCTCGGGTGCCCGGTCGCGCAGCCCAGATTCACCAGCCGCCCTTCCGCCAGAATAAAGATGCTGTGCGCCGGCTTGTTCCCCTCCGCCGCAAACGTGTACTGATCCACTTGCGGTTTGATGTTCAGCTTCGTCACGCCCTTCGCGTGGTTCAGCTGCTCCATCTGGATCTCGTTGTCGAAGTGTCCAATGTTGCAAACGATGGCCTGGTCCTTCATCTTCTGCATGTGCTCGAGCGTGATGATATCCACGTTACCCGTGCACGTTACGTAGATGTCGCCCCGTCCCAGCGTGTCTTCGATGGTCGTCACTTCGAACCCTTCCATCGCCGCCTGCAGCGCGTTAATCGGATCGATCTCTGTCACGATCACCCGCGCGCCCATGCCCCGCAGCGAATGCGAAGAGCCCTTGCCCACATCGCCGTACCCGCAGATCACCGCCACCTTGCCCGCTACCATCACATCGGTCGCGCGCTTAATGCCGTCTGCCAGCGATTCACGGCAGCCATACAGGTTGTCGAACTTCGACTTCGTCACCGAATCGTTCACGTTGATCGCCGGAACCAGCAGCTTCCCCTGCTCCTTCATCTTGTAGAGCCGGTGCACGCCCGTCGTCGTCTCCTCGGAAACGCCGCGCCAGTCCTTTACCACCGCGTGCCAGTGCTGCTTGTCGTCCCCGTGGATTTCCTTCAGCAGCGCCTTGATCACCTGCTCTTCTTCGCTGCCCGTCGTCGTATGCACCCACGTGTCGCCGTTCTCCAGCTCATATCCTTTGTGGATCAGCAGCGTCATGTCGCCGCCATCGTCCACAATCAGCTCCGGCCCTTTGCCGCCCTCATGCGCCAGCGCCTGCGCCGTACACCACCAATATTCCTCGAGCGTCTCGCCCTTCCAGGCGAATACCGGAATCCCGGCCGCCGCAATGGCCGCAGCCGCGTGATCCTGCGTCGAGAAAATGTTGCAGCTCGCCCACCGCACCGTTGCGCCCAGTTCCGCCAGCGTCTCAATCAGTACCGCTGTCTGGATCGTCATGTGCAGCGACCCAGAAACCCGCACGCCCTTCAGCGGCTTCTCCGCGGCGTACTTCCGCCGGATGGACATCAGTCCCGGCATCTCGTGCTCGGCAATCGAAATCTCTTTCCGCCCCCAGTCCGCCAGCGAAAGGTCGGCGACTTTGTAAGCGGCATTGCGTTCAACTGTAGCTGTAGCCATATTTTTGGGGATTCTCCTGAGAGGTTGTCTGCCTCCCTATTGTAAGGGGACTGACCCCGCCAAACCCGCCAGCTTTTCATCCATCGGCGCCATCGAGCCCCTAAACTGCGCCAGAACAGCCCCTGACGTCGATGCAGTGCCATGCGTGACCTCAGAATTCCGGGCACGCCGATTTCGAATTGCGCTAGTCTAACCGGGTAATCTCCGCGCCGCATTCCCGGCACGCCCAAGGGGGCCAACGATGCGCAAGATTCTATCGTTCATGGCGATCCTCACCCTCACCGCTGCCACCCTCCAGCCCACCCGCGCACAAGCCCCGCAGGATTCCGCGCAGGACCAGTCCACCGCCCCTGCCCCAACCCCCGATAAGGACGGCGTCTATCAGCCCGGCCCCGGCATCGCTCCGCCCTACATCACCAGCCCCGCCCAGGCCATCTGGCCTGCAAGCACCAGCACCCCAACCGACCCCGACGCCCCTCCCTCACCAGAAAACGCCAACCCGCCCGGCACGCCCGGCGGACCCGTCCCGCACCCTCCGACCCACCTCGTCCACTTCACCGCCGTCATCGGCGCCGACGGCAACCTCGCCAAACTCGAGGTCGTCATGTCCCGCAACAGCCCCTTTGAAGCTCCGGCCGCAGCAGCAATTCGCCAGACCCTCTTCGCGCCTGGCACGCTCAACGGCTCGCCCGTTCCCGTGCGCGTCTGCATGATGGTCCCGTTCGTCGGATCCCAGCCCGCTATTCCTCGCATCCAGAACTGCCCTGCGCACGGCTTCAGCGCCCGCAGCCCCTTTGCACTGCCTCCCGGTATCCGGCCCCCTCGCCCTACCGTTCATCCCAATCCTGAATACTCCGACCAAGCCCGCAAAAAGAGAATCCAGGGTGTCGTCCTCATCTCGCTCACGGTCGACGAACAGGGCATGCCCACCGACCTCCACATCGAAAGGTCCCTCGGCTACGGACTCGACGAGAAAGCCCTCGACTGCGTCAGCCAATACCGCTTCGAACCAGCCACCAAACCCGACGGCACTCCCGTCCCCGCCCACATCGCCATCGAGGTCAGCTTCCACCTCTTCTAACCGCCGCAAAAACTTCTTTCGCTTGCGGATACACATATGCGGTTATTTTCGTAGAGATCGTGAATGATTCCCGGCAACTTACTCTCAGTCGTTGAGGAAGATTGGCTTCACCATCGCTTCAATTTTGGCGGCCATTTCCTCAGCGGGAATGCGGTCGGGGGTCTGGTGCCACCGTCGCGCAGCACCAAAAATAGCCCAGGCCGCCGTGGTTGCAAGCAGTTTTGGATCGCTGCCAGGCGCCATCGTGTGCTTCGCGGCGCCCTCCTGAAACATGCCCTCCACGACGGGGATAATGGAACCTTCGAGCGGCATCCTGGACAACTGGCTAGGGCAGCCCGCAGTCTCGGCGAGATAATCGCAGACGCCCAGCGCAATTGCTCGCAGCGCACCATCACAGTTTGTGAAAGCCAAGCCGCGTCGCGCAATGAGGTCGCGAAAGCGAGTAGCTGCCATGGCCTGCAGCAGGGCGTTCTTGTCGGGGTAATGGAGGTAAAAGGTCGCCCGGTTCAGGGTGGCTTCATCGGCAATCTCCTGTATAGATATGTCGCTGAATTCCTTACGGTTCAATAACCTAAGCAACGACTCCATCAACATCTGACGGCTGCGGATGACGCGCGGGTCCATGTTTTCCGCTGTGTTGCCGGGTTGGACTGCATCTGCCATCGCTTCCAAGCATAGCCCCCTCTACAGCAATAGATGCGTAAGCGACACTTGTCGATTTATTTGAATCAACATATGTCGCTTAAACATCAACCGTTGTACAGGAGGCCTCACCATGGCCACGCTTCTTCACCTTGACTCGAGCCCGCTGTATGGGCGATCCGTCTCGCGCCAGCTTACCGATGCGTTCGTTACGCAATGGAAGTCTTCGCACCCGAATGGAACGGTCGTCGACCGCGACCTTAACGCAACCACGATCCCACCTGTCACCGCCGAATGGGTAGGTGCTGCTTACACGCCGGACGAAGCGCGCACTCCACAACAGAAAGAGCTGCTGGCGCTTTCGGACACGTTGCTCTCCGAACTGGAGCAGGCGGATGAGTATGTGTTCGGCGTGCCGATGCACAACTTCGGTGTACCCTCGGTGCTGAAACTCTGGATCGACGAGATCGCACGAGTCGGCAGGACCTTTTCTTATTCGGATGGAACACCGAAAGGACTGCTCACGGGCAAAAAGGCGACGTTCATTGTTGCAACGGGTGGCACCTATGATCTGCAGACGCAGATGGCGTCTTCCAACTTTGTCGAGCCCTACCTGCGGTCGGTCTTTGGCTTCCTCGGCGTGACGGATGTGACTTTCCTCACGACAGGTGGAACTGCGGCACTCAACTACTGGCAGGACCGCGACGCGTTTCTGGCGCCGCACCTTCAGGCGGTACAAACGCACGCGCAGGCTATCTAAAGGAGACGACATATGAAGATTGTTTCTGTCATTGCACGGTATCTATTGGGACTGCTGTTTACAGTCTTTGGCCTGAACGGATTTCTCAACTTCATCCACCAACCGCCGCCGGCGAACCCACTTGCGATTCAGTTCTTTGTCGCCACCAGCGCGTCGCATTTTGCCGCATTCTTCTTCGCCATGCAGCTCATTGGCGGATTGCTGTTGCTTTCGGGCTTCTTTGTGCCGCTCGCGCTCACGGTGCTTGCGGCGGAGCTTTATAACATCCTTGCGTTTCATCTGACGCTTGCGCCGGCAAGCATTGCTCCGGCGCTGGTAGCATCCGTGCTCTGGATCCTGGTCTTTTTGGAATACCGCGAAAGCTTCAAGGGCGTTCTAGCCGCAAAGCCAGCGGTGAGGGAATAGTTTGCTTCGAACCGGGGAGGCGCACCGCCTCCTCGCTGCGGAACATTTTCCGACTCGAGACAGCCCTGCGATGAATCACCGCTGGTCAGCCGATCTGGAATAGTTCGATTCCATCCGTTTTGCCGAGATTACGCGAGTACTTCTTGTCGATCCCATTGTTCCAGTGCTCAAACACCCCCAGGCTGCGGCATCGGGTGCCATCGCGTTCAGGATCGTATAACGTCTTCGAGGGCGGGTCGTTAGCCAGAGCGGCTTCGCGCAAATAGTTGTCGGCATTCACGCTATCTACGAGATGGGGCCACTCCGAAGTGAGAAAATCGAACCCGACCGAATCAATGGCCACGCCGTCGAGCGACATGAAGATGCTGTTCGGCCAGGCATCGTTGAAAGGCGCCATCTTCCATTTGAGTTGTGGTGGACCATCTGCGTTGTCGCTTCCATAGAGCCCATCGACGACAAAGAGAATGGTTTTCTCGCCAAGATCCTTATGACCCAGGTAGTCAACGAATGCAGAGTAACTCGGTGAACCGTCGCTGTTGTGACGGAATCCATCGTGCGCGTTCTTGTGCCAGTCGGTAAAAATGCTTGTCGCACCGAACAGGTTTTTCGCACAAAGCGTCACCCCTGAACTCACATGACCTTTCAGCAACGCCGCGTCGATGAGGTAGGCAGCCTCGACGACCGCGGTATCGAGACCCGTAGCATTGCGGCTGGAAATCGAGAAGGGGATCGCGTTGGGTTTGAACTCGGCCTTGATTCGCCCATCGCCTCCGATATGGTCCACGAATACGACGCCGGGAAACTCAGTGTGAATCTTGTCGTACAAATTGCCCGGGATGAACCGGCTGGAATCGAAAACGGCGATGGACGCCTGCGGCACTTTTCCCGGACCCGACAACTGCCGAACCAGCGAAAGGAGCAAATGGGACGACGAGTTCAGGCGTTCAATCGTGCCATGGTCCACAGTGTTGTTCAGGTTCGCCTTGATTGCGACCTTCTCGCCGGTTCTGTATCCAGCATTGCCGCGGCCTTGAGTGCGGTTGAAATGGTGAAAGATGGAATTCCACGCCTGTGCATCGCTTTTTTGATTGGTAAGGCCGCGGATGGAGCGGGAGGCCATGTGGTCAATCACCGCCTGGTTGTTGTTGGCGTCTGTCCACCACGAACCCGTGCCATCCCAGGTCACAGCCGCCGGATCGTGCGCCCAGGTGACCCGGCCGGGGATCACGCCTCGGGCAACTCCTAACGGCGAAAGCGCGGGTTCGAGAAGGGAGGAAGGCATGCTGGCGGCTGCTGCGATCGAGAGGGCGAATTGTCGGCGCGTCATTTCCACGTTGGCAGTCTCCGAAATGTGCGGTTTGAGAAGCCCCACGATTCTATCTATTCCCTGGCATCGGTAGGTAACGGAAAGCCGGCTTCTCGAACGTTTCCCTGGCCTCAGTGGAGTTCCGGGTGGATCACCGGCCATACCCGTTAGTTTCGGTTGCTGGAAACCGTTCTCACAGTCTTGCCGATCACCCGCCGCACAAAATTCGCACAAAACTTTGTCGGCAATTTATCGGTCCGCTCCGATTCAGCCGGCCCTCGTGCCTGGCAAAGCATCGCATCTCCTTCTACACTCAATCCGAAGTTCGGGACCGGGATTTCTCTCATGCTCAACCGCCGCACGTTCCTCAAGACCGGAGCCGCCGCCCTCCCGCTGGCTGCTGGAGTCAGCAATCTTTGCCAAACCGCGGCCGAAACTGCATCCGCTGAACTTTCAGCCGCACCCGCGCTTTTGCCCTTGCCGCCACGCCTCCCTCCGTTCGATCCGGCGGGACTGCCCTGGCAGGCAAAGATCCGTCGCGTCGGACAGAGCAACATGACCGAGCACGACCCTGCCGTGATGAATATCGAGGAGTGGGCTGACTACTGGCACTCCGCCGGAGCTCAGATCGTCTTCGTTAGCGTCACCGGCATCCTTGCTTTCTACCCATCCAAAGTGCCTTTTCACCGCTGGGGAAAATTCCTCGATGGCCGCGACTTTTTCGGCGAGTGCGCGGCTGCCGCAAAAAAGCGCGGCATGCGGGTCGTCGCGCGCATGAGCCCGGACCTGAACTGGCCTGACGCTCTGGCGGCCCATCCCGAGTGGGCCATGCGCAACGCGGACGACTCACCGCAACTGAATAGCGAAGATCCGCAGCTTTTCCGCACCTGCATGTTCTCGTCGTACATGGACGACTACATCCCTGCGATCATGCGCGAGATCAACTCGATTTACGATATCGACTGCTTCTACACCAACGGATGGCCGCCGATCGGCAGCCTGCCCGACTGTCACTGCGCCATCTGCAGCAAACTGCCGCCAACGGGAACACCCGCATATTGGCGCGCCTTCAACGACCGCCTCTTCTCCCTCTGGCAGCGGTACGACGGCATCGCAAAAGAGAAGAGATCCGAAAGCTTCTTCTTCGCCAACCTCGGCGGCAACGTCCAGGCTAGCCCTGACCTGGCTCGCCTCGGCAAAATCGCCGCGTGGTTCCAGGCCGACAATCAGGGCCGCACCAACGCCGACCCCGCCATCTGGGGCTGCGCGTTGCAGGCGCGGGTTTGCAAAGCCGTCCTCGGCGACAATAGCTTCGCAGCGAACATCAACGCCGCCTACTCCACCGGGTTGGTGCGCTGGCGCAATGCCAGCAAGAATCCCGAAGAAACGCGGATGTGGATGTACGAAGCGCTGGCCGGAGGCTTGCCTCTCTACAACCACTTCATCGGCTCCGAAAACGGCTTCTGCGAAGACCGCCGCTGGCAGAAAGTCGGCGCGGAAGTCTTTGAATGGTCCGCAAAAAACGATGCCCATCTCACTCCGCGCCGCTCACTCGCAAACATCGGCGTCATCATGGGCCAGAGTACGCATGTCCTTTACAAAGGCTCGGCCGCAACGCGCGCCACGAACTACATGCACGAGACGACGCAGGGCATTTATGAGGCGCTGCTCGCCGGACGATTCGCGTTCGACTTCGTCCACGAGGAACTGCTGGAGCCGGAGCGCCTCAGCAAATACCGCGCCCTTTTGCTGCCCAACATCGCTGTCCTCAGCGACGAGCAGTGCCGCCAGATTCGCGAATACGTCCGGCGTGGCGGCTCGCTCATGGCCAGCTTCGAGACCAGCCTTTGCGACGAGAATCTCCAGCGCCGCTTCGACTTCGCCCTTGCTGATCTCTTTGGCGTCAATAAAACCGGCGACGTGATCGGCACCAACGGCAACGCGTACTATGCGCGCATCGAGCGGCACCACCCCATTCTCGACGGGTTCACCGGCACGAACTGGATTCCCGGCGCGCAGAACCGCATCCCGCTGCAGCCGGTCGGCGATCCCCTGCTCACCGTGGTTCCCGGATTCGTACAATATCCGCCAGAACTGGCGTACCCTCCGGTCTCGCACACTGATGAGCCCGCAGTCGTCCTTCGCGAATCCGGCGCGAGCCGCCTTGCCTGGTTCCCCGGCGACATTGAGCGCACCTACTGGCTGACCGGCCACGACGACCTGCTCCGCCTAATGCACAACACTCTCCGATGGCTTACGCGGGAGGAGTGCGTCGTTCACATCGCCGGCGATGGATTCCTCGAGTTTTTCGCCTGGGAGACTGTGCCCGGTTATGCTGTCCATCTGCTCAACTACACCAACCCCAACGCACATCACGGATGGGTGAACAGCGTCTGCCCGCTCGGGCCGCAGAAGGTGAGCATGAGACTCCCTGCGGGAGTACGCGTGACGAAGATTGAGCTGCTTCGTGCCGGCAACACCGTCCCGTTTCGAATAGAGGATCAGACGCTGCGATTTACAGTGCCGCGTATCGGGGACTATGAAGCTGCGGCAATCACCGTTTCGTAATCTCTGGTTTCGGGATAGAGGTTCTCACCTCACGCCGTCCCCATCCATCATTTTTCCTTCGCTACTCCCAGTTCCGGGAGGAAAAGCATCCTCATGCAGCCTGAGGGCTCCTTATAGGAAGACTGTGTACGATCTTTGCTGCGCTCATTGGAAATGGGGGTGTACAGAGGGGTTGTTCCACCGAAACCGGTCCGGGCTGACGCGTCGCACAATAGCTTTCTGCGAAGCCGCTCGTCGAGGTTTCCACGTCACATCCGACATCATGGCCGTCCGCGAAGCGTGTCGCGCACTGAATGGGCGGTTGCCAATCCTGGCCAGAAGATTCCATTCCGCCAATCCAAAAACAAATATCACCCCTCTCTCCTTGACAATCTACACATCCCGATTTCAATATGTAGAACGTCATAGAGAGACCCCAATATGTCGCCCCTCGAAAAAACCGACCTCCTGCAAGGCACCCTCGACATGCTCATCCTGCGCGTCGTCGCCAATGGCCCCATCCACGGCTACGGCATCTCGCAGCGTATTCGCCAAATCTCAAAAGAAGTTCTTAACGTCCAGCAAGGCTCGCTCTATCCCGCCCTGCATCGCCTCGAAAAACGTGATTGGGTCGCAGCTGAATGGGGTGCCTCCGAGAACGGCCGCGAAGCCAAGTTCTATCGCCTCTCCGCCAAGGGCCACCGCCAACTCGCCCAGGAAGAAGCGAACTGGACCCGCCTCTCCGAAGCCGTCGCCCTGATCTTAGCCACCGCAAACGGGGCCACCGCGCAGCAGGAAGGATAACCATGTTCAGCAAACGCCGCCCCGACGCTGAATTCGACCGCGAAATCGCATTCCACATCGAGCAGCTCACTCAGGACGGCATCGCGCAGGGGCTCACGCCCGCAGAAGCCAGCCGCCGCGCCATCCTCGAATTCGGTGGCCGCGAACAGGTCACCCAGAAAATGCGCGAGGTTCACACGTCGGCCCTCGTCGAAAGCATCGCCTTCAATCTCCGCGCCGCCATGCGCTTCCTGCGCCGCTCGCCGTCCTTCGCCGCCGCCGTCATTCTCACCCTCGGCCTCGGCATCGGAGCGAACAGCGCCGTCTTCTCCGCCATCGATGCCGTCATTCTGCGCCCGCTCCCGTACCCCGCCGGCGACCAGCTCGTCGCCCTTACTCAGCAGGACGCAACCCATCGCAACCCCAACACCTTCGTCGCTCCCATTCGCCTCGAAGATTGGAATCGCATGAGCTCGGCGTTCCAGGGCATCAGCGGCTATTACCTTGACGATCTCTCGGAAACCTCCGGTTCATTGCCGGAAAAAGTCACTGAAGCCCTCGTGGCCCCGCGCTTTCTCCAGGTTCTCCAGGTCTCGCCCATCCTCGGCCGCAATTTCGTTTCTCAGGAAGAACACTTCGGCGGTCCCAACGCCGCTCTCATCAGCTATGGATTCTGGCAGCGCCGCTTCCACGGCGACCCCAACGCCATCGGCAAAAAGCTCCACATCGGCGCCTACTCCTATTCCATCGTCGGCGTCATGCCGCAAACGTTCGCCTTCCCCAACCGCGAAGTCGAAATCTGGACGCCCAGTCCTCCCGACGCCCCCTACGCGCAGAGCCGCATCTCCACCTGGTTCAAAGTCATCGGACGCCTCAAGCCAGGCCTCACGCTGCATCAGGGCCAGGCGGATCTCGCCACCGTGCAGAGCCGCCTCGGCAAGCAATTTCCCAACCCCGACGCCGATCTCATCGTCGTGAGCACGCCGCTCAAAGCCACCGTGGTCGGCGACTCCGGCGGTTCGCTCTGGATGCTCTACGGCGCCGTCTCGCTGCTGCTGCTCATCGCCTGCTCCAACATCGCCGCGCTCCTGCTCGCCCGTACCGCCGGCCGCGAGCACGAAATCTCCGTCCGCTTCGCCCTGGGAGCTTCGCGCCGCACCATCATCGCCCAGCTGCTCACTGAAGTCTTCGTCCTCGCCCTCCTCGGCTCGCTCGCCGGAATCGCCATCGCCGCCGGCGCCGCGCACGGCTTCCACCTGATGGCGAAAACGCTGCCCCGCGCCTCAGAAATCAAAACTAACTGGACCATCGCCCTCTACTCCCTGCTCTGCGCCGTTGCCACCACGCTCTTCTGCGGACTCGTGCCCGCCATGCGCGGCACCCGTCGTCAGCTTGCGCACTCCCTCGCGCAGAACAGCCGCACCCAGGCCTCCACGCGCAGCCCCATCCAGTGGATTCTCGTCGGCATCCAGGTCACGCTCGCCGTCACCCTGCTCACCGGAGCAGGCCTGCTCATCCGCAGCCTGCAAAACCTCAAAGCTGTCGCGCCAGGATTCGACGCCTCCCACATCCTCACCTTCCAACTCACCGGCTCATGGTCCGAAACCACCGACATGGCCAGCATGAACCGCCGCATCGACCGCAACCTCGACAGCCTGCGCACCATTCCAGGTGTCGAAGACGCCGCCACCGCCGGCTTCCTTCCCGGGCTGCCGTCCCTCTATCAGGTTCAGTTCGCTCTCGACGGCAATCTGGATCCCAACCGCACCATTCAGGGAGATGTGCGCACCGTTTCTCAAGGCTATTTCCCCGCCATGAATATCCCCCTCCTCCGCGGACGCGCCTGCCGTGAAGGTTCGCCCACCAAAGATGTAGTGGTGAACCGCAGCTTCGCCGCCATGTACCTCGGCGACTCAGAAGCCATCGGCCACGCGCTCTCGCAGGCCGACAACGCTGTCACAGGACTCACCGGCCAGATCGTCGGCGTCGTCGGCGACGCGCGCGAAGAAGGCCTCAACACTCTCCCCATGCCGACCGTGTATGACTGCGTCACCGCCGGCGGCCCCTTCCCTTACTACATCGTCCGCACGCACGGCGATCCCAGCTTGATGGCCGAATCCATCCGCCAACGCTTGCAGCAACTCGAGCCCAGCCGCTCCGCCTACGGTATTGCGCCGCTGCAGGAAAAGATCGACGACGTCTCCTCTGAGCCGCGCCTCCGCACCCTGCTGCTCACGTTCTTCGCCGGCTCCGCAGTTTCGCTGGCCTGCATCGGCCTCTACGGCACCCTCAACTACCTTGGCCGCATGCGCCAGCGCGAAGTCGGCGTGCGCCTCGCCCTGGGAGCGCTGCGCGGCCAGATCGTGATGCGCTTTCTGCTCCAGGGCCTGCGCGTCTCTCTCGCCGGATGCATCGCTGGCCTCGCCCTCAGTGTGGCCGGCGGCCGCCTGCTCGCCGGCATGCTCTACGGAGTCTCACCCATCGATCCCGCCACCTGGCTCGCCGTCGCCGCGCTCATCCTGCTGGTCGCCACCCTTGCCTCCCTCTTCCCCGCATGGCGCGCCGCCCGCGTCGAACCCGTCCAGGTCCTCCGCCAGGAATAGCCAACTCGGACGACAGCGTCCCCGCCCTGCCTCGCACTGCTTCTGGATCATTTCAGTTGCGACACGGAACCACCCCCTGACAAATTTCCCTCACAAATTCATTTCATCCTCATCGGCCCCGAGGTTATACTGAGCGCCCCGCGGTGGGCGGCGAATCGGCTCCATCCCCAGGAGACATATTATGCCCCTGCGCCTCACGATCGCTCGCGTCTTAATCTTCCTTACCCTGGCCTCGGCACTTCCTTCCGGCGCACAGAAGATTTTCATCACTTCCGATATCTCGCCTGATCCCGACAACTACTCTCCCGCGTCCGGCTCGAATCCCGCCGGCCGCATCAAGAGCCTCATCGTCGATCCCAACAACGACACCATCGTTTATGCTGCGTCCGAGTTCGCCGGGGTCTGGAAGTCCACCACCGGCGCCACGTGGGTGGGTGGAAGCAACGCCCACAGCACCGCCGCCGCGATGAAATGGTTTCAGGCCAGCGAGGGCCTGCGTAGCGGACTTACCCAGAGTAATAATTCCCTCGCCATCGACAAGGCCAACTCGAAGCGCCTGCTCTATGCCACCGGCGTTGACGACGGGCGCCCTACTCCCACCGGCGCGGGGCTCTACATCTCGCTCAACGCAGCCGGCGTCTGGACCCACGTAAATCTGCCCTGCCCCAGCGGCACCCAGCCCGGCATCGCGAGCGTCGCATTTGCCTCCGGCCAGCCTTATGTCTCGACGCCGTGTGGCATCTATACGACCAGCAATGCCAAGATGGCCGAAGGCACCTGGACTGGGCTACCCACATTCCCCTCGGCTCCGCCAATCGGTTCGCTGGTCGTTGACGGAGGTTACGGAACTCTCTTCGGCTGCTCCGGCCAGAAAGTTTTTCGCGCCACCGATCTCGGCGTCTCGGGTGTGTGGCAGTCGTTCACTCTCCCCAGTGGCGCCAGTTGTGGCAGTATCGCCGCCGCCCCCAACGGCACGGCGGCCTCCACGGTGGCCATCGTCATCTGGAACGTGACGACAAACTCCAACCTCGGCCTTGGTTATCAGGAAGTGAGCGTGGTGAACTTTGCCACGTCTACCGCGACCAGTCTCAATTATGCAAAGCGCCCGGACCAGAACTACTCCAGGACGAAGCCTCCGCAATCCTTCGCGACGCCTGGCAGCGGAGTCCTTGGCGTCGCCGTGGTTCCCATTTCGAGCGTTCCCGGCAATCCACCTGGCCCCGGCATCACCTACGACGTCTACGCTGCTGATGATTGCGCGTGGTACGGCTACAATCCCACCCCGTCGTCGCCCGCCAACCCCTGGACCATGCTTGGCTACCTCGGGCAGGAGTGCGGCGGCACTACCTCGATCCACGTGGATTCCTGGGCGATGGCCTTTCCTTCCTGGTATGACTCCTCCAACGGTTCGTGTGCCGCTTATGCGGCCACGGACGGCGGCGTCTTCTTCACCGGGTACAAACAACCCGGGCCGGTGATCGGTGGATGCGTGAATAACTGGGGCATGGTGCAGCACGGCCTGCACGTCCTCTACAGCAACGCAGTCTGGGCGATCACAGCGGGTTCCACGCCGTATTCCTCAACACCCATCACGGAGGCCATCTATCTACCCACCGGCGACAACGACACCTTCGTCACCACCTTCGGCTATAAGGCGTGGCAGAGTTTGCCCGACTACCTCGGCGACTCCGCCCAGGCGCTCGTCGATCCCGCCTTTCCCAATCAGGTGCTGGCGTCGCGCAACGAAAACTACGCCGCCATTTTCAATCCCCCCACCGTCGGCGGCACCTCAAACTGCCTGGTAACGGGTGGGACCACGACCGCCTGCATCCCCGCACCGCCCCCTCCCAAAAAGCCGCCAACGCCTTCCACTACCCAGCTTTTCGACAACGGCAACGCCGTGATGGGCACGGCCGACCTCACCCAGGTCATGACCTCACGGTTTGAGCTCTCCACTCCTCAGCACGCCGCCGACTATCTGGCCGTTTTCGACCAGGACACCGCCAAATGCAGCGCATCGCTCTACGATCTCATCCTCCGCAACCGCTCCAACCCACCCACCTACACGGGCTGGACCACCGATATCTCGAAAGCCGACCACTTTCTGCCCTGCGACATCGGCAAGATTCAGGCTTCCGGAGGACATTCCGGTGGCTCGCTCACCGTCTACATCCTCACCGGGTTTGGCAACAAATCGAGTAACCCGCCGGTCATCTATAACAAGGGCCGGGGCCCAGGGCAGATTTATAAGGGCGTGACCAACAAGCTGGGCCAGGTCGTGAACTGGACGCTTGCCAGCCCCACTTTGGCCACCGATAACTTTTTCGTGAATCCCTACAATGCCAACGAGCTTTACTCCGTCAGCACCGCCGGCGGCGTGATCCAGTACAGCCGCAATGGAGGAACCACCTGGGAAACCAATAATCCGCTGACGGA
Source organism: Acidobacteriaceae bacterium (assembly GCA_035482355.1). Taxonomy (GTDB): domain Bacteria; phylum Acidobacteriota; class Terriglobia; order Terriglobales; family Acidobacteriaceae; genus Palsa-343. The sequence goes on along the minus strand of DATHQV010000220.1, from coordinate 27,866 downwards.
TATCGCCACCAACCACGGCGAATATCGCATCGGCTGCGCCGGCGGCCGAGGGGGTACGACGGAAACATCCCCTTTCACCGATGGCTGCTCGCTCTCCGGCATGGCCTTCGATCCTTTCTTACCCAAAGTGCGCGTGGCCGCGATGTCTTATGGCGGAATTGCCTTTTCGCGCGATTCCGGCAAGCACTGGATCAGCCTCGATATCACCGATAACAATCACTTGGTTACGAATAACCTCACCCAGATCGTCACGTCCGTCTTCTTCGACGGCGAAACCCACGGTAAGGGGACCAAAAAGCCCCCCATTCCCACTCCCGACCAGCGCATCTACTTCAGCCTCAAAGGTCAGAGCATCCGTGCGGTGCTCGGACCCTTCCTCAACCTCGAGTCGCTGAACTTTTCCCTGAAGCTGTCCGGCACCCATGTTGTCGAAGTCCATGTGGCCACTCCGGCCTTCACCCACACCATCCGCCTTTACCAGGACACCGCCACCGGCGAATACCGTGGCTCGCTGCTCTACGACTATGCCACCGCCGCCAAAGTGAATTTCCAATACACCGTCGATGGAGCCCCGGGCTACACCGGTTCTCATGTCCTGAAGGCGGCCGAAACCACCGCCGGCGTCGCCACCGAGTCCCACTAGTCGTCCCTCGCCGGGTGCCCGATATCTCGCTGCCGTTGCGAGATATCGGGCTCGCAAAATACGCCCCCCCGCCGTGCGCGAAGCACCGCCGGTGACGATTCGGAACCTCGGTCAGGACACCGTCCCGATCGATGGACACTGAGCGTTTCATCCCATCGTGGCAGGATTAAGAGCAAAAAAGACCCCCGATTTTCGGGGGTCTTTTTTGCTCTACCGCCTTAACTTCTAATAGACGTCTCGCAGATACCGCTTCTGTTTCTTCATTTCCGCCAGGTACTCGACCGCGTAGTCCGTACCCCGTCTGCTGAACTCAGCAATTGATTCCAGCAGGGCTGCTTCCACATCCGGCGCCATCCGCTTCGAGTCTCCGCAGACATAGAAGTAAGCCCCTCGGTCCAGCCACTTCCATATCTCCGCCGCATTCTCCCTGATCCGCTGCTGCACGTAAATCTTCTCTTTCTGATCCCGCGAGAAGGCCGTGTCCAGCCGCTGCAGCACGCCATTCTGCTTCCACTTCAGCAAGTCGTACTCGTAAAGGAAGTCTTGCGAAGCCCGCTGGTCGCCGAAGAACAGCCACATCGGCCAACGCCCCACGCCCGCCTGCTTGTGCTCAAGAAACGCCCGGAACGGCGCAACGCCCGTCCCCGGCCCGATCATGATCACCGGCACGCTCGCGTCCGCCGGCAGCCGGAACAACTGGTTGGAATGGATAAAGATGGGCAGCTTGCCGCCGGGCGGCGTCCGCTCGCCAATGTGGCTCGAGCACACCCCGGCGCGGTTGCGCCCATGGCTCTCATACTTCACCACCCGTACCGAAAGATCGATGCCCTTCGGATGCAGCGCCTGGCTCGACGAAATGGAATACAGCCTTGGAGCCAGCCGCGGCAGGTACTTGAAGAGCATCTGCGGATCGGTGACCTTCCCCGGTGCATGGTCAATCAGATCGATGAACTCTCGTCCCCACAGGTAAGCGTCCAGCTTCTCCTTGTTGCCGGCAGCCACCAGCTCCGTCAGTTGCGGATGCCCGGTCAGCGTAGCCCAATGCCGCACCGTCCCGCTGGAAAGCTTGCCGATCATCAGCCACGAAGTCAGCGCCTCGCGAACGTCCGTCGCCTTACCATAGAAGTCGTTGACCGGCTCATCGCCAGTGAGCCCGATCCGCAGCAGCACATCGTTCACCGCGTCGCAGGTGTTCACCGGCAGCACGCCGGCGGAATCGCCGGGCAGATATTGAATCCCCGAATCGCCGAGATCCAGTTCGATGTGCCGTGTTTCCTTTTCCGATCCAGCGCCGGTAAGAAGGCGGTTTGCCGTCACCGTCGCCAGGTATGGGTGACTGCGATTCCAGATGATTGGAGCGGGCGCTTCTGTCTCAAGTACCTCGGTTGCTTCAGGCTGCATTCTGCTCATGTCCCTCTGCGAACGGCCAAAATAACTGATTGATTAGATGATGCGTACGCAGTTTAGACGATATTGGGACGCCGAAGGCCTCTCTGTGATTGAAATCACAACGCTTTACGAGCCGCCGAATTCAGTAACTTGATGCCGCCGCCACGCTTGGGGAAGCCAACGTCCTCCCCGGGTTCTATTTATCTGGATTGACCAGGTGATGCGCGATGGCGAACATGGCCAGTTCGAGCCGCGTGGAAACGCCTGTCTTGTCGAAGATATTGGACAAGTGCCGCTTAACCGTCTCCTCGCTCAATCCGAACTGTCTGGCGATGTCACGATTGGAACAGCCCTCGACGATGCAGGCCACGACTTCCATCTCCCGTGGCGTCAGGCCGAAGGTCTTGCGATCGGGCACAGCCGCCTTCTGCATGAGCTCGTGCAGCGCGCCCACCAGATTTACAACGCGACGCCCGCCAATCCAGTAATCCCCACTGATAACCGCGCGAATGGCGCTGGTAAGGTGATCAGCCAAAGCATCTTTCAGAACGATGCCGCGCGCGCCGATCTGCAGTGCTTCAATTACCTGCTGCGTGGTGATGGTGCTGGTCAGCAGCACGATCTTGACGCTCGGTGATCCGCTCATGATAGCGCGCATCGCTTCCAGACCCGGCAGCCTCGGCATATACAGATCGAGCAGCAGAATATCGGGTAACAAATCGAGCGTTTCGGTAATGGCTTCGTCGCCGTCGCCCACTTCTCCAACAACTTCAAAGGAGTTATCGGCCTGCAGCATGTTGCGCACGCCGATGCGGACAACAGGATGGTCATCCGCCAGAAGAATGCGAATGGCCGGAGGCTTGGTGGATCGGGATTGCGTCGGCTTTGTGGGCCTGGACTGGCTGGTCATACCTTCAACCTTTGTTTGAGAATAACCTCTGTTCGACGAAGATAGGACTCCATTTCGTCGAGTTTGCGTAAACGCTCACCATGATGGTCAATACCGGCTTCGACCGTCGAAGCGGTGTTCGCCACACCAATCGCGCCCAGCATCGAAGCGCCCCCCTTCACGGTATGGGCCTGCCGGCGGATGGTTCCAGCATCGGCCGCGCGCATATTGGCAATCCGCTCGTCCGTGTCGTGCACAAATACCGATACCACCTCAGCCAGGGCCTCGGTGGACATTGCACGGAGCAACCGGTCGAAGACTGCCGAATCCAGGACCGCCGCTTCGTCATCGGAGTCAGTGGCGACAGCTTCGCTCGCCTGGGTCCAGGCGGTCGCGTCCAGCGCGTCCTGTGGCTGTCGGGTCCGGGCGAATGCGGCGCGCAGCGCCTCGGGCGAGAGCGGCTTTTTAAGGACGGCGTCGTACCCCTCGACCCCGGCAGGCGGAGTGGCGCTCATTGCCAGCAGCAAAGCGTCTGGGGCCGATGCCCGCAAGCGAGCCGCAAGCTCGGGTCCGGAGAGCGTCGGCATACGCAAGTCCGCAATAACGCAGTCTGGGGCGTCCCCTTCCTCCAGCAGTTCCAGAGCCTGTTCCCCGCTCTCGGCCTGCAGAACCTCGCTCCCTTCCGCCTCCAGAAGCACTGCGGCAACCGCAAGACTGATGGGGTCATCGTCGATGGCGAGGATGCGGCGCGGTGTCGGCACAAGAGCGGGGCTCACTTGGGCACGATTCTACACAGTTGTCATCTTGATTCACATAGCGTCCCGCAGGATGGATCGCCCGATGCGTGGACCACCGCAGATCTCTGGCCCCCCAGGACACTTGAGAAAAGTGTCCGCATCCCAATGGAATCGCCGCAGGTGCGGGTGTAGAGTGGGGCTGCAATGGACCCGAACGACTTAGGCAGTCTGCAACAGCAGTTGACCGACCTGCGGGCGCGGATGCTGCGGTTGGAGAGCGCGCTCGAGCAGCGCGGGATCACGACTGAACCGGTGGACACGCGGCGGGAACCTGCCCCTGATCCACCCCAGGGCTCGATTTCAGCTACGGTCGAGCCACCGTTGCCATCCAACGTTCCATGGACCCCTCCTGAAATGCCCGCGGTCGCCGCTCCGGAAGCTCCGATTCGCGTTACGCGGTCTGCCGTCCGGCTAGCCGAAGACCATTCGCTGGAAAGCCGCATTGGCTCGCAGTGGTTCAACCGCATCGGCATCCTTGCCGTGTTGATTGGCGTCGCCTGGGGCCTGAAGCTGGCCTTCGATAATCACTGGATCGGTCCGCTGGGCCGGGTGATCATCGGCTTAGTCGCCGGTGCCGCGCTCATCGCATGGTCCGAGCGCTTCCGCACGCACGGCTATGCGCGCTTTTCGTACTCGCTCAAGGCCGTTGGCACCGGAATTCTCTACCTGTCGCTCTGGGCAGCGTTCTCTCTCTACCATCTGATCGCCTCGCCAGTCGCCTTCGGCGCCATGATTGTGGTGACGGCCTTCATCGGCTTCCTCGCATGGGTCCAGGACGCGGAACTGCTCGCGCTCTACGCAATCGTCGGCGGCCTCAGCACACCAGCGCTGCTTTCCACGGGCGAAAACCACGAAGTCGCGCTCTTCGCCTACCTGCTGCTGCTCGATCTCGCGGTCCTCGTTCTCGTGGCGCTGCGCCCGTGGTCCCGGCTCCTCTCGGGCGCGTTCCTCGGAACCGTGCTCTACGTTTCGCTGTGGTCCTTTGGTTTTTATGAAAACACTGAGTTCGGCACAACTGCGTTCTTTGTGTCGTGCTTTTTCCTGATTTTTGCGTTCGCACCACGGCTGGTCCGGCTGCGCGGTGATGAACACGCTTCCCCGTCTCCATGGGATAGTCTCGCGCTGATCGTGGTGCCCATCGCCAATGCGGCGCTCGGGTTTCTGGCTTTCTACATCATGCTGGAACACGCGGAGAATTCCGCACCGGAGCCATGGATCGCGGTGGCGTTTGCGGGATTCTATCTGCTGATGCTGCGGCTGCCGCAGCGCGGCGTTCTCCGAGAATCCTCCGGCGCGCTCGCGGCTATACACCTCACTGTCGTCGTCGTATTCCTTACCATTGCGATTCCGCTGAAAGCTCACGGACGCTGGCTCACCATCGGATGGCTCGTGGAGGGCGGCGCCCTGACATGGGTAGCGCGGCGCATCGGCTCGCCCCTGCTGCGCGCACTTGCAGTGCTGTGCGTAATCCTCGGCATCGTTGCCCTGGTGTCGGTGAATCCGGCAGCCTCGACCACGCCGATCTTCAACGAAAGGTTTGGAACCTGCCTGGTGGCGATTGCCGTCTGCGCGCTGATCACATGGCTCGCCATGAATGCGCCAGCGGATGCGAAGGATCACACCACCTTCCTCACTTGGCGCACTGTTACTGTTGCCGCGGCGCTGGCCGTCAGTGGCCTTATCCTGTTCGCCGTCGGCTGGGAGATTCACAGTTACTGGTGGTATCTGCAATATCGCGGCAACTGGAACCTGGTGCACGACTACCGCATGTACGCGCAGTTCACTTACTCCGCATTCTTCATGATCTTCGGCGCGGTGCTGCTCGGCCTCGGATTCTGGCGTCGTACGGCTTTTCTGCGCTGGCAAGGGCTGGTGATCTTGGCCGTGGCCATCGGCAAAGTCTTCACCGTCGATCTAAGCGAGCTGAGCCGGGTCTACCTTATTCTCAGCTTCCTCGGCCTCGGCGCACTGCTGCTCGCCGTCAGCTTCATCTACCAGCGCGACTGGCTGAACCTGCGCAAGACGGAGAGCGCATCGTCATGAACACGCGCGGATCTCTTTTACTGTTGGCTATGTTTGCCGTTGCGCCGGAAATGCAGTACTTCCAATACCAGCGGCCGGTCACGCTGACGCAGCCCAGTGCGAACGCGGCCTCGCACCAGACCTGCCTGGTCCTCGACGCAACCGTCTTCGCGCATGCCGCGCCGGGCCATGAGGATCTGCGCCTGTATAGCAGCGGTACGGAGACTCCTTACGCCATCCGCTCAGCGGTGCCTGTGGAGGACAAGAAGCAAACGATAGCTCCGCTGAATCTGGGATCGCGAAACGGCCAAACCATCTTTGACGCGGCCATGCCCGACGGGCACTTCTCGGATGTCCATCTGGATGTGAGCGGCGAAAACTTTATCGCTACGGTTCAAGTGAGTGGCAGCCAGGCGCAAACCGGCTCGCCTGAAACAAAACTCGGCTCATACACGATTTTCGATCTGACGAATCAAAAACTGGGGCGCAGCACCATCCTCCACCTTCCCGAATCCGACTTCCGCTATCTACACTTCGCGATTGCTGCGCCGGTCACGCCGCAGCAGATCGGCGGCCTCACCGTTGATCGCGTGCCGCAAAGCAAACCGCGTTACGTCACCGTCGCGGAGGCGTCTCAGGTCGTGCAGAAAGACCACTCGACATCGATCCAGTTCACCGTTCCGGCGAACGTGCCGGTGGATCAAATCGAATTTATTCCCGGCGCGCAGCCTGCCAACTTCAGCCGCGATGTCACGGTCAAGGTCGTGCCGGTCGCAACGCGCGCGGTGTCTGAAGATGAGGTTCCGCAGCCCGTCGAGACGAGCGGGAACCTGCTGCGCCTGCACGCCAAGCAGCAAGGCCACCGCATCGATGAGGAACATTTGGCCGTCGATGCCCCATGGCAAAATTTCGCCACAACGAATTCACTTTGGACCATCACCATCGACAACGGCGACGATCCGCCGCTGCCGTTAACTTCGGTGCGTCTGGAAATGGCGGAGAGGGATCTCTGCTTTGACTCGACGCTGGGAGCGAGTTACACATTCTTCTACGGCGACCCGGCCTTATCGACCCCGCGCTATGATTTCGCAAAACTGTTCATTCCGGAAGCTGATGCAGCGCAGGCCACGCTGGGGCCTGAGACGATGAATCCGCAATACCGGGCGCGCCCCGACGGACGGGCGTTCTCCGAGAAGCATCCAGCTCTTCTCTGGGCTGCGCTGGTGCTGGTGGTTGGGGTGCTGGGATTCGTGGCGCTCAGGACTGCAAGACAGCCTACGACCGATCAGCAATAGGTGCTGCCTCTACCGCAGCGTCGTTTCCACTTCGTTCAGCCACTCCGGCGGCTTCAATATTTCCCGCGGCTTCGGTCCATCCGCCGGACCAACGATCCCGTCCCGCTCCATCATGTCGATCAGGTGCGCGGCTCGGCCGTAGCCGATGCGCAGACGTCTCTGCAGCAGCGACGTAGAAGCCTTGCCAAACTCCAGGACCAGCCGCACGGCGTCCTGAAACAGGTCGTCGTTGTTTTCCTCCCCATCGTCGCCCGCCATGCCCGAGTCGCCGCCGCCCGCATCTTTCGGCGCTTCGAGAAAACCCTGCACGTATTCCGCCTGGCCTTGCTTCTTCCAGAATTCTGTAACCGCGGCGATTTCTTTTTCCGTCACAAACGGAGCGTGGATGCGATTCAGCCGCGATGTGCCGGGTGGCAGAAAGAGCATGTCGCCGCGTCCGAGCAGAGCCTCAGCGCCGTTCGAATCAAGAATGGTCCGTGAGTCGACCTTCGTCGCCAGGCGGAACGAAATACGCGTCGGCACGTTCGCTTTGATCAGCCCGGTGATCACATCGACCGAAGGCCGCTGCGTGGCGAGCACCAGATGGATTCCCACGGCGCGCGCCATCTGCGCCAGCCGCGTGATGGACTCTTCGACGTTGGCCTTGTCCAGCATCATCAGATCGGCGAGCTCGTCGATGATGATCATGATGTAGGGCAGCGGCTTCTCGTCCGGATTCTCGTCGAAAAGGCTCGGCGTCGCGGCGTCGAACAGGCGGTTGTACTGGTCGATATTGCGGACGCTGCGCGATGCCAGCAGCTTCAGCCGCCGCTCCATCTCGCGCACCGCGTTCCGCAACGCATTCGCGGCCAGCTTCGGCTCGGTAATAATCGGCGTGAAGAGATGCGGAACCCCTTCGTACATGCCCAGTTCCACGCGCTTCGGGTCCACCAGGATCAGCCGTACCTGCTCCGGCGTTGCCTTGTAGAGCACCGACATAATCATCGCGTTGATCGCCACCGATTTACCGCTGCCCGTCGACCCGGCGATCAACACATGCGGCATCGTGGTCAAATCGGCGGTCACAATGCGGCCGTTGATGTCCTTGCCCATGGCCAGCGTCAGCTTGCTCTTCGAAGTCGCGAAGTTTTCTGACTCGATAATGTCGCGCAGCCAGATGGTTTCGCGCTCCTCGTTCGGCACCTGGATGCCGACCGTGCTCTTTCCCGCCATGCGCTCGATCAGAATGCTCTCGGCCTTCGTAGCGAGGCACAGGTCTTCCGCCAGTCCGGTCACGCGGCTGTACTTGATGCCCGCATCCGGGCGAAATTCAAACGTCGTCACCACGGGCCCAGGATTGATCTGCACCACCTGGCCCAGCACATCGAACTCAGCGCATTTCTCCACCAGCACCTGCGCCGACGCGCGCAGCTCATCTTCGCGAACCGGCGAAGGGTCGTCGCTGCGATGCAGCAGCGTACTGGGCGGCAGCCGGAATCCCGTCACCGATTTGGACGCAACCGTCACCGTCCGTACGTCCGTGTCAGCGCGCTCGCCAATAGAAATCGTCCGTGTCGCCGCAGTTGCAGGCGCAGCAGCAGCAGCCGGCTCTTGCGGCGTCTCGCGCTTGGGCACCAGCTGTGGACGCAGCGGCGCAGGCGCCGTCTCCGGCTCAGGAACCTCCTCGATCATTTCGTGCGCGACCGTTCGCGGCATCTGATCCCACAATCCCATCGGCACAGCCACTGGCTCGGGCTGCGCGGGAGCATACGTTTCTGCAAAGCCGCGCTGCCGGTTCGGTACCGCGCCCTCGTCGTCGACATACGCCGCCGTGGCAACAGGGATTTCCGGCTGCGCCTTTTTCCCGGCCTTCTCGGCCTTCGCAGCGGCTTTCTCTGCTTTCTTCAGTTCTTTCTCGTGGATGCGGTCCAGCTTGGCCGCCGCGCGCAACTCACGCTTCATCGCGCGCCTGCGCCGCCAGTTCGTCCAGCGATCGCGCCAGGCCATGATGAACGCAAATTTGATCCCGAACCACTCGCGCGCCGTGTTGAAACTAAACGTCGTGGAGAGATAAATCGCCGCCGCCACCAGGGTGATAGTTACGATGCAGGCGCCCGGGAAATTGAGGAAATGCACCAGCAGGTCGGCGACCAGCCTTCCAATGAGCCCCTCCACCGGCAATCCCCACGGAAAGTGCGGATGATTCGGAAGCAGGCCGAAGAGCGCCGGCCCAAACAGCAGGCAGAGCACAATGCCAATGGATTTAGCGCCCGGCGAGCCGGTGGGACGCGAATGTATCCACGTCCAACCCAGGGCGGCGATCAGAATTGGCAGCAGGAACCCGGAGAGCCCTTCCAACTGAAGAAGAGCGTCGCTGAGATGTGCGCCAAAAGGACCAATCCAGTTGCGCACCGCTCCCACCCCAACCGTATCGAAAGAGGGATCGGTGGGGTGATAGGTAACGAGTGAAAGGAAAAGGAGGATCGCGGAAGCGAGCACCAGCAAGCCGACCAGTTCATTCAGGCGGCGGTTGCGGGTCGGCGTGAGGACCAGTTGAACGGGTTTCATTTGGGGACACAAGTCGCATACCATCTCGAGCGATCGAGAGGCATGGCCGAACCCCAGAGCAACTCCATTATCCCAGATGCCCCCTGCGGAAAAGGAGAAATCAGCAGGGGGAATCGAGGGGCGCAATGGGGTGAGGTTACGTTCCCAGCCGCACGCCCAGGGTCAGGAGCAGGGTCCCGATCACCAACCGGTAAAGCGCGAAAAGAACAAACCCGTGACCGCGCACCCAGTGCAGAAACCACTCCACCACGCCCAGCGCTACAACGAAGGAAACAAAGAAGCCAATCGCCAGCAGCACCCAGCCATGCACGTCGATGGTAACCGGTGTGAGCGCCTGGTGGCTGCCCCCGCCCAGACCCAGGCCCAAACGCAGGCTAAACGCATGAAACCGTGCGGGCCAGAGCGCTTTGGCCAGGTCGTACAGGGTCGCCGCAAACATGGTCGGAATCGACAGGAGGAAGCTGAATTCCAGTGCGGCCGACCGGGTCGTTCCCACCAGTTGCCCAGCGGCAATCGTCGACATCGACCGCGATGTCCCGGGAAACGCCGCCGACGCAATCTGGCAGAAGCCAATCCACAGAGCCTGCGGCATTTTCATCTGCTCAATGTCCTGCACCTTCGATTCGTGGCGGCACTCCACGCATCGACAACCCACATCACAATGCCGCCGACGATCAATGCCCACGCGATGAACTGAATGCTTTCAAGATGCTCGCCAATCGAATCCGCGAGCAGGAACGACGGAATCGCAGTCACCACGAAGGCCCCCGCCGTCATCGTGAGCGGATGGTTCCAGAAGGATTGCTGCCCGTCTTCCCCATGCGGAAAGGTCCGGAAAAACTCAATGATCCGCCCCAGGAACAGCAGCGTAATCGCGAAGATCGCCCCCATCTGGATGACGATCGTGTACATCTTCCAGTACGGATCCTGCAGGCTGATGTTGAGCAGCGCTTCCCCAATGCGCAGATGTGCAGTCGAGCTGACGGGAAGGAATTCGGTCAGGCCTTCAATCAGGCCCAGCACGACTGAGATCCAGTAGTCGCTCAAACTCCCTCCCCCGCGCGCGGTTTGAACGAAGTACCAGGTTATTCGCGGCTGCTGCCGTAGACGGCGATGCCCTGATCTACTTTGAACATCATACTGGCGGCCCGCGAGGTGAACGCCGAGTCAGGATATTTCTGCTCCATGCGCGTCACCACGCCTTTTGCGTAATTACGATCCTGGTCGGCGCGCTTCCCGTCGCCATCCGCCTGCCACATATCGCCGGCCGCGGCCTCGCGCCACGCAGCGTCGTACAGGGCTTCCGCGGCTTCCGGCGAATCCGGATGCTCATCAACGTATTTCAGGTAGTAGCCGGTCTCCTGCTCCGGACACTTCTCTGCCCCCTGCCAGTCGCCGCACAGCTTGTTCTCGATCAGGTCGAAGGCCGCCAGGTCCGCCCATTTGGTGCGCGGGAAGTACTTCATCACGGACTTCATCTCGTCTTCGTCCATTTGTTCGCGGAGGTAGTTCTGCTTCTCATGCGCGGAAGGAAGCGAGGCCGCATCGGCTTTCTGGATCTGCCAGCGAATGTCAGCGGCGCGGTACATGGCTTCCGGAGTCCACGGCGATTGCGGATACATCATGACCACGCGCCGGTAGAGCAGCCGCGCTTCTTCGGCAAGATGCGGAGGCGGATCGGGCACGGCAGCGGCTTGCTCGGCGGCATCCGCTGCGCCGAACAGGATCAGGTCGCCATGCGCTGTGTTGATGTCCACAACCCCCTTGTCAAGGATCCAGCCTGAAATCGGCTGAGCCTCGGCCTCGCCGCCAAAGACTGGCCGGTCGGCCTCGCGTGTGTCAGGCGCGTCGGTGTTGGCGAAAACGCGCAGCCACTTCCCGTTGCGCTCCACCACGACCAGCTCGCGGCCCGGCAGGATTTGCGCGGTGCGGTCCGACGATTCGTCAGCATTGGAGTAAAGTTCGGCCTCGCGAACGATGGTGGCGAGAGTGCCGTTTTTCGGCATTTGGACCTTGGGCAACGGCTTTTGACCCTGCGTTGGGACGGACAAAGCGAGCAAGAGCGAAACGGACGTAATCGGAAGGACGCGCATGACGAGGGTATGACGCGAAAACGAGCTGATTCGTCTCATAGGATTCGCCTTATGGCCTGCCTTCTTCCGCCAGAACCGACTTCAGAACGCCCGGTTCCACGTTTCCGCCGCTCATCACCACCACGACTTTGCGGAACGGGCGGAGCTGGTCTGCATGAAAGAGAATGCCTGCCGCCGAAGCCGCACCGCTGGGTTCGGGCGTCAGGCGCGCGCCATAAAGCAGCGTTCGCATCGCCTTGCGAATCTCTCCTTCCGTGACGGTGATGATGTCGTCGACGAAGGCGCGGATATGCTCGAAGTTCCGTTCGCCCAGGCTCTGCGTCCGCAGACCGTCGCACATGGTACGCGTCGTTTTTTCCGCCGGCCACGTCACCAGTTGGCCGCTGCGGAAGCTTTCCTGAGCGTCGCCGGCCAACTCCGGCTCCACGCCAATAACGCGGACAGTGCCGCTGGAGAGCTTAAGAGCTGTGGCGATGCCGCTTAACAGGCCGCCGCCGCTGACCGGCGCCAGCACCAGGTCGACGTCCGGGAGGTCTTCAACAATTTCGAGGCCGCAGGTTCCCTGGCCAGCGATGATCTGCTCGTCGTCGTAGGGCGGAATCATGATGTAGCCGTGCGCCGCTTCCAGCTCTTCCGCCTTGATCTTGCGGTCGGAGCTGGCTGGTCCAACTTCGACGATCTCCGCGCCCAGTGCCGCGGTGGCGCGCTTCTTCACTTCCGGGGAATTGGACGGCATCACGATCACGGCTTTCGCTCCGACCACTCGGGCGGCATAGGCTACGCCCTGGGCGTGGTTGCCGCTGGAATAGGTGATGACGCCGCGGGCGCGCTGCTCCGGCGTGAGCTGGGAAATTCTGTTGTAAGCGCCGCGAAGCTTAAAGCTGCCGATCGGTTGGAGTCCTTCGGCCTTCACATAGACATCGGCGTCGAGGCCTGAAACGGTCAGCCGAACCAGAGGCGTTCGCGCAGCCACACCGCGAATGCGCGCCTGGGCTTCTCTGAAAGCTGCGAGAGTGAGCAGGTTGAGGGTCGTCGTTGTCGCCATTGGTACTATTGTGAGCCAGAGAGTGGCCGTTTGAAAAAACAGGGATGGTTTTTTGGGCCTGTGACTTGTTTTCGGCTGTTTTAGAAAAAAGGGGATGATGCGGCCGCGGGCGATAGAGAACAGGTCACTACCGATGCGGTCCCGATTGATTCAGGCAGTGCCGTGAAGGGGTCATCCTGGGCTTTTGTCGCCAGGTCGTTCGAAGGAAGTCAGTTAGGATTGGGCCCTGACGAACTGCCGTTCCCATCCTTCTGGGCTGCTTGCCGAGCCTGCTTTTCGGCGAGCTTTCGATTGTGGCGCCGCACGATGTCCGGCCAGAATTCGATCACCTCGGAGCCGATAATTCCCTGCGCTGTTACAGTGAACCCGCGTTCAATGGTTCCCGCCACCGTACGGTTCGGCGCGGGATAGTAGGTGTTGGAAATGCTTGCACCGATGAGATTTCCGAGCACATTTGCATAGTTTGGTCCCCACGTCCCGCGGTCCCGTCTGCACCACACGGTTCCGCTGGCCGCCCAAAGAACGCGACCGGGATAGCTGCCCGTGCCTTTCTGAAAATAGCGCGGGTCTTCGTGAAACAGGCTCGTCAATACTGCGTTTCCGAAGAAGTTGCCGGTGAAATAGTCAGCATAGTTCGCGCCAAATCGCTTGGAATAACCTTCCACTCCCTGTCCATACTCAGGAAAGCTGTTGTCGGCCTGGTCGATGCCGGCGCCGGCAGCGGAGAGAAGGTAGGCCCACGGATCGGTCGCGCTCTTGAAAAACAGTTGATATTTCTGGCTGGTGCTCAGGGGCGCGGCATCGCGGTTTGTGGTCGTGTTGAAGGCCGCCATCACCCCCAAAACCCGCTGCTTCTCCTGCTGCTTCAGTTGTTCATCGGTTGTCTGCTGCTGAGATGGATTGGAATTCTGCGAGGGTGAAGGCTGAGGCGCAGTCTGGCCAGCCGCTGGAGTGGAAGTATTCGGGGGCGCGGTTTGCTGCTGGCTCATCGAAAGATCTACCGGGAGCTGAAGATCCGGAGTTTGTGACCTTAGCCAGGGAGTTGCAAAGCACCAGACCGCAACTGTGCATAGAGCTGCGAACCGTCGATTTAGAACCAATCGCTGCAATGGAAGCTCGCGTGTTTTCGAAACTGGATACTTCAGCCCAACTCGTTCATTGATCCGGGGCCGCCTTCTTCTCGTGGTGATGGTGGAATATTTTGCCAATACCCCGGCCTGTGCCCTTGGCAATTTTTCCAGTGCCCTTGCCGGCGCCAACGCCAATATCCTTGCCTGCTTCGGCACCGCCTTTGCCGAGATTGCCGGCGGCTTTCACTGGGTGCAGTGTAACGAGGTCACCGGCACCTTTCCCAACTCCCTTGCCTGCCGCTCCAGCGCCCTTGGCCGTCCCCTTGCCGATGTCTCCGGCGCCATGACCGACGTCTCCGCCGGGGCTGGTTGGATGAGGCTCCTGTGCAGTCGCCGGGTGCGACGAGTCGGCACGCTGCGGCGCAGCCTGGGTTTGGCTGTTCTGACTCGAGGGGCTCTGACTGGGGGCATTCTGGCCGACGGCGTTCTGGCTCCAAACGGCCAATGCGAGCGCGACGAACACAACGGAAAGATTTGAAAATGCGGTTCGCACGGGTTAATCCTCCCGATGGTTAGATTCCATGCGCCGGTGGAAGATACCGTTTTTCAAGACAGAGAAATTGACAAAAGCCCCGGAAGGCCGGAAAAAGAGCTTTCTGGGGCATCGACCGACCGTCAGTCCAGGCTAGAGCTGCGCGATTTTCACGTTGCCGTCGCTGGTGTGGATGGTCAATGGCGTGCCCCCGCCATTCAGCTTTCCGTGCAACGCGTGCCCGTCCCCGCCACTGGACTGGAAGTGTTCGATGGTGAGCGGTAAAGTGCAGTCCACATGGCCATCACTGGTCCGGACATCGAGATCGGCGGCGAAAGTCTGGGGAACGTGAATGGTCACCGAACCATCGGATGACTGAATGCTTGACGCCTCGGTGAGCTTGGTTCCCTGGCGTAGATTCAGGTCCAGCGTGCCGTCGCTGGTGTGCAGCGCGAGGGCGTGGAAGATGCCATCGACCGTTAGGCTGCCGTCGCTGTTACGGGCATCAAGTGCGCCCTGAGCGTCGGTGATCTTCACATGGCCGTCTCCGGACTTGATGCGCACATCACCGGAGACATGGTCAAGAGTCAGGTCTCCATCGCCTGTAGTCAGACCCAGTTCGCCCTGCAGCCCGCTGAGGGTTACATTGCCGTCAGAGGTTTTGGCCTCCAGCGAGAGTTGTGCCGGAGTATCGACAGTCACCTGGGTTTGCTCCCGATGCCAAACGATGTGCACGCCGTTATGAGGCAGCTCCTTGAAAACGAAATGAACCTGATCGCCGCTTTGGCCTTCCTCCAGGCGATAGTCGCCCAGCTTGCGCCCCACCACGTCGACGTGAATCCGGATTTCGTGGCATTCCCCGCAGGGATGGAACGCAACGTTTGCATCCGAGGTTACGAGGTTCAGCGTGGGCTTGCCGGTCACCGGATACGTCTTTGACCAGGAGTGATCGGAATCCTGCGCGAGGGCGGGCAGCGAGATAAGCATCGCCAAACCGGCGATGGCCAGGGTCAGTTTCGTCTTCATGGCAGTTGGATACGGTACATATCCTCAAAAGGTTCCAGGCAATCCTTATTCCTGAGTCTGGAGGCAAATTTGGTCAAATCAGCGACATTTCAGCTTATCCGCCCCTCGTCCTGAAAGTTGGCGTCCGGCTCGGCTGTTTCATCGGTTAGATCATGGCTCGTGACCGCATTGCGCTGGTCGAAGCAGCAGCGGTCGGCGGATTGGTATCCTACAGCGGTTGACCGGGGAAGGCTGTGGGTCGCCGTCAGTTCGGAGGTCAGCTTTCTCAGATGATTTCACCCAAGGAGCGTTCCATGCCGAAAATGACTCGTCGCGATGTTCTGGTTGCAGGATTGGGAGTTTCGGGAGCCGCGTTGTTTTCGAGGAGCGGTTTGGCACGCGCGCAGGCCATGCTGCAGGCAGCAGCAGACGATGCCGCGGTGCCGGCGATCGCGCCCCGGGAAAAACTGTTGGCGGATTTCGGGTGGAAGTTCAGACTGGGGAATGCGGACGATCCGGCGAAGGATCTGGATTTCGGCAAGGATCAGGGGGACTTCGCGAAGACCGGCGATTTCAAATTTGCGAAGGCGGGTTTCGACGACTCAGGCTGGCGATCGCTGAACCTTCCGCACGACTGGGGCGTGGAACTGCCGTTTGTGTGGGACGATGATCTGAAGTCGCACGGATACAAGCCGCTGGGACGCAAATATCCTGAGACCAGCGTCGGTTGGTATCGCCGCAGCTTCGATCTTCCGGCAAGCGACGGGGGCCGTCGCATCAGCCTGCAGTTCGACGGCGCGTTCCGCAGCGCTCTGGTGTTCCTGAACGGCTGTTTTATCGGCCGAAATGATAACGGTTACGCGCCCTTCACCTTTGATATTTCAGACTTTGCCAACTACGGCGGAAAGAACTATCTGGTGGTGCGCCTCGACGCGAGCTTTGGCGACGGATGGTTCTACGAGGGCGCCGGTATCTACCGGCACGTCTGGCTGGTTAAGCAGGACAAGCTGCATCTGGCGCAGTGGGAGAGCTACGTCCGCTCGCACGCGGAGAACGGCGCGGCAACCCTCGAACTGGGAACCGTAGTCGCGAACAGCGGGAAGGCGCAGGAATCCGGCAAGGTGAAATGGCAGATTGTCGACGCCGACGGCAAGACGGTCGCGACCGCCGAGGCACCCGCCCAAACGGTGGCGCCGGACGGCAGCGCGACGTTCACAATGACGGCGCGGGTTCCGCATCCAGCGTTGTGGTCGACGGAAACGCCGCATCTCTACTCCGCGGTGGTGACGCTGGAGACAGACGGCAAATCACGCGATGCCGAGCGCGTGGACTTCGGCATCCGCACAGCTCATTTCGATGCGGACCACGGATTCTTCCTGAACGGCCAGCCGCTGAAAATTCAGGGCACCTGCAACCACCAGGATCACGCCGGCGTGGGCGCGGCCGTGCCGGACCGGCTCCAGTATTTCCGCATCGGCGTGCTCCAGGGAATGGGCTGCAACGCGGTGCGCACCTCGCACAACATGCCGACACCGGAGTGGGTCGAAGCCTGCGACCGGATGGGCATGATGATGATGTGCGAGACGCGACAGATGAGCTCAAACCCCGAGGGCATGGCCCAACTGGAAGCGATGGTGAAACGCTACCGCAACTCGCCTTCGATCATTCTCTGGTCCATCGGGAACGAGGAGTGGCAGCTACAGGGGCCGATGGCAAAGCAGGGCGTCCTGATTGGCGACGACATGGTCCGGCGCTGCCACGAATTGGATCCGACGCGTGTGGTCTCGGCGGCCGTAAACGGCGACAACCTGCAGGGTGTGAGCGATTCGCTCGACATCATCGGGTTCAATTACCGGCTCGACGCGCCTGACAAGTTCCACGCCAAATTTCCCAAGCGGGCGGTGTATGGATCGGAGACTTCGAGCGCGATTGCTACGCGCGGAATCTACGTTACGGACAAGCTGCGCAACTGGGTTAGCTCCTACGATGGCGTCGTGCCGTGGGGCGAGTCGCCGGAAGCGTGGTGGACGCTCTATGGCTCACGCGAGTGGGAGGCAGGCGGGTTTGCGTGGACGGGCTTTGACTATCGCGGCGAGCCCACGCCCTATGGATGGCCCTCCATCAACTCGCAGTTCGGAATCGTCGATATGTGCGGCTTTCCCAAAGACTACTTCTTCTACTACAAGGCGTGGTGGGGCAAGGAGCCGTCGCTGCACGTCTTTCCGCATTGGAACTGGGAAGGCCGCGAAGGCGATGAGATCTCAGTATGGGTCTACTCCAACCTCGACGAAGTGGAACTACTCGTGAACGGCGTGAGTGCCGGCGCGAAAAAGGTGCCGCACCTTTCGCACGTGGAGTGGAAAGTGAAGTACGAACCCGGAGCCATTGAAGCGCGCGGCAGCAAAGACGGCAAGGTGGTGCTGACGGAGAAGCGTGAAACCACCGGCGCGGCGGCGACGATCCGGGTAACCGCGGATCGCTCGACCATCCAGGCAGACGGAGAGGATCTTGCCCTTTTCAAGGTGGAGGCGCTGGACTCTGCGGGACGGCTGGTGCCGACGGCGGACGATCTGATCGAATTCAAAATCACCGGGCCGGGCGCGATCATCGGCGTAGGCAACGGCGATCCCAACTGCCAGGAATCCGATAAGGAGCCGCGCCGCAGCCTGTTCAACGGACTCGCGCAGGTCATCGTGCAGGCAAGCAAAACGCCGGGGCAGATTACGATCGAGGCGTCGTCCTCGAAGGAGGGGCCGCATCTGCAGTCGGGATCGGTGACGATTACGACCGAGGCCGCGCAGCTTCGACCCGAGCTGATATAAAGCGGCGGGATGCTCGTAGCCAATGATGTTGGCATGGGCGTTCTACCGCAGGCGTAGCAGGCTTTCGACGCAGGGCACGAAGTAGTACGCGCCGGTGAGGGGTTGGGTGTACCGGGTCAGCGCGTCGCGTGTGCCGTTGACCAGGCCCGCCATGCTTTCGAGCATGCGTGACAGGCGCTTCTGCTCGGCGCTGAATCCCACGAAAACCGTGCCGTGGTCTTCGACATTTCCCCAGGGCATGTTGCGGCGAAAGATGTGGCCAAACTCGTCCTGATCGGTGCGCGCAACGTGCGAGTCCTCGGGCTTGTTCTCCATCTCGATGCTGTCGGGTTTGGTGCGGCCCATGATGCGTTCCTGCTGTTCGACGGGCAGCGCTTCCCACTCCGTTACATTGTGCTTCCACTTCTGTAGCAGGAGGACGGAGCCAGCGGCACCTGGAACTCCCTCAGGGAAGAGCGCGGCGTTGGGAGCCTCGAGCAGCGTGGGATTTTCAGAACCATCGATGAAGCCCGTCAGATCGCGATCGTGCCGGTAGGCCCAGCTCGAGATTTCATCGGCGAGCGACGCATGCCCGGCAAGGTCGCCGATCACGGAGCGTGCCATATCGAAGAGCACGTCGTAGGCGCTGCCGGAGAGCCATACCAGCGCATCGTGCTGCGTGGCCGGCATCACAAATCCTTCTTTGCCCTGGATGGGCTGGTTGAAGCCTGCGACGCTGGGCGGAGCGTCCTCGGGAACCATCTCGCACCAGAGTTCCGGCCGGAAGCCGATGACGAAGTTCACGCCTCCCGTGGTCGTGCGTGGTTCGCGGATGGCCGCGATGGCGGACGCGAAGTCGGACCATTTCTTCGCATCCACAAGGTCGAACTCCAGGTACGCATGCGAAGACGTCCCGAGCGCGAAGATTCCAGCCTGAGGCGTGACCATGCGGGCATTATAGCGGCGACCGCCATCGGCACCCCACGCCGGATTCTGGCATCTTCTTGGGGGCGAAAGGCGTTTAGGAACTCCGTCTGCGCGGGGCCTTCTTTGGCGCAGCGAGCAGATGGCTTCCGTGCAGCAGATCTCTCGCTTCGGCCCAGTCCACGGTACGCAGGTCAAGACGAAGGCCGACCCAACCGCGAGGACCGATGTAGGCCGGGAAATAGAACTTATCGGGATTTGTCTCAATGAGCCGGAGGTTGTCGCCGGGGAGAACCTTGCAGCAAACCCCGAGAATGCCGTCACCGTGATGATTGTTCAGCAGATAGGCAAAGACGCGACCGGCGACGCGGAAGGAGGCATGATCCCCCTGATTGGTGCGGGTTGCGCCGGGCAGGGCGAGGCACGCGGCCGACAGCCGACGGATGCGCTCCTGAGTTTTGTTCGCAGCGATCACGGATGCCTCCTCGTGGCTGGCCGTCACCGGGGTTTCTGATCGAGGATCCCCGGTTTGCCTCTTTCGTTCAACCCCACAAATCCGAACGGCCGGTGATGGTCGTGCGTGAAGAGGACGAGCCACTGCTCGGGGATCGCCCGCGCAAGAAACCGCTTGCGCTGCTCGATGCAGGTGACGGGGTCCAGATCGTAGCCCATCACCCACGTCGGATCGAGATGGGCGCTCGTGGGGATGAGGTCGGAGATGTAACAGGCGTGCCGTCCACCCGACTCAATATGGACGCCGAGCAGCTGCGCCGTGTGCCCCGGGAACGATTCAACCGAGATGCCGGGCACAATCGGCGTCTCTTCGCCGGGCCGCGTGTCGAGCAACGTCATTTGGCCGGAGCCGGCGAGGGGATCGTAGTTGTCGCTGATATAGCTGATGGCGTCGCGCTCCAGTTGGAGATGCCCGTGCTCCACCTCGCCGCGATGCGCGAAGTAGCGCGCGTTCGGGAACGTCGGGACGACGCGTCCGTCGGGCGCTTTCGTCGTGTTCCAGCCACAATGGTCGAAGTGCAGATGCGAATTGATGACGATGTCGACTTCTTCCGGACGAATACCAGCAGCCTCGAAGGCGCGCGGCAATTGCTCCTTTGCGCCGTAGATTTCACGAAGCTTGGAGCTGAGTTTGTTGCCGATGCCCGTCTCAATGGCGACGGTGTGCTGGCCTGTCCGCACGATGACCGTGTTGAGTCCGAGCAGGATTCGGTTATGCTCGTCGGCCCGGGCGCGCTTCTCCCACAGCGGCTTGGGCACCACGCCGAACATCGCGCCGCCATCGAGGAGATACCATCCATCGCTGAGGATAGTGAGCTCGAAGTCTCCGACCGTGGTGCGGCCGCGGACCAGATCGTTGGAGTCGGGGCGTTCAGAGGGATGCTGCGCCATCTTATTCGTGCTTCCGCTCCGGAGAGCCCTTCTCGTCCACCACAGGCGCCATCAAATACCGTTCAAAATGCTCCACAATTTTGCTGAACAGAATGGTGCGGTCGTCCCCGCCGGCGATGGAGTGCGTCTTGCGCGGGAAGACGTTGTAGTCGTAGGGAATGTGCGCCTTGATGAGCTGCTCGATGTACTGCATGTCGCCTTCGATGTGGACGTTATCGTCGCCGGTGCCGTGCATGAGCAGCAGATGCCCACGCAGATTCGCCGCACTGGTCACGTCGGAATCGTCGTGGTAATTCTGCGCATCGTCGGAGGGCAGGCCCATGTAGCGCTCGGTGTAGATGGAATCATAATCGCGCCAGTCAGTGACAGGTGCGACGGCCACGCCGGCGGTGAAGCTGTCACTATGCGAGAGCGCGAAGAGCGTAAAGCTGCCGCCCCAACTCCATCCCCACCACCCGAGGCGGTGTGGATCGAGTTCGGAATGGCTGCGCAGGACCTGATCAACGGACGCCATCTGGTCGGCGAACTGGGGCGGGCCGAAGTTGTGATAACAGACCTGCTCGAAGTCGCGCCCGCGTCCACCCATGCCGCGATTGTCGACATGGAGGACGGCGAATCCGTGCTCGGCAAGCAGTTGATCGAAGAAGAGAATTTGGTCCTGCCACGCATCGGTGTCGGAGTCGACATCGGGTCCGCCGTAGGGATTCACGATGAGCGGGACGCTGTGCGCAGCCGTCTTGCCAGGCGGAAGAAATAATTCGCCATAGAGCGTGGTGGCATCGTCGGCGGCTTTGAATTCTAGGAGCTCCGGCGCGATGAGCTTGTGCCCTTCCAGCGGCCTCGAGTGCCAGAATGTCCGGCAGTTACCTGCGGGCGAACAGGTCGCGACGGTGGGCGGCGTCAAATCGGAAGACCAGGTGTCGATGAACGCGCCCGTCTGAGGGGAAAAATCAGGATCGTGAAAGCCGTCTTCGTGCGTGATCTGCCGCCGGTTGCTGCCGTCCAGCTGAACCGCCCAAACCTGCTGCTGGCGCGGGTTGCCCTGGTTCGACAAATACCAAACCGTCTGAGTGTTGGCGTCGACGGCTTTCACCGTTTCTACTTCGTAGTGCCCGCTCTCCAGTTGGTTCTGGAGCTTCGCCTCAGCGCCCAGCGGGTTCGCCGGATCGAACGTGTAGCGATACATGTGCGTGAAACCGTCGCGCCAGCTAAGAATAAGGAACTGATGATCGCCGACGAAGGTGACGTCGTAGGTGGTGTTGAAGTATTTTGGCTCGGTCTGCGCCAGCACCAGCTTCACCTCGCCGGTGTGCACGTCGGCGAACCAGAGACTCTCGTGCTGGTGATTGCGCGAGAGGGTCTGCACCCACACGATGTGGGAATTGACCCAGCCGAGGCGCGGAATGTAATCGTTGCCGGGGTCGAGCGGGATTTTGAGCCAGCGCGTGGCGCCCCCGCTGACGCCGACCACGCCCACGCGTACGACCGGATTGAGATCTCCAGGCTGCGGATAGCGCTGGTTATTGACGACGGCGTGCACGGGAATGAAGTCGACGAGCGGATACTGCGGGACCGCAGCCTCGTTCATCTGTACGTACGCCAGCTGCTTCGAATCTGGCGACCAGAAATAATTGCTGCGCACGTTGAGCTCTTCGAGGTAAACCCAGTCCACTCCACCGTTCAGAGTCGTGTCGTCGTGAGTGGTGGTGAGCGGCAAGGGCGGCAGCGAGCCGTCGGTGCGCTGAACAAATAAATTATGGTCGCGGAGCCACGAAATGTACTGGCCACTGGGAGAAAACTTGGGGTCGTCACCGCTCTGCATGCCGGTGTTGCCGATTTGCACGCCGGTCACGGATTTCAGATCGTAGAGCCAGAGCTCGCCGTTGGTGTCGAAGAGCAGGTGGTTGGAATCGGGCGCCCAGATGTAGTCAGGCTCGTCATAGCGGCCGCGATGGTCGCGGTCCTGCTCGGAGATGTTGGCATCGAGCAGGGACCCGATCTTCGCCCCGGGAATCAGCTTTTTGGGTGAGCCGTCAGGGGCCTCAATCTGCATCAGGTTGTTGTCATCATCGATCCAGGTAGCGCGCTTGCCGTCTGGCGACCAGCTCATACCTTCGGGCGGATTGCCGGTGGCACTGCCGTTGCGACCGAAGATTTCCGCGACCGTCCACGGATGATTCGACTGGGCGGCGAGCGGCTGGGCGAGAAAAGCTGCAACCAGAGCAGAAAGAACAAGCGGGCCAAACGTGCGGAAGGTCCTGCAAATCAAAATGAGACTCCAGACTCGCCCGGCATGGAGTTGGGGAAACCGGGTGGTCCATGGTGAAAGAGAATTCTATCGCCAGCACGGCTGCAGGGTGAATCGGGCGCATCAATGGGCCGCGGCCGGGCCGCCCTTGCTCTTTTTCATGAAGAAGGCGAGCGGGATCATGCACGCCGCGCCAATGGCCAGCGCGGCAATCACATCCAAATACGCCAGTTGCGTGCTCTGCTGTAGCAGTTGCTGGTAGACGGTGCCCTGCGCCATAGCCCGCGCGCCCGGCAGCGATTGTCGTCCACCGTGCTGGAAATACCCCATCAGGCCATTGCGGCTGTTTTGGAGTGCATTGCTGGAGTTGTAAAGATGCATGACCAGGCGGTCCTGGTGAAACTGGGCACGGCGAGCCAGAAGTGTCACAAAGAACGAGGTTCCGCAGCTGCCGCCAATGTTGCGCGCCAGATTCATGAGCCCCGAAACATCGTTGTTTTTGTTCCGGGGAACGTCGGTATACGAGAGCGTATTGATGGGAACGAACAGGAATGCCAGCCCCGACGCCTGGAAAATGCGCATCCACGCGATGTAACTGTAGCTGGCCTGCACGTCGATGGTGTGGAGAGCAGCCAGCGCCGCCGAAAGAATCATGAACCCAAACGCGATCAGGTAGCGTGCGTCTACGCGGCTGACGAGGAAGCCGACCATGGGCATGAGAAACAGAATGGCGAGGCCGCCGGGAGAAATGACCAGGCCCGCCTGCTCCGCGGTATAGCCCATCATTTGCTGGACGAAGAGAGGGATGAGGACGGTCGTTCCAAACAGGGTAAACCCGAGCACGAACATGAGCACGAACGACAGCGTGAAGGTGCGCTGCCGGAACATGGTCAGGTCGAGGATGGGCCGGTGGCCGCGCTTGATCTGCGCAATCTCCCAGGCGATCAGCACCACGAGAGCGGTCGCGCACATGATGAAGAACGTGGTGATGAGATGCGACCCGAACCAGTCGTCCTCCTGGCCCTTATCCAAAACAAATTGAAGGGACCCGAAGCCGATGGCGAGCAAGCCGAAGCCCATGTAGTCGAGATTGAGGCCCCGTTTGCGGCTTTCTGCCACTTCTTTCTGGATGTGCGGCGGGTCTTCCACCAGCCGCGACGTGAGGAAGAGCGACAGGATGGCGATAGGAACGTTGATGAAGAAAATCCAGCGCCAGTCGTAGTTGTCGGTAATCCAGCCGCCAAGGGTTGGCCCGATGGCTGGGGCGAGGACGACCGCCATCCCATAGACGGCAAAGGCCTGGCCGCGCTTCTTTGGTGGAAACGTGTCGGCGAGGATGGCCTGTTCGCTGGGCTGGAGTCCGCCGCCGCCCGCTCCCTGAATCACCCGGAATATGATCAGCAGCGGCAGCGAAGGCGCGAGGCCGCAGAGCATCGAACTGATGCCAAAGAGCGCTACGCAGATCATGTAGAAGCGCTTGCGGCCAATGAACGAGACCAGATAGGCGCTGGCCGGCAGGATGACGGCGTTCGAAACCAGGTAGGAAGTCAGGACCCAGGTGACTTCGTCCTGCGACGCGCCCAGCGACCCGGCAATATGCGGCAGAGCCACGTTGGCAATGGAGGTGTCGAGCACCTCCATGAAGGTGGCCAGCGTGACGGTAAGCGCCACAGCCCAGGGATTATGTTTTGGTTTCCAACCTGCGTCGGTGTCTGGGGGCATCGATAAGTGGTTTGAGAATACAGCCTGGCAGGAAGATGCACGAATTTCGACGGACTGGCCTGAAAGGGCGAAGTTAACCGCACAGGGTGAAGGAGTTAACGATGATCAGGAGTCTCAGCTCCATCCACTATTCCTCGCGCCAGCCACATCTCCAGAGGTAGAGGCACTTCCAGGAGCGGACACGGGTGCGATCGATGGCAGGATCCGAAATCATGACAGGCTGGTCAGTCACGATGATGATGACGCCATTCAATTGCGCCACTCGCGGATACGAAGGATCGTGGTAGCTGGCGACTGCAGCGTCCATGGCGTACCGAACGGTAAGCGGAAGCGACGTTGGCTCCGCCAAGCAGTTTCTACATTCGAACAGGGTTTGCCTCGCCAGTTCTTCGGCGTAATCCCGCAGCATCGGCGGCCCGGAAATAGCGTGCACTGCGTCAATGGTGCCATCGCGCCGCAGCGTTAAGGTCAAACTCACATCTCCGGTGACTCGCGCCGCGCGGGCAATAGCCGGATAAACAGGTGGTGGAAGTTTCGCGATCACCAAAAGGGGTGCAGACGCAGCAGACGGCGCCACGTCCTGCGCGGCGCCACTCGCACCGATGGCGAGGAAGATGAGGATCGTGGCCCATGGCCGCATGCACTGAATTATAGGTGTGGCCAGGTCGATACAGGAATTCAGGAAAGCGGCCTTCTGGAGAAAGCCGCTTTCCACCTCGATTATGCGGCAGGGCTTTGAAGATTCTGCACACTGACTGAGGTTTTCCGAACCGTCCACTCCCTGGCGCTGGCGATGCAGACGATGTGCAGGATGAGGAGAAGCGGCACGGCGAAAGTGGGAATGAGACTGAGGGGAAGCACGGTCATCGCGCCGGTGGAAACGCCCTGTGGCTGGATGAATCCGGACAGCGTCCCCATGCCGACGGCGATCACCAGATCCGCGATGCCCAGCACCTGCCAGGCGATAAAGAAATTTCGCCCTTCGGGTTTGGCCCACCTGACAGCAACGGTTGAAGCGGTTGCTCCGATCAACATATCGCCCAGGCCCGCCGGTAACGCGAACAGTCCCGGCAGAGCGTGGCGCGCATAAAGAATGAGAAACACAAACCCACCGATTCTCCACGAATGCACCAAAGTGAGAACGCGGGGCGACAAGGATTTCGTGAATTGGCGGAATTGGGCCGATGCGCCGAACCACAACAGAAACAGAGCGATCGGGATCGACGCAGCGAGCCCGATGGCAATGGGCGGACTGTTCGGCGCGTTGACGTACACATGACGCGCCGATGCGGCGACGGAGAAGAGAAACCACGCCAGGATGAGACCGGAGGTCAACTTTGCATATTTCGTCATGACACTGCTCGCTCAATCTGTGACCGCGAAGGTCACTTCGTTGGTCAGGCTCTCGAAGGCGTCCCAGCGTTCGTTTCCAAGCTGAGCGCGCACCGTTGCCTGCACTTTTTGCCAATAAGGAAGGGCACTCTCAAACCGAATTTCGCCGGGTTTGGCGAGAAGGAGGCGTCGTTCGCGCCGGTCTTTGCCGGGTCGTTTTGCCACCCAGCCGTGGCGGATGAGAATGTCGAGTGTTCGGGTGAGGGTAGTCGAGTCCATCGCCAGGATTTCACCGAGCCTCCGTTGCGAGACTTCTCTGGTGAGCGAGAGCGCTTGCAGCACGGTGAACTGCGTGGCTCGGAGTCCGGTGGGTCGCAGCGCCTCGTCGTAGAGTTGGGTGAGAGCCCGCGCTGCGCGGCGGAGGTTCGCGCACATGCAGGGAAGGGCCGGGATGGATGATCGGTTCATAGAAAATAGATGTATATACATCTATTTGGATTCGGAAAAACTAATGAAAGGAAGCGGTAATCCAGTCACTCTCCGCGGCGACTCTCTTCTCCCCAGGGTGGTATCCTCGAATTTCCGCCTATGCATGTTGAACTTGAGGCGCTAATCCGCCTGCAAACCATCGATCAAGAGACCTCGCAGCTTCGGGCGGAGATCGCCGCGCTGCCTAAACACCTCGCTCTCCTCGAAACCCGCCTCGCTGCCGAGAAGGCCGCCGTGGACCTGGCGACGAAAACCCAGAAAGACGAAGAAGCGATGCGGCGGCGTCTGGAAAGCGATCTGAAAGACCAGCAACAAAAGATCGCCAAACTCCGCACCCAGATGTCGAACGTGAAGACAAACGAGGAATACCGCGCCTTCCAGCACGAAATTGAGTTCGCCGAAGCGGAAATCAAGACGATCGAGGACCGCGAGCTGGAGAGCATGGAGCGCACCGAGCAACTGGCGCAGCAGCGCAAGGCGGCCGAAGCCCAACTGGCGGACAACACCAAAGCTGTCGAAATTGAGAAGGAAGACGCCCGCGCCGCCTCCACCGAGCAGAAAAAACATCTCGATAAGCTGACGAAGAGCCGCGCCGCCGAGCGCGCCCTGGTTTCAGAAGAGCTGCTGCGGATTTACGACCGCGTTTCGACGCGCGGCACCGCCGTGGCTTACGCCCAGGGACAGCGCTGCATGGGGTGCCAGATGTACGTCCGGCCCCAAATGTGGAACCAGATCCGGAGCGGCGGCGAGGTTCACACCTGCGAATCGTGCGGACGCCTGCTCTACTACGACGCGTCACGCGAACCGCAGCCCGTTCCTGTGCCCGAAAAGCCCAAACGCGGGAAGAAAGTTCCCGAAGCGGGCGTGGACTAGATAGTCAGCGGGTTAGCAAATCAGCGAGTTTGCAAGTGCGCAAGATTACCTGCCATGACACGCATTGCCATTGACATGGACGAGGTGCTGGCCGACACACTGGCTGAGCATCTTTTGCGCTACAACCGCGATCACGGCGAAGCCGTCACCAAAGCCGATCTGCAGGGCAAGTGGCTTTGGGACATCGTTTCCATCGACCGGCATGAGCGGCTCGAAGGCTATCTGCGTTCCGAGGATTTCTTTGAAGACCTGCCGGTGATTGCAGATAGCCAGCGCGTTCTGCGAGCCATGGCGGAACGCTACGAGATCTTCATTGCAACCTCGGCCATGGAGTTCCCCAACTCCTTCGGCCCGAAATATCGCTGGCTGCTGCGCCACTTCCCTTTTCTCGATCCCCGGCATTTCGTGTTCTGCGGAGACAAGAGCATTCTGAGCGCCGACTACCTCATCGACGATCAGCCGCGGCATTTTCAAACGTTCAAGGGAAAAGGAATTCTGTTCACCGCCCCGCACAACATGGGCGTGACTGGATACCCGCGCGTAGAGAATTGGCTGGATGTAGAGCGGATGTTTCTGCAATCACCGCACAGGTGACAGGCTGCGGATGACAGAATGCAGTTGAGCCTGCCAGAACATTTTCCCAGCTCACGGTGCGGGCTGCCTATTCAATCCAGTGGACTTACTCTGGGGGTGGATGTGTTGAGCGGGGTGATCCCAGTGAATTCTCTCCGCATCGCGGTACGCTG
>DATHQV010000219.1:0-20869 GCA_035482355.1 Acidobacteriaceae bacterium | reverse complement strand
AGACGCAGATTGTAGAGCGCGCCGAGGCAGCCCGCAGTCATGTCGAGACACTGAACGCGATGCGAGAGGCTGGGCGTGTCGACGGTGTTCAGGTCAGACGTCAAAGACTGCGTGAAATCGTCGTGCCGCCAGTCGTAATGTCTGGCGCGCAACATCCACGAGGGCATCAGCACGAACGTTGCATACAGCAGCAACGCGGCTCCGGCGATGCGCGGCCACCCTTTGCAACGCAGCGCGAGCGAGGTGTCGATCCCCACGATCAGCATCAGGAAAACTTCTTCCGGATAACGGTGGTATGGGAATGCTTTGCCCTGCGCGCAGAACGATGCGATGCCGACGAGGACGGAGAACAGCAGCGCTGCGCCTTCCCAACTCCGCCACCGCTGGTTGTCGAAAGCCAGCAGCGTCCACAGAAAAACAATGGGCCAAAGGGCCCCCGGCAGCAGATGGGTGACCAGAAAAGAAAGAGGGAAGCGATCCACGCCGGCGTGGTAAACCATCAATCCGGTGAGAGTGGCGACGAACGCGTGCACAGCATGCTCGCGCGCCAAAAAGAGAAAAGCAGCGGCAAGCGGCGCAAGAAATCCGGCGCAAGCAGCGAGCAAATGCCCAGCCCCCGCCCGCCCGCGCCGGTGCAAAGCAAGGTTTGCCAGCACCAGCATCCCGGTCATCCAGATGGCGGCGGTCGGCTTGATCAACATTCCCGCGCCGCAGGCGACTCCGAAGACCGCGCTGCCTATCCACGCTGAGCGCCGCACGGCTTCGAAGATACCTGCGCATGCGACAAGCATCAGCACCGCGAGAACCAGGTCGCGTTCCCCCGCCTGATCCACACCGTCATGCACGTGGAGCGTGAAGAAAAATACCGCAGCGAAAATCCCGGCGAAGCGATCCTGCGGCCAGGCGATAGAGACCATGGCGGCTGCAGCCACTCCGATCAATGCGAAATCAAAGATCCGCCACGCGAGCGCGCCCTGCCCGAGTGTGTGGATGACGGTCCAGTCCACCAGCATGCACCCAGGCATGTTCATGTCGATGATCTGGCGATACGGAGCGAAGCCGTGATCCAGCAGGAAGGCTCCGTAGTGCATCAGAGCGGCATCGCCAACCAGCGGCCAGTGGAGGGTATCGGTGACCAGCAGAAGAGTCAGAATGCCGAGCGGCACGACAAGGCCCCACCGAAGGCGCGGGAACGTGTCAGCGTCGAACCATCTGCGCCATTTTGCACGTTCGGGGGTGAGGTGAGGCACTTGGGACATCACTGTGAGGGTATGCGATAGTCGCGCAACGGTGAAGTCCAGCCTGCGCGCACGCAAGAATTCCCGGCGGTTTCTGCGATTTCTGCCGCTGGCCACATTTCCGTGAAAATTTATCTTGATCTTTCCCCGGCCACGGGAGTACTTTGCTCGCCAAGTTTCTCTTTATCTGCTGGCCCCCTCGCCGCGCCCCGCGCGCGACAGCAGTCCTTCCCCCAACCCACCAAATCGCTGGAATTCGCTCGGTGTGCTGATCGACGGAGACCTCTCCCATGAGAATGAAAACCCATTTCTTCCCGTGTGCAGTCGCGACTTTGTTCCTGCTCGTCGCGAGCGGGTGCTACCACGCCAAAGCGCGGATCGAAGCCGGATCTGCGAGCGGCAGCCTGAATTCTCCCACCGAGTTGACGACGGCCCTCAACCTGCGGAACACCGGCGAGGTCGATGCCGGAAACGTGCAGGCGGCCGCAATTACCGTTTCCGGTGGCACATTGTCGAGTCCGGCCCTGCCGGCGACGATTGGCAACATTGCGAAAGATGGGAACGCGGTGCTGGGCGCGGTATTTACAGGCTCATTCGCGGCCGGCACAAGCTACACAGTTCATGTGGAAGGCACGTTCGATGAGAACGGGCATAACTTTAAATTCGCCACGGATGCGACGCTGCAGGTGCCTCCGGCGCCGGGTTCGGCCGCATCGCAGACCGGCTCCTCTCCGGCAAATCTCGCGAATGGAGCGCATTACCCGTTCCAGGCGCCGAACTTCCCCAAAGAAGTGAATGAGGGCGGTCGTGGATGGACGGTCCCGACGGGACCCAACCGGCCCCTGAAGAATCCCCCATCGGCCTCATCCGGCGTGCAGCCCGCGCCGAAAGGCGATCCGCCGGGATTCGACATGGAAGTGAACAACAGTCTCGGCCTGAGCGGCGGCAACACCATCAACGAGCCCAGCGGCGCGGTGAGCGGGGGCGGCATCGTGTTTGAAACTGCAAACTCGTACGCGTCGTGGTCGAAAGATGGCGTGCACTTCACGCAACTGCAGCCAACCACGATCTTCCCCAACAACGTCGATGGCGGATTCTGCTGCGATCAGATTGTGATCTACGCGCCCAGCATCGACCGCTTCATCTGGGTCATGCAGTACTGGCAGGGAACCAACGGTGAGAACCGCTATCGTCTTGCCGCGGCCAGTCCGGCCACCGTGCAAAGCTCGAACGGCACCTCGTGGACCTACTGGGACATCACCTCGGCGCAAATCGGCGCGGGCACCGGATGGGTCGACTATCCCGACCTATCCTTAGGCAATAACAATGTGTATCTCAGTGCGGACGTGGTGAGTGGCGGACGCTACGTGGTCCGGATTCCCCTCTCGCAGATCCAGTCGGGCAGCACCATCAACTTCAATTACACCGACTACACCAAAGGCGGTTCGGCGTACGGCGGACATCTGGCGCAGAACGCGCAGGACGAAGAGTTCTGGGCTGGACAGAACAGCAACAGCCAAATCCGCGTCTTCGCGTGGCCGGAATCGAGTGGAAGTTATTCGTGGACGGACGTGAACATCGGGAGTTGGCCCCAGCCCGCGGGTTCGTCATCTAGCTGCAGCTCAACCACGCCTGATAAGCAGGATTGGCTGAACAAGCTGCTGACCTCGTTCCCTGGCAATGCAATCCTGGGCGCGACCCGGCTCATTGGCAAGGGCGATGCCAAACAGAAGCAGAACGAGCTGCTGCTGGCCTGGACCGCTTGCGGAGGGTCGAACTTCCCACAACCTCAGGTCCAGTGGGTGGCTCTGGATGTGAACAACAACTTCAACCTGATCTCACAACAGCAGATCTGGAACCCGAATTACGCGTTCGCGTATCCCGCTTTCGGGGTGAACGCGAATAACGATATCGGCATGTCTCTGGAGTGGGGCGGCGGCGGCAACTACGAGAACCACGTCGTCGGTTTCTGGGGCGATTACGTAGTCTACGCAACCACCAACAGCACAGTCGGAACGGGACGGTTTGGGGACTATGTGACCCTCCGGCCCTACCCGCCCGACACGAAGCGCTTCTCGGCCTATGGCTATGGAATTACCGGAAGCGGCGCGGACACGCATTATGTGGTGTTCAGCAGGCCGGGGCAGTAAGAAGCAGCTAAGGGCCGCTCAGCGGAAGCGCGGCCCTTCCTTGTCCTCCATCGCAGGGGGGAGAAAAATCTCCCCTCTCGGGCGGGTGCGTCCCGCGACGCAATCATGAACAATGGCCGGACGTTGTCTTGAGAATACAAATCCATAGGAGTGACCACACCATGGCGGATCAGGTAGTGACCAACCAGAAGACGATCCTCAATAACCAAAAGACGATTCTGGCGAACCAGAAGACCATCGTGAAAAATCAGACCGGAATCAGAAAAAATCAGAAAGCGCTGAGCGCGATTCTCACCAACCAGAAAGCGATTTTGCGCAATCAGGAGGCAATTCTCGGTGCCTTGAAGAAATAGCTGCGTGGATGGCTGCCGCGTTCATGAGTGGCCCATGCAAGCCGCATTTTTGGATTCAGCGGGTTCTTACCTCCGTAACCGCGCGTCACCGAATCGCGTTGCCCGCGATGTCGCTGTGCGCTTACGTTTGATACTGGAAAGCTCTGTTCAACGCGAACAGAGCTTTTTCATTTGCGCCCGGCCCAGGCCACCCACGCCGCTGCTCTTTGAGATCACCGCTGCTGAAGCCTCGGGTCCCGATTGGCCCGTAACCCTCATCCTTCCCTACACATGCGGCAAATTCCTCGTACAAGTGACCTGTTTTCATACACTTACGAAAAGCGAAAAAGCTAACCCCTTTGTATTCCACACTTACGCATTTCAGGGGGGGAGGGGGCCCGGCTTCTCGCCTTCGTCGAACCATGAATAC
This sequence comes from Acidobacteriaceae bacterium, assembly GCA_035482355.1. Classification (GTDB taxonomy): domain Bacteria; phylum Acidobacteriota; class Terriglobia; order Terriglobales; family Acidobacteriaceae; genus Palsa-343. The sequence goes on along the minus strand of DATHQV010000219.1, from coordinate 16,719 downwards.
TTCGCCAGGGCGGGTGAGCACCCCGAGACAGAGCTCTCCTGAGGTTTGGCCCGTAAGCCTCATCCTTACCGGCACATACGCAAAGGTCTCAAGGCAAGTGACCTGTTTTCATACACTTACGAAAAGCGAAAAAGCTAACACCTTTGTATTCAACACTTACGCGTTCGAGGGGGGAGGGGGTACCCGGTTTTTCGGGCTTCTCAAGCCGTCAGTACTTCGCCAGATCCGCAATGGCCTTGTAGATGTTTTCCGGCTGCGGCAGGATCGCATCTTCCAGCTTGGGCTGGTACGCCACGAACGTGTCCATCGCGCCAACGCGGCGAACCGGAGCGTCCAGTGAGTCGAACAGCTCTTCGCCAATGCGTGCAGCGATTTCGGCGCCGTAGCCCCAGCTCAGCATGTCCTCGTGCGCGATGATCACCTTGTTGGTCTTGGTGACGGAAGTTGCGATCGCTTCCCAATCGTAAGGATTGAGCGTACGCAAATCGATGACTTCCGTCTCGACGTTCAGTTCGCGGGCGGCACGCTGTGCAGCCTGCTGCGCGCGCGGAACCAAAGCGCCGTAGGTGATCACGGTCAGGTGCTTTCCTTCGCGCACCACCTTCGCCTTGCCAAACGGGATCATGTAATCGGGGCCAGGATACGGTGCGCGTCCCCACGTTTCGCGATACAGGCGTTTGTGCTCGAAAAAGAGCACAGGATCGTCGCAGCGAATCGCGGTGCGCAGCAGGCCGTTGGCGTCGAGCGCGTTGGAGGGGAAAACGACGCGGATGCCAGGCGTGTGCGTGAACAGGCTTTCGCCACTCTGCGAGTGATAAATTGCGCCGCCAGTGAGATAGCCGCCAATCGGCACGCGGATGACGGCGGGCGCTGCGAATCCGCCGTTGGAGCGCCAGCGAATGAGCGACAGCTCGTTGCGAAGCTGGTGCATCGCCGGCCAGATGTAGTCGAAGAACTGAATTTCTGCGACCGGCTTCAAGCCACGAACCGCCATGCCAACGGAGCGGCCAACAATGGCGGCTTCCGCAAGTGCGGAATTGAAAACGCGGGTCGAGCCAAACTCGCACTGCAAACCAGCAGTGAGCTTGAACACGCCGCCTTTGCCTTTCACCTGTTTGCTGGCAAGGTAATCTTCGCGCGAGCAGTCGGCCACATCTTCGCCGAAGACGAGGATGCGCGAGTCACGGCGCATTTCGTCGTGCAGGCAGGCATTGATGAGATCGGCCATGGTGCGATCAGCGCCATCCGTCTTTGGCTCGGTGGCCAGCTCAGCGCGAGTTGGGTCGTAGTCCTCGGAATAACGGTGGCGCAAGATGGCAGCTGGCTCGGCGGAAGGCAGCGGCGCTTGCAGAGCGTGTTCGGCGGCGACGCGGACTTCTTCGTCCACCTGCTTCTCCAGGCGCTCGATGGCTGCGGCGTCCAGAATGCCTTCACGCAGCAGCAGCATCTGGAAGTTGTGAATGGGGTCGCGGAGCGCTTCAGCCTGGCGTTCGCTTTCAGGCCGATAGAGCTTCGCATCGTCCGACAGCGAATGCGCGTAAGGACGTGTGACATGGCCGTGAACCAGCGCGGGACCTTTACGGGCGCGGCAATGCGCGACGGCAGTTTCAAACGCCTTCATGCAGGCGATGGGGTCAGTGCCATCGACTTCGGCGAAGTGGAAGTTAGGGAAATTCGCCAGCAGCGGCGAAATGTTGCCGCCAGGCGTGTTCACCTCAACAGGAACGGAAATAGCGTAGCCGTTGTCTTCCACGACGAAAAGGACGGGCAGCTTGCGATTCGACGCGATGCTGATCGATTCCCAGAATTCGCCCTGGCTCGTCGAGCCTTCGCCGATCGAAACGTAGACGACTTCGTCGCCCTTGAACTCGGCGTGCCGGAACTGGCGGTAGTCGCCGTCATGCGGTTCAACCGCTTCGGGATGCGCGGCGAAGTAAAGCGCAGCTTCCGCGCAGCCAACAGCCTGCAGGCACTGCGTGGCCGTGGACGATGACGGAGTAACGATGTGGAGTTTTGGACTGGTCCAGTGCGAAGGCATCTGGCGGCCGCCGCTTGCGGTATCCGTTTCAGCGCCAACGGCCTGAAGAAGTTGCTCTTCGGGAGTAGTGCCAAGCGCCAGCGAGAGGCCACGATCGCGGTAGTAGGGGAAGAACCAGTCGTAAGCGGGGCGCAGCGAAAGTCCGGCCGTGACCAGCAGCGCTTCGTGGCCGGCGCCGGAGATCTGAAAGAAGATCTTCTGCTGATTTTTAAGGATGATCTCGCGGTCGTCGGTGCGGCGCGAGAGGTACATGAGCCGGTAAATTTCAATGAGCTTTTCGCGCGAGAGCGGGAGCGAGGTCGCGGATGCGCCGGAAGCCTGGCTCGAATTGCCACTTCCGTTGCCGGAGTGATGGCCGTGTTTCTGGCTGGATTCAGCGCCGGAGACTGCGGTGCGCGGCATCGGGACCCTCGTCAAAGTATGAGATGTTTCTCGATCCAGTTTAGATTGCGCTGCGGGGAATAGCGAGAACCCCTGAAAACGCCTTCGGAGCCAGATCGACCGGAAATTGTAACAGCGCGTTTCCTGTGCAAGCCAGGGGGATTTGGGAAGGGAAGCGCAAGGCGGTCAGCCTGGAAATGGCCAGCTGAGAGCTGAGTGGTTATCAGCCCGTTAATTCCGACTCTGTTACGGCAAATACCGCTTCGCGAAGATGGCTCTGCGCTGATAATGTTCTGCCCATGGCGGAATTGACGCATCGCTGGTACAAGTGGCCGAAGAAGTGGATGGTGTTCCGGGAAACGCCGTGGAAGCGGCTGTGGCTGTTTCTTCTTGCGGTGTTCTTTATCTTCACCGTCATCGGGTTCTTTAACGACCTGATCTACATGGGGAAGATTTCCTATGCCGGCGTGCTGATCATGGCGGCCGTCTGCGGCATCGACGCAGTGCTGTGGGTGTTCGTAAGCGGCCGTTGGCCATGGCCCTTTGTGATCCCGATGATCGGGGCCCAGTTTCTGCTGGGACCCTTTCTGACCGCAATCATCAATTGGCTGGCTCGTCAGCCGTGGGTTGGGCAGGTGAGTCCGGAAAGCGGCATAAAATTTGCCGCCATCAGCATCTTGTTGTGCACCATGGTGTCCTACGCGCTTTTCGTCACGTTCTTTCGCATGGAAGCGCAGGAGTCGGCGCGCATCCGGACGCAGCTGGAACTGGCGCATGGAATCCAGAAGACGCTGGTGCCGACGATTGCGCTTCGGACGGAAAAATTCGAGGTTTACGGCATATCGCGGCCCAGCGAACAGGTAGGCGGCGATCTGGTCGATGCCATCGTGCTGCCCAACGGCGATGTCATCGCCTATCTGGCGGACATTGCCGGGCATGGATTGTCGGCGGGAATCCTGATGGGCATGCTGAAAACGGCGGCACGGACGGTACTGCTGGATGCGTCGACCGGACATCCTGGCTTGTCGCTGCCTCTCTTGCTCGAGAAGCTGAATCTCGTGCTGCCGCACGTGAAGGAACCGCAGATGTATGCGACGCTGACAGCATTCCGCCTGAATGCGGATGGACAGGCGTGGTATGCGATGGCCGCAAGTCCGCCAGTTCTTCACTGGAGTCCGCAACGCCGCGATTTACGGCTGATGCAGGAAGAGCAGTTTCCGCTGGGATTGCTGCCGATTTCCGGATTTACCGGCGAAGCCATTGAACTGGCTCCGGGCGACGTGCTGGTGGTGGCCACAGACGGAGTGCTCGAGGTCTGCAACCGCAGCGGGGAAGAATTCGGGATCGAGCGGCTGGAGAAAAACATTGCAGGCAATGTGCAGAGGCCGCTGGCGGAGATGGGGGAAGCGATTCTGGCGGGAGCGCGGACGTTTGGGAAGCAGACGGACGATCAAACGCTGCTGGTGATTCGGAGAAGCTAGCGATTAGCGATTGCCGTCATTGTCCGTCGCGCATTTTTTCCTTAACCGACTTGGCAAGTTTTTCGATTTGCGTCGCCGTGGCCACCACATTCAGCGAGAGCTGGTCTTTGCTGCTCTTGTCGACGGCCGCTTTCAGCTGTTTTGCGAGGTCGAGGAGCTGGTTCGTATCGTCCACAATCTCCTTTTGGCGCAGGACGCTGCGCTCTTTGGCCATGGCGTGAAGCATGTGAACCTGGTTGGGGTCAGTAGGCGGCGTGTTGCCAAACAAAGGCGGAGGAGCGCTGGGATCGACGCCGGGTGCAGGGATCGCCGTCTGCGTTTGCGTCTGAGCGTGCAGGGAAGAGCAGGCGACGGCGAGCAGAGCGCAGGAACAGAGCCAGGCGATTCGATGGATGGGAGCGAAGGAAATCATGGCGGTTCTCCTCATGCGCCGGCGAAAAATCAAATTATCGGCCATTATAGTGCGGGTTCGGTGAAAGGAAATACCGGAGCGATCCCGGTATTCTGGAAGCGATGTTGACCAAGCTGATCTATCTGAGCCTCTATCTGGGACGGCGGGAATTCTTCGAAGGGCTGGGCGATAAATACGTACTGGACCTGCAGGACTTCCTGCACGATAAGCTGCCGAAGCTAATTTTCGTGGCGCTGATTTCATGGCTGTTGATGCGACTGCTACAGCTCATCACGGATCGCATTCTGCACATGGCAGACCGGCAGTCAAGCACGGTGGGCCACCTGGCGCAGGTGCGGACGCTGACCTCGGTGATTCGCGCGACGGGCATCGGAGTGATCGTTTTTCTGGCGACGCTGCAGGTGCTGCCGGTTCTGGGATTCAATCTGGGTCCGCTGCTGACCAGCGCGGGCGTAGCGGGCGTGGCCATTGGCCTCGCAGCGCAAAACATTGTGAAGGACTGCTTCAACGGATTCCTGATTCTGGTGGAAGACCAGTACAACGTGGGCGACGTGGTGACGATCGCCGGTGTCAGCGGGACGGTGGAGGCAATGACGCTGCGCCGGACGCAGATTCGCGGCGGCGACGGAACCCTGTTCATCGTTCCGAATTCGCAGATCACGACGGTGGCGAACCTGACTCGGGACTTCTCGCTGGCGACGATCAATGTTTCGGTGGACTTTTCAGCGAATCCCGACGAAGTGCTGGCGCTGCTGAAGGATGTGGCAATGAGCGTGCGGACCGATCCGAAGTATAAGGACGTGTATCTGGCGGATCCGACGCTGCTGGGCGTGGACTCGATCAAGGGATCGCAGGTGATTTACCCGGTGCAACTGCGAACGAGGGCGAATCAGCAGTGGGCCGCGCTGCGGGAGACGCAGCGGCGGATCCGGCTGGCGCTGGACGAGCATGGGATGCTGCCAGGAGATCCGAACCGTGTGTTCAATCGCGCTGCGATGAGCGGACAGGATGCGGTGCAGCCGGTTGCGGAGCATGAGGCTGAGGCAAAGCCTGCCGATCCGACGGCGGCGAAACCGAACGAGGTGAATCCGTTCACCGGGGAAGGGACCTAGAGGCAGGAGCCGGTAATCAATAAACACGAGTCAGGAAACAGCAGTTGCTCCTGACTCGTGATTACTGTCTACGCGTCAATCACCGAAGGCGTGCGTAGGCTGGGTTGCGGAGCGGTGTTCAGAGGCTGGGCGGAGTGCAATGCTCTGCTCCCCAACGCGGAAGCGACCCACATATTCATTGAGCCGAATGGAGCCCGATTCAACCGCATCGATGAAACCCTTGGTGACGGGTGTTGCGGCGGCGTGCTCTTCGCTGATGCGATTAATCACCTCGAGGTTCTGGCTAAACTGCTGGGCGGCGACGGACTGTTCGGTCGCGGCGGTAGCGATCTGGGCGATCATGGCGTCGACCTGATCGGCGGCGGTCATGATGCGGCGGAGAGACTCGCCGGCGCGCGCGGTGACTTCCATGCCATGGCTGACGCGTTCCGTGCCGGAACCCATCGCTTCAACAGCCTGGTGGGTGTGCGACTGGATGCCCTGAATCATCTGCGCGATTTCGCTGGTAGCGTTCCGAGTGGATTCAGCGAGTCGGCGAACCTCTCCGGCAACGACGGCGAAGCCGCGGCCCTGTTCTCCGGCGCGCGCTGCTTCGATGGCAGCATTGAGGGCGAGCAGGTTGGTTTTCTGCGCAATCTCTTCAATGACGTTGACGATGCGAATGATCTGCTCGGATTCGTGGCCAAGGCTCTGCACCGTTTCCGTGGACTGAGAAACGGATTCGGAGATGGAGCTCATCCCGGCGAGCATTTCCTCGACGATGGCGCCGCCTTCGCGGGCAATGGTCGCTGCCTGGCGGGCCTGATCCGCCGCATTCTGCGCGTGGTTGGAAACTTCGGCGACAGAGATGGACATCTCCTGCATGGCAGTGGCGGCCTGGTGGATTTGCAGGCCTTGCTCCTTGCTGCGGTTGAAGGATTCTGCAGCACTGCATGCGAGCCCGGCGGCGTTTCGATGCACGTCACTGGACCCATCCATCATCGCGCCAACCATACTTTGCAGGCTCTCCTGCATGGCGGCGATGGATTGCGCCAGGTCGCCGAGCTCGTCCTGAGTCGTCACCTCAACGGCTGCGCCGGTGAGATCGCCTTCGGCGATGGCGTGAGCGCGGGTGGCCAGCTCGATGATGGGGCGAACAATACGGCGGCCGGTAATCTCGGCAGTAATGAACCCGATCAGAGCGCCGAACAGGAGACCACCTGCCATAAAAGCCACGACCATGCGATTGAGATGAAGCTCTTCGTCGAGGCTGTTATTCAGCTGCACCGAGACTTGTTGGATGCTGTCAACGAGAAGGGCGCAGAGCTGGTCGTAATGCTGGTCGGCCACGCCCTGCAGCAGCGCATGGGCCTGGGCGGTGGATGCATTGCCATGGCCGAAGGCGGATGCGAGGACCTGCTGATGGTCGGCGTCGAGGGTGTGCCAGGCGTTAACGGCGGCGGCGATGCTGGCAGAGGCGCTGGTGTCGGTCGAGGAGCGGCGCATCTCCGCAATGCGGGCGGTTGACTCATCGGCGAGTTGTTCGCTCTGCTCAAATTGCGTGCGGTAATGGGCAGCCGCGGAGGAATCGGTTCCGAAGAGCAGGTATCCGCGCAGCGCGGCGGACGAACTGATGGCGCCGACGCGCAGATCGCGCATGGCTTCGCGCGTGGGGATCTGATGGAGAGCCACGTCTTCCGAAACCTCGCTGGCCTCGCGCATTTCAAGAAAGGCGAGCACGGAGCCGATCATGGAGCAAACGATGACCGATGCGGTGACCACGCGGAGCTTGTGGCGAAGCGAGAGGCGGGCGAAAAAGTTCATGGAGTTCTCCGGTTACGGGCGATCGGTTTTGGGGCTCAGAATCAGCGCGAGGATTTTGGGGGAGGTCCGCGGCAACGCGACCAGGAGCGGGCGCAGGAAGGCGCGCCATAATGCGGTGCGGCGCAGACTTCTGGGAGCGTAGAGAGACGAGACCATTCCGAACCCTCGCATCGGTCGATCAGCGGTCCGGCGTTGGACCGGACCCGAAAATCGCTGTTCGAGGGTGTTATCGGAAAAATGCGTGGAAAAATTAGGGGACAGGGGACGGAATCTCGTCGAAGGTCAGGTTTTCGACCGAAATGCCGGTGCGCTGCCGCCACAAATCGAAAAGACGGCCGTAGCTGAGAGTGGAGAACAGCGAGGGGTCGATGCCGAGTGCGCGGCCGGTGGCGTCAATCCAGTCTTCGGGACCTTCCAGTTCGGCGTAAACACCGATCGGGGTTTCGTCGAGGACGCAGTGGCCGGTGGAATCCGCGTATTCGGTGCGCCATTTTTCGTAAGCGAACGAACGAACGTAGCCGAGTTGGGCAAAAATGTGGCCGATGGCTTCACCGTCCTGCACGGAGGTTTCCGTTTCTTCGCGATGTTTGTGGCGGGCAGAGGGATCATGGTCGGCGGGCAGGCACTTGTGCGTGATCTTCCATTGGCCGCCGTAGTTTCTGACCCGGAGAATGGACTGCTGTGAGCGGAGGCGGCGGTCGGGCGTGTCGTAGAGGACGTTGCGTTCGAAGGTGCGCGGCGTCACAAGATGAAAGCCGGCACTGAAGAGGCGACGAGCGAGTCCGGCGAGGTCGTCGACGGCAAACTTTACTTCGATTTCCATGCTGCTCATACAATTCGAGTATGCAACGGCGGAGAGTCAGAGTACCAGGAGCAGGGCGTGGTCGAAGGGACGACGGATGAAGACGCTGCGCCTGGTGGTGGATCCGCATGGACTGGAGAGCCGGCCGTCGCGCCTCTCGATTGAACGCGCCGCGGAGATTTTGCGCAGCGGCGGGACCGTGGCGTTTCCGACGGAGACGGTATACGGCCTGGGCGCTCACGCACTTCAGACTGAGGCAGTGGCAAAGATCTTCGAGGCGAAGCAGCGGCCTGCGTGGGACCCGCTGATTGTGCACCTTGGCGACACGTCGATGCTCGATGGGGTGGCCGCGGAAATTCCGGAGAATGCGTGGCGGCTGATCGACGTATTTTGGCCGGGCCCGCTGACGCTGCTGCTGCCGAAGCGCGCGGAGGTTCCCGATGTAGTGACGGCGGGACTGCCGAGAGTGGGTGTCAGGATGCCCGCGCATCCGGTGGCGCAGGCGCTGCTGGGTGCGGCAGCGGTGCCGGTGGCGGCGCCGAGTGCGAATACCTTTGGTCGTATCAGTCCCACGCGGGCCGACCACGTGGCGGAAGATCTGGACGGTCGGATTGACGCAATTCTGGACGGGGGCGAAACGACGCACGGGTTGGAGTCGACGGTGGTGGATGTCCGTGAAGATGGGTGCGTGATTTATCGGCCCGGAGTCGTGACGCTGGAGCAGATGCGGGCAGTTTGCACGGTGCCGGTTACGGCGCGCGCTACGAATGATAATCAGGAAGCCGAGAGTGGTGCAGCTTCACCGGGAATGGCGTTGCGGCATTATGCGCCGCGGGCTCGGCTGGTTCTGATTGACGGCAGCGGCGAAGCGCAGAAAACGGCGTTTGGCGCGGCGGCGTTGCAGTGCGAAGAGGCCGGCGAAACAGTGGGGCTGATGCTACCGGATGCGTTTCAGACCGCGGTGATTGGGCGGAGGGCGCGCGTCTACCGCTGGGGCAACTGGTCGGACGAGGAAGAGTTGGCGCAAAGAATGTTTGCCGGGCTGCGCTGGCTGGACGCCGCCGGAGCGACGGCAATTGTTTGTCCGGTGCCGGGTGGCAAGGGGATTGGGGTTGCGATTCGCGATCGCCTGCGGAAGGCGGCGATGCGGTAGGGCAGGAATCTGCAATCAGACGTGCCGATCATCGCCGGAGCTACAGAATTTCCTTGAGCGTGACGGCTACATTCAGGGTTTCTGCGCCTCGTTGGATCTTGAGATGGACCACGGTGCCTGGCGGCTGGAGAAATGCGGGGATGACAAGTTCGTCCGTCGGGGTTTGTCCGTCGATGGCAACAATGAGGTCATTCGGCGCGAGGCCTGCTGCGGCTCCGGGAGCTCCGGGGAAGACGGACTTGATGCGCTGGCCGTGATCGTCGGGCTCGGTGACCAGACCAGCGCGGTTAAAGACCTCCGTGTGATCCCTTCCTGACGTCTTCTCGAGATAGAGTGCGCCACGGATCACATCCCATGTAGACGCAAATTGCAACAGAATGCTTTGGCCAATGTTGCCGGCAATGCCGCCGCCGGTGGCATTGCCGGTAGAGAGATCGGTGACGATGTGGTGGACAGCGGCGCCGCCCAGCGTCACAGTGTCGACGCGGGCGATGAAGGCTTCAGGGGAGGCGCCGCCATAGCCAGAGCCGGCGTATCCGCGATAGTGGGCGCCGGTTGACTCGATCAGGTGATGTTGCCTGACGTAGGCGCTGTCGAGCTCAAAACAAAACTCGTTGCCGGTGTCGAGCACGAAGCGCGCGGGATTGCCGTTGACGCTGCCATCGGCAATGATGCCGTGTCCAATGAGCGAGAGCGGTACTTGAACGCCGCTTCCGGAGTAGTGGAATTTTGCGCCGTCGATGAAGGTGATCTGACCGCGATCGGGATCGATCCTGATGGCGAAGCGGCGCAGGGTTTGATACCCGAGAACGATGGAGGGGACTTCGTCGACTTCCTCCGAAGCTGCGTGGATGACATAAAAGGTTTGGTCGTGCAGGATGAGACCGCCAATCCGAATCGTATCGATCTGCGCAGTCTGGGCGGTGACCGTTCCTCCGCCAGCGTTAAATGGCTGTGCATCGCCGTTGAGGTGCAGGCCGAGCTTGCGTGCTGCATTGTCGGTGACTAGATTCTCTGATCCGGTGTCGACGAATACGGGATACGGGCCTTTGCCATTGACAATCACGTCAAAAGCCATGCCGTTTTTAGCTGGGACAGTGACCATGCCGGAAGCGGGCATGGTGTAGTCGTGGTGGAAGGGGATTGCGGCGGCGCTATCGGAAGTGGTGAGCAGCCTGCGGCTGGTCCAGAGCGTGATTTGGCGATTGCCGCTATCGTCGCGCTCGGCGAAGGGAAGCAGGACGCCGTGGACGCGGCGGTAATTGTAGTAGTAGCGGAAGTGGCCGGCGTTCTCGCTGCGCTCGATGAGGTGGGACTGGTGGTTGATCCAGAGGGTGAAGGGGTCGCCGCCGTGCGGGCGAATTTGTAGCCGTTCGAAGATGATGTCTCGGTCAGCTTGCGGTGCCAGAACCGTGATTTGCGCGCCGCCGAAGTTGGGACGCCAGTAGGCCCGCGTCGTTATATAGAGGTCGTTGGTTTGCCAGGAATGCGGTCCAGGATCGACCTGCACATCGCCAGCATCGTCGAGCGTCCAGTTGCCGCTGGGGTGGTCGCCGGCTGTGCGCCGGAAATTGAGCGACGGAACTTTGATGGAGCTGGTATTAGCGCCGGTGCGCAGGTCTTCAACATAGCGAATTGCACCGGATTTCTCCTGACCATCAACCACGACCTGGAAAGTTCCCTCGGAGATACTCTCAACGACTTGATTCCAGGCATCGCCGCCGGTAGCGCGGCGAACGCTGTCCAGGATTTGGCGTGCGGACGGGGCGGATGCCTGCGCGAATGCCAAAGTCGCAGCGAGGAACAGGGCGAGCGAGATTGCAACGCGGCGCATCGTCGTTCTCTACTCCTCAACGGCAAGGGTTGAAGCGACACGGCGGGGACGCCAGAATTTCCGCAGGCTCCACGAGCCGAAACGGAAGGTGACAAGAAGGATTCCTCCGCCAAGCACGAGGCAGATCGGGATGAGCCAAAGGCCGATGGGATCGTGACCGGTGTGGGGGCCGGAGCCGGCTCCGAATCCGGCTGAAAACGAATGGCCGGGATCGTAATCGATATTCAGGCCTGCTTTCCCTGGAAGGAAAGCTTTCAGCAGCCCAATTACGACGAGGATGCCGCCAACACAATAGCCGACGCCGGAGAGAACGAACACGAGCAGACCGACGAAGCTAAGCGTGGCCCAGCGAAGAATGCTGCGCAATACCATGGCGGGGGAGCGGCTTAGCTGTGCGCGCTGCAGCAGTTCATCGGTGCGATAGCGGACGGCGAGCTGTCGCGGAGTGCCGAGCGCAGCGAGCGTGGCGTCGACGGCCTGGGCCGAGTCGTCACCGGATGTCTTGTCGAGGATGTGGGCGCGAATTTCTTCGACGATGTCGCGGGCGTCCTCGTCCATGAGCTCGCGCAACTCTTTGCGCAGGGTGGCGAGGTAGGCTTCGATGGTTTTCTGCGATTCGGTGGTCAGGGTCATGGCTTTTCCCCGGTTGTGAGCTGGTGGTTGACTTCCTCATCGAGGGGCGCGAGGAGGCTGGACATGCTGGCAGAGAAACGGGCCCAGATGCGGGTCATAGCGAGGGCGCGCTGGCGTCCTGCATCGGTCAGGCGGTAGTACTTGCGGGGGTGGCCGGAGTCGGATTCAACCCATTCGGAATCGACGAGGGCGAGCGTGCGGAGCCGGGTGAGCAGCGGGTAGACAGTGCCTTCCACGACGACCAGGTCAGAGCCGGATTCGAGGTTGCGGAGAATTTCGAGCCCGTACAGAGGGCCAGTCCAGAGTGCCGCAAGGATGGCGAGTTCGAGAGAACCCTTGCGGAGCTGGACCTCCCATTTTTCAGCAGCGTCGGGAACGGGCGATGTCTGATTCACGACACGATACTATGCAATGCATAGTATCGTGTCAACACAAAACTCTAGATGGCCGCCAGCTTTTTGCCGTTAGGCCTGGTTTTCGCCGACTTTGTAGAGGTACTTGATGCTGGTTTTGTAGATGAGCGCCCGGGTGACGCCGTCCCCGGAACGGGGGTTGGCAGGGGGACCGGAGTAGACGCCGGTGTGGACTTGGTTGCAGCGGACCTTAATGGCGTTCCGGTCGTACCACTCAATGCAGCCTTCGATCTTCTCGCCGTCTTCGAGGACGAAGACCATAGGAGTCTGGGCCTGCATCTGCTTCTGGAAATAGAACGACTCGGCGTGTGAGCTTTCGTGCGAAGAATTGGCCGTGGGCGCGCCGGAGTGCCATTGCAGGACGGGCTCCTCGCGGCGTGGGTAGCGGCGGTCCCGGAGCGTACGGGCCGGGAGGGTAGGCCGCACCAGCTTGCGGGGACCTTGGATGTTGAGCTCCTGAGGCTCCTCGGCGGGTGGTTTGGCGGGCGGAGCCGCGGCTACGACGGGGCGGGCCGCGACGGGACTCGCCGAGATGGGGCCAAGGGCAGCGTTCGCTCGTTCAAGCGGATTCTTCGGCGCACGCAGTGTGCGGACCGCGGAGGCAGACGATTGGGGCATATCACCCATAATCCTTTTCGGACAAAACTGCCTATCTGATGCGGGAAAACGGGGCCGCGTCGCTCGGCAGTGTGAAGATTCAGGAGACGATGACCCAATCCTACCGTGAAACGGGTGTGGGAAACCGTGGGAGCGAGAGACTGTCAGCAAAAAGCTGTTTGTAAAGATCTGCCAGCAAGGAACTGTTAAGGAGAGCCGGTCAGACGCCGGCGAGTTGGGCAGTGAAGCTGTCAAGGGCCAGAGAGCGGAGCAGGTTGCGGCGCATGCCGGATTCCACCTGGCGGAGGCCGCGCGAAGCGGATTCGATCCAGTCGACGGTGACGGTATTGGCCATGGCTTCGAGTTCGCGCGCGAGATCAATGTTGCGGATGAACTGCGGCGTGCTGGCTTTCAGGAGCAGCAGATCTTCGAGCAACGAAGCAGCGGCGCGCAGAAGCCCCTCGGTTTTTTCCTGGCCGTCAGCGCCTGCTCGGTAGGTTTCCGTGGTGCGAAAAAGCGCGGAGTAGTCCGGCTCCAGGGTAGCGGTGCGCATCAGGAGCAGGGCATCGGCGCGGCTGGCGAGCCAGGCGGGTAGGTCGAAGCCGAGAGCGCGGCCGATGGCGCCTTCCGAGAGTCGCGCGATCAGGGCACGTTCGGCGGGCTTGGTTTGCGGACGGCGATCCGCGAGGAGACGCTCGATCTGATCGACCGGAATGGCTCCAAGACGGGCAATGCCTGCGCGCGAGCGGATGGTGGGCAGCAGCTCGCCGGTGTTTTCCGCCAACAGGATGATGGTGGCGTGCGCGGGTGGCTCTTCCAGTACTTTGAGGAGCGAGTTCGCCGCCTCTTTCATGAAGGCGGCGCTGGTGAAGATGTAAACGGCGCGGCGGCCTTCCGCGGGCATGCGATAGATTTCGTGGATGAGCTGGCGAACCTGGCCGACTTTGATGAGAAGCTGCGGCGGATCGGGCGGAATGACGAGGACGTCGGGATGGGTCTGAATGAGGATGCGAGTTTCGCGTTTGTCGGTTTCGCGAAGATCGTCGCGGGCGGCCACAGCTTCGGCGACGCGAGTTTCGAGATCGGCAGCCTGACCGATTTTTTCGCAATTGGAGCAGACGCCGCAGAAGTCGGGGAGGCCGTCGCTCTCGCGCAGGTCAAGGCAGTTCGCTGCTTGCGCGAGCATGATGGCGAGCGTGTATTTGCCGGAGCCGCGCGGACCGGCAAGGATGAGCGAGTGGGGCAGGCGGGCGGCGGCGATGGATTCGCGCAGATGGCGAACGGTCGGTTCATTGCCGAGAAAGTCGCGAAAACCCATGAAAGAAGGGTACAGGGTACTCGGTGAGGCGTACAGGCAGATGCCGCGGCAAACCGAGGGATAGCCATGCGCTCTCAATCCACGGGTTTGGAGTCAGCTTACGCGGCCGCGGAGCGCCGTCGCCTGCCGCTGATGAGGTAGATGGCGGCTCGCAGTTCGAGCAATGGATCGGCGGACGGCTCGATGCCATCCACTCGCGGGATGGGGTCGAAGATGATGTGTTTCTGCTGCGCGAGAGTATCGGGCATCGCGGCCGTTAGTTCGACGGTGCCGAACTCCACGAGTTCGCGGTTCTCCGGCCAGTGCACAGTGGCGTCGTCGACGAGATCGCCGGTGTCGGCAACTTGCACCAGAATCCGGAAGCGGACCGACTCCTTCGCGACACGTGCCGCGATCTCGTCGAAATGGTAGTTCGGAGACAGCCGGGATACCTGGTCTTCGGTGAGGAAGTCGTTGCCGGACACAGGAATGATGCGATAGCGCCCAAATTTTGTCTTCCCGTCGGCATTCGTGAAGGCAAAGGCTGTCACGGCAAAGTAGGTATCGCGCGCGAGGCTCGACGGAAACGGTTTGGGGGCTTGGACAAAAGCCAGCGCAGTAGGGTGGGACCCAAGAAACAGCTCAACGGGTTTTGGTGATGGCACATCGGGCCCGCTGGCCGCGACGGCGCGGAGAAACTCCAGGAACTGGTAGCCGTCGCGCGTGGGGAATCCATCGGTGGAATGGCTCACTATATCCGTGTGCACGTGTTCGGCGAGGTTGAATCGAATTGCGAACCCGCGAGGATTCGCGTCGGCCACATTGTCCGGGATCTGCGGAAGGCCGGTGGAATTGGAGAAGCGGGCGGTGACGGGAGTGGATTCGCGCAGAATATGAGGCGCCCTGGTTAGCGACTGCGCTTTGGGCGCCGGCCGGAAGGTTCCCGTGAGCATCAGGCCTTTGGCGTGAGCCGGCCGAAAGCCGGGATGGAGACCGAAGAGCTGATCGAACTGCGGCAGCAGATCGTTGGCCAGGGCAACAATGCGTTCGTCCTGAGGAAGCGGCATCTCGAGGGTCCTCCTGTCTGTTGACGACAAAGGTACCAGAGGGCCGTTAATTCTGTCCCTCACTGTCCCCGGCGGACTCCGCCCCGCCGCGCGACGAGTCCAAAGCCGCGAAGATGCGGCTGCGGCGGGTCACACGATGCGGCTCGGGTCTTCAGACCACGGCGTTTTTCGCGATCACCTGCTGGTAGAAATCGTAGGAGAGTTTGGGTGTGCGTTTTTGGTTTTGGTAGTCGACGTACGTAATGCCGAAGCGCTTGCTGTATCCCTGGCTCCACTCATAGTTGTCGAGCATGCTCCAGAGGAAGTATCCGGCAACCGGGACGCCATCGGCAGTGGCGCGCTGCAGGTTCTCGAGGTAGCTGCGGAGGTATTGGACGCGATCGCTGTCGAGGACCCGGCCATCTGGACGGACTACATCTTTGGAAGAGCAGCCGTTTTCGGTGATGTAAATCTTTTTGAGATTCCAGAGGCCGGTCATCAGCTTCGGGGTCCAGTAGAGCGCGGGCGGAGCGACGTATAGCCATTCCGAATCCATGTGCGGGTAGGTAGCTGGGCGGGGAACGACGAGATAACCGGATGGTGTGTCCGCGGGGACCACTTCCTGCGTGGTGTAGCAGTTGAGGCCGAAGAAATCGAGGGGCGAGGCGATGATCCGCAGCTCTTCCTCCGTGAAGTGCGGAGCATCCGCGCCGAGGCCTTTGAGGTAAGCATCGGTGTAGCGGCCTTCAAAGACAACGGTGGTATAGGCGGCGTTCTCTTCCCGGAGCGCGATCTGCGCGGCGTGAATGTGGGCGTCATCTTCGATGGCGGGCATGCAGCCGGTCGTGTCTTCGGCGAGGCCGACCTGGGCCGGGCCGGTAGCAGCAGCGCGGATGGCCTGCACGGCAAGTCCGTGCGCGAGGACGGCATAATGCTTGGTCTGCGCAAGTTCGCGGCGGGATAGATTGCGTCCCGGGGCGCCCCACGGTGACGAGTAACCGCCATCGATGTAGGAGCCGAACTCGTTGATCGTCATCCAGTGAGAAATGCGGTCGGAGAGTTGGCTGACGGTGTAATGAACGTAGTCGGCGAAGGCGGTTCCGGTGTCCCGGTTGGGCCAGCCGCCCTTGTCTTCGAGGGGCTGCGGCAGGTCCCAGTGGAAGAGGGTGCAGAAGGGTTCAATGCCTGCGGAATGAAGCTCGTCGACAAGCCGTTTGTAAAAATCGAGACCTTTGGGGTTGGGCGATCCGGTGCCTTGCGGGAAGACTCGTGGCCACGCGATGGAGAAGCGGAAGGCCTTAACGCCAAGGCGCTGCATGAGCGCGATGTCTTCTTTGTAGCGGTGGTAGAAGTCATCGGCCACGTCGGCGTTTTGGTTCTGGAACGTTTTGCCGGGAGTATGGGAGAAGGTGTCCCAGATAGAGGGGCCGCGGCCGTCCTCGTGAACCGCGCCTTCCACCTGGTAAGAGGCGGTGGCCGTTCCCCAGACGAAGTTCTGCGGGAAAGCGTGCGGAGTGGCCGCGATGACCGACTGCGCTTGAGCGTTCAACGGCTTGCCGAGTGTGGTGAGGGCGGGAGCGGCGGCAAGGGCGGCGGCGGATTTCAAAAACGTTCTACGTTGCATGGGAGTTCTCGTGTGCCGCTAAGTGTATCAACTCAAACGTTTGAGTGGGAAGAGTATCCCCAATATATTTTGGAAATTCCATTTCACGGGCAA
>DATHQV010000218.1:0-15037 GCA_035482355.1 Acidobacteriaceae bacterium | reverse complement strand
TTTCCGCGGGAACATCGTTGGGCTCGGGCAAATCGAGAATGGTGGCGAGCGCGTTGGACTTGTTGGCGAACCAGGTCTTGATCAACGGCGCGACCTGCGCGGCTGCAGCGGTGTAGTTCTTTGCGTTGGGAGAATCGGCGTCAGTGGTGAAGATGCGAATGCCATTGTCGGAGATTTCGGTACGGCGGGCCAGGAAGATCGAAGGCACCTCAAAACCGAGTGGCCGGGTCGGCAGGGAAGCGGTGATGACGCCGGGGAAGCTTCCAGTGGGCATCGACGTTGGCTTGTCGAGGGACGCGAAGTGGCCGTCGAGGAGCGCGGCGTTGGGCGGCTGGTCGAGGAATTCGTCCGTGATGCGGAGGGCGACGGTCGCGTTCTGGTCGAGGAGCTTTTGCCGGCCGATTTCCGTGAAGACTCTGGCGCCGTCTCCGAGCAGGTAAGGGATGGAAGCGACGGGATACCAGACGACGTTGCCGTAGCCGCGGAGCCCGGTGAAGTCGTCGGAGATGCGGTCCCAGTCAGAGGCTTCGGCCTGGACCTGCGGAGTGTCAATGGCGAGCAGGCGGTGCGCGGTGAGGGGAATGTCGCCGCCGTAGGCAACGTCGAGGGTGAGAAAGGAATTCGGCGCGAGCGGTTCGGCGAGGGGGATAGCGGCTTCTACGAGCTGGCCGGAGTGGTCGGCGTCGCTGTTGAGGATCCCGGTAGTGTAGGTGAGGCGCTTGCCGTCAAGCCCGACGCTTTCAAAATGCAACGTGGAGGAAAGCTGAAGGGGGATTTCAGCGAGCGGGGCAGCGCTGTCGTTGCGGATGGTAACGCGGACGTGGGCCTCCAGCGACTGCTGATGCGGAGCGAGGTGGGCGTCAATGTCCCATGCGGTGATGGTGACGGCACGCCGTTCCGCATCCGTGACTTTGGAATCCTGTGTGGGCTGCGGCAGGGCGGGCTGCGCCTGCTGCGGCGGACCGGAGAAGAGGACCTGAGGCTTGGCGGATTGCCGGGCGAATGCGAACGAGGCGCCGAATAATGTGACGGCGAGAAAAGTGAAACAAAGCTTCATGAACCGAGACCTTTTTGCCTGCGTGGCTTGGGTTGGGCCGCAGCCACGGGGGATGGTGGCGGCTGTGCTGAGCGGCGTTGGCGAGCCGCTTCGAAGAGGACCACGGCTCCGGCCGCGGAAACGTTGAGCGATGCCACCTGGCCGGCCATCGGGATGCGCAGCAGATGATCGCAGGTGCGGCGGACCAGGTCGTGCAGGCCCGCGCCTTCGCGTCCAAGGACGATTACCGTGTTAGACGAGAAGTCGAACTGGTCGTAATCCTGGGTGCCGCGCTCGTCGAGGCCGGCGCACCAGAGGTTGTGCTCCTTGAGGATTTCGAGGGAACGGACCATGTTGACGACGCGGGCGATACGGAGATGCTCGGCCGCCCCCGCAGAGGCTTTGACGGCGACGGGGCTGAGAGGGGCGGAGCGGCGTTCGGTGATGATGACGCTGTCGACGCCGGCACACTCGGCGCTGCGGAGGAGAGCGCCGAGATTTTGCGGATCTTCGACGCCGTCGAGGGCGAGGACGAGGCGGGGTTGGGGACCCTCGAGGATGTCTTCAAGGTCGAGGAACTCGCGTTCGCGGACCACGGCGACGACTCCCTGGTGGGCAGCTGTTTGAGCCATGCGGGTGAGGGCGTCGCGAGGCTCAAGGCGGGTTTTGACGCCAGATTTGCGGCAGAGGTCGAGGAGCTGGGCGAGGCGGTGGTCCGGGGTCTGGCCCGGGCTGTGGCGCTCGCGCGCGACGCACACGTAGTCGAAACGGCGGGTCCCGGAGCGGAGAGCTTCTTCGACAGAGTGCAGGCCGTGCAGGTATTCCATTAGCTATAGTTTATCCGTCAATCCGAGGTTGCGGCGAGCGGGAATGTGTCAGATAATGAGGGAGTTAGTGGCATGTCTAGCGAGAGAGCCGGGATCGGTTCGCGCCGGCGCTCGAGGGTAAGCCGATGAACTTTACGGGAAAACTCGAAAAACTCGTAGTATCCAGCGTCTTCCACGGTCAGTTGTTCGTCTCACAAACTGATATGAGCACGGCAGCGCTACAACTTGCAGAGCAACTCCACAGAGAGAACGCCCTGGTTGCAGAAGGGCTGAAGCGGCACGACCCTGAGCTTCTGGATGAGCTGATCGTGCAATACCAGCATCGCCTGCTGCGGTATTTGCTGTTTCTGACGGGCAATCGCGAGATGGCGGAGGATTTGTTCCAGGAAACCTGGATGCGCGTGCTGCTGCGGGGCGCGCAGTTCAACGGCAATTCGCGATTTGATACCTGGCTGTTCACCATCGCGCGGAATCTGGTGATCGATGTGCGGCGCAGGAAGTCGATGGCGAGCCTGGAAGAGCTGTGCGACAACGGGGACGACGACCGGCCATTTGAAGTGGCGAGCCACGAGAAGACTCCGTTCGACCATCTGGCGACGATGGAGAGCGGGCAGATGGTATCGGAAGCTCTTCTGACGCTGGATCCGCTGCACCGCGAGGTACTGGTGCTGCGCTTCCACGAAGAGATGTCGCTCGAAGAGATTGCGCGCGTAACGCGCGCGCCGTTATCCACGGTGAAATCGCGGTTGTATCGCGGCCTGGCCGCGCTCAAGCCGCGCGTAAAATCAGCGGCGGGACACGCCGCAACCCACGGGAACAGGATGGAAGCTGAATGAGCGGAGCTTTATTCCAGGCCAACACCGGGGAACGTATAAAGCCGGATGTCTTGTTACGTACGCGGCGATCTGTGATGGAAGCCGCACACCTGATGCAGGCAAATCGCGTGCGGCAGCGGCGCCACGCTGGCATTGCGCTCTTGGCGATCATGGGGTTGCTGATCGTGTTTGCGCCGGTGTTATGGGGAGCCGCAACCGACTTGACCAGCGGCGAGCCCTTCTTCGATATGCCGGTGGTGATGCTGGCGCTTTCTCTGGTTTTCCTGTCGGCCATGTTCGCGGTAGTGCTGATGCAGGTGAGAAGCGGCAAGCGCACCATGGACAACGAGTAGGGACAGCAACCAGCATTCGGGATTCCGATGAGTCCAGCCAATCGACAAAATGACGGAACAGAATCCGAGGGATTCTCAGCGGAACTGCGCATGATCCCGCTGTGGTCTGTGGCCGCAGGCGTGGTGGCGTTCACCGTGATGGAATACGTGATGTGGGTGGTGGTGGCGGCGCACCGGCATCATCCGCCGAATCTGTCATTGGGATTCCGGTTCTACATCAACATCAGCATTGGCGCGTTGGCCGCACTGTACATGCTGATGATCGGGTACATCAGCCGCGATTCACCCCGGCGGGGGATGAGCACGCCGCTGTGGATGCTGGTGGCGGTTGTGATTCCCAGCGGTATTGGTGCGGTGCTGTATTTTCTGCTCCGGCTACCGGTGATGACGTTGTGCCCGGCATGCAATGCGCGCATCGAGGGCGAGTATCATTTCTGTCCGCAATGCGCGTACCAGGTGGCTCCGTGCTGTGGGAATTGCCATCGAACAGCGCGGGTGACCGATCTGTATTGCGTGTACTGCGGGCATCATTTGGCGGAGGATCATCCGCCGGCTCGACTGCACGCTTTTGCGGAGTAGCGAGCGGCTGACGCCGCGCCTTGATTGACCACCCCTCTTGCGCCTTCCTATACTGGGTAGTTACACCTCGCTCAACCCACGCATGTCGATCACTGCCCTCATTGTCGATGACGAAGAACTGGCTCGCGAAGAACTGAAGTATCTGCTGGACACCACGGGGAGCGTGGAGGTGCTGGCGGAGGGGAAGAATGGCGTGGAGGCGGTGGAGCTGATCCGCGCGCACCATCCGGATGTGGTGTTTCTGGATGTGCAGATGCCGGGGCTGGACGGGTTCGCGGTGCTGAAGATGCTGCTGGAAACGGGCGACGGCGAGCCGCTCCCGCAGATTATTTTCGCGACGGCCTTCGATCAGTACGCGGTGCGGGCGTTCGACGTGAACGCGATTGATTATCTGCTGAAGCCATTTGACAAAGCGCGTGTGCTGCAGGCGGTAGACCGGGCACGGCTGCGTTTGCAGGAGCAGGCGGCGGAGACGCGGCCGGGCACGGGCGATATGCGCGTCGATACGCTGCTGAAACTGATCGAGCAGCACCAGACGCCGCGGACGCACAGCGGGAAGATCGTTCTGCAGTCAGGCAGCCGGTTGTTGTTGATCGACCAGAAGGACATTTGCTACGCATCGATCGACGATGGGGTGATTTCGGTCGCGACGCAGACGATCGAGGGGCAATCGAAGTGCCGCACGCTGGAGGAGTTGTTCGATCTGCTGGATCCAGCGGTGTTTTGGCGGGCGCATCGCTCGTATCTGGTAAACATCAACCACATTCGCGAAGTGGTGCCGTGGTTCAAGAGCACGTACCAGCTGCGCATGGCGGATAAGAAGCAGATGGAGATTCCGGTGAGCCGCGCGCAAACGCGACGGCTGCGGGAGCTGTTCAATCTTTAGCGGGGCTGGCCTCGCGGTCCTGGCGGCGGCCGTCCGCGGATCGCTCTTCTGCCCGCTGCCTCCTGACAAATTAGCGAAAGCGGTTGCGCTGAGTCACTGGCGTACTGCGCTCACGTTTGGTGACACGGCGTGGCTGCTGTTGGCGCTCTGGCTGCTGGTGCGAATGCGAGTGGGAAGCGGAATAGCGCAGGTCATTGCGCACGTTTCGCGGCGAGCGTGGGTGCAGGGGCTGATGGTGGCTCCGGTGTGGCTGGTGATTCTGACGCTGTTGGAATTGCCGGGGTCGATGATCGGACACCATGTGGGTTTGGCGTTCGGGCTTTCGGTGGAAGGCTGGATGGCGTGGTGGATGGACTGGCTGACATCGCTGGGGCTGACGTTGTTGGTGGGCACGCTGGCGCTGAGCATTCTGTACGCGCTGTTGCGGCACGCGCCGAGGCGCTGGTGGATTTGGTTTTGGGGATTCACGGTGATCGCGGTGGTTGTGGGGACGCTAATTGCGCCGCTGGTCGTCGATCCGTTGTTCAATCATTTTGAGCCGCTGGTGAAGACCGATCCCGCCCTGGTGACGCAGCTGGAACAGGTGGCGGCGCGCGGGGGATTGCGGATTCCGCCGGACCGGATTTTTCTAATGGACGCGAGCCGGCGGTATACCAGTCCGAACGCGTATGTTACGGGGATTGGGGCATCGAAGCGGATTGTGGTGTGGGATACGACGCTGAAGGAAGAGTCGCCCAACGAGATTCTGTTCACGTATGGGCACGAGCAGGGGCATTACGTGCTGCATCACATTCCGAAAGGGCTGGCCTATTCGGCGGGGGTGATTTTCTTCTTCCTGTGGGTTGGGTCGCGGCTGTTGGAGCGGATGGTGCGGCGGCATGGCAGGGCGTGGGGCCTCTCTTCGGTGGGCCAGTGGGATTCAGTGGGGCTGGTGCTGCTGCTGATGGTCGGTCTCAGTTTCCTGTCGGAGCCAGTGGGCAATGTCTTCAGCCGCGCGGTCGAATATCAGGCGGACGTTTACGGGCAGGAAGTGATTCACGGGCTGGTGGCCGATCCGCAGGCGACGGTGGCTCATTCCTTTTGCAGTGACGCGGTGCTTTGGCTGGACGATCCAGCGCCGAACCGGTTTGTGGAGTTTTGGACGTACAGCCATCCGTCGACGGAGGAGCGCTCGGAATTTGCGGCGCACTACGATCCGTGGGCTCCGGGGCGGACACCGCGCTACTTGAAAAAGTGATCGCTAGAAGGGACTGCCGCCTTCTTCGGCCGCAACGCGGTTGACGATGCGCTGCACGAAGACAACGTTCAGGTTGACGTGGCGAGCGACGTCCGGAACGAATTCGCTGACAAAATTGCCGATCGGTGTGGTGGCCAGGTTGACCGCGATGCGATCGGCGCTGGGTCCCCAGCCAGTTTTGCGGTAGGGCACGTAGCTCACGTCGACTGCCTCGTCGGCGATGTCGCCCACAATGGTGGCGTAGTTCAGCATCCCTTTGCCGGTATCGCTGTCCGTCCAGAAGGGTTGATAGATGCAGTGGGCGACGCGGGTCGCGAGCGGGGCGTTGGGCAGGCGGTGGTAGTGCGGATCCTGATGGTCGATGGAAGGAATGAAGAAGGTTTCAATGAAGGCGTTGGTCATGTCCTGGGTGAGGGCGACGCCGCTGACCTTGGCGAATCCGTAGCCACCGGGGCCGTAGGGGGAGTGCGCGTTGGTGGCGACGGTGTAGGCCGATGTGCCGACGATGGTGAGAAGGTTGAAGGGATCGATGACGCTGCGCACGGCGAGGTGGCCCAGTTCGCGCGGGGTGTAGATGTGAATCGCGTTCTGTTGCAGGTATTGGTCAAAGGCGCTGGAGGTTTGGACGCAGCAACTGCGGCGTGGAGCGGTCTGACTGCAGGATTCGGTGATGCACTCCTGGGGCTGGGGCAGGTAGCTGGGCTGGAGGCCAAGAATATTGATGCGCTCGTGGCGATTGGGAAGGGGCGGGAAGGTTTGCTGAGGGACGGTGGAGACAATCGGGCTAGTGTCGAAGGTGGAGATCACGGGACCGCCGGCAGGGGCAGAGGTGAGGAGTGCGGGGCTGGGAGTGGGGGCGTCCGGCAAATCCGACTGAGCGCGGCAGGTAGCCGCGGTAGCGAAGATTGCAATGAGGAGGAGCAGGATGCGGCGCGAGCGCCTGAGGGCGTGCCTGGCACGGTGAGGATTGCCGTATTGCGGGTTCCGGAAGCTGCGGCAACTTCTCCAAACCATTCTTGCTGGTAATCCTCCAATGGAAGTTGAGACCCCGGAACCTGGGGGTAGCGCGGCGGCTGTGGGAAGGACGTTATGTCTATAGACGAGAATCATTCTGCGGCGGATGTGCCGATCCGCTGCGAATGTTTTTTCTTTTGTAGTTTATTGAGCAGGTCTGGCCAGAATTCAAGGAACAAATTGTTGCCGGCGGACCCGGCGATGGACGTAGCCCAGGTGGACAGGACAACACTGGCATGGGCGCTGCGTTCCGGATAATAAGCCGGCGTGAGCGCCGAAGCGGCGAGGTGACCGAAGATGTTGGAGACGTTGAAGGTGCGGCGGCCGCTGTCGCGGCGTCCGATGAAGGACTGCTCGGCAGCCCAGCCCGCGCGGGCGACATAGCTGCCTTCAGCCTTGCGGAAGTAGCGGGGATCTTCGCCGTCGAGGGTGGGGATCAGGCTGGACGAGAAGAATCGCATGCTGGCCTGGCGGATGAGGATCGCGCCCAGGCGCTGTCCAAAGGCTCCGCTGTCGGTGCCGAATTTAGGATCGTTGTTGGTAATCTGGCCGTAGCCGGCTGAGACGAAGGCGGGCAAAGCGGCGGAGGGACGGGATTCCTCGTGCAGCCAGAAGAGCATCTTATCCCGGGCATTGAGCCGCGGAACGTGCTCGCCGGGATCGACGTATTGGGCCCATTTGCGCATCTGATACGAAGCATGGTCCACGGATCCAGCGGTGCCGGGGGCTGGTTTACCGGGCGGCGTGGATTGGAAGGATGTTGACTGAGACGCGGGTTGCGGGGCGTCGGGCAGCGTTGAAATGCTGCCGGTATCGGACGGATGGGCAAGCACTTGCGCATGCGCGATGGTGGCGGCGAGGAGCAATCCTGGCAGCCAGGGACAAGCTTTTAGGATGGACGGCAAGTCTTTCAGAGGGCTCCCGTGTTCACACGGTTGGAAGAAGAAATTCCGTTCAGGGATGTACCGGCGCCGATGTTACTGATCGGGCACGCACAAGCCTATGTGCATTGACCTGATACCGCCGGGGACCAATACTGAGGTTACCGGCAGGATCACCTCGGCCGAATACCAGGAGCGATAGGGATGCCGCAGAAAGACGGACAAACAGGCGGGCAGACAGACGCGCAAGCGGGCGCGCAATCGGGAGCGCAAACGGGCGCAGGTCCATTTGAAAACGCCGGGCGAACGGTAGACGAGCATATGAGCGACTTCGGCGAGCGGTTTGAGCAGGAAGTGCGGCGGGTGATTACGTACCTGAACAACCAGGTGGTGCCGGAGGTCCGGGAGAACGGATCGAAGGCGCTGCGCGTGGCCGCGGGGCAACTGACGCGGCTGGCAGACCATTTGGAAAGCCGCCGAGGGAACTGAAGCTTGGATCCGCATGCAACGCGGGTGAGGAGACTGTTCGATGGCCAGGCATTGTGCCGTTGGGGCGGGCCAAGCCTGGTTCTGGCGTTGATCGCCGGGTGCTCCCATCATCAGGTGGCTTACACGCCCCCACCACCGCCTCCTCATACGACGGCATCTACAACGGCTGCGCCGACGGAAACGGAACCTCCGGCTGCAACGCCGCCCGCGAATGGGAAGCCCAGCGGCTACCGGTCATCGGACGACGACTATGTCGCCTCGCATGCACCCATCTACACGGAGACGGGAATGGCGAGCTGGTACGGTCCGCCGTATCACAACCGCACCGGGGCGGATGGGCAGGTTTACAACCAGAATCACATCTCGGCCGCGCATCGAACACTGCCGATGGGATCGCTGATCCGGGTGACGAATTTGCGGACCGGGCAGTCGGCAGTGATGCACGTGACGGATCGCGGGCCGTTTGTTCAGGGGCGGATTCTGGACTTATCGATGGCCGCAGCCAAGGAGACGGGGGTGTGGCGGTTGGGCGTGGCGCAGGTACGCATCGACGTATTCAGCGCGCCCAAGCCCCTGGATACCGGAGGCCGGTGGTGCGTGCAGTTTGGGGCGTTCGCAAATGCCGCGGCGGCGCATCATCTGCAATCGAAACTGGAGCGCGAATATCGGTCGGCCAACGTAATTACATTCGAGGGGCCGACAGGATGGTGGGTACGGATACGGCCGGATCATGACGACCGCGGGGTGGCTGAGGAGATTTCGCAGCGGGAGCATCCAAGTGAGGGAGAAGCATGGTTGGTACGGTTGGATTGATGCCAGCAGTCACGAATCGGTAGTCAGGAATTAGAAACGCGGGAACCCTCGGAGCAGCGGTGCTTCGGGGGTGTTTTGATTTTTCGGGGTCCGGGAGTGCGGATCGGCTCAGATGCAGTCGAGGGTGATCTTCATGCGGTCCTCTCCGTATTCGAAGGTTCGGCGCTGGACGGTGACCGTGGATCCTTCGACTTTGGGATGGACAAGCGTTTCTCCGACCTCAGGAAGAGTGATATTGCCAGGGGTGGTGTAGGTAAAGGTTCGAACCACCTCCTGATTGATCTTGACTGCGATCTTGGTTGTCATGATGGGATTCTATCTGGACGATTGTGTTCCGCAAAACCCTTTATTTATCTGTGGGTGGAGAATCACAAAACTGGAATCGCCGCAGGTGAATCGTTTGCAGAGGGATCTCCTGGGTGGTCGCCATGCGGATGAGAGATTGTGTTCCACCGGCATCCTTCGGTGTGATACAAAGGGCCGCAACGGAAATCTTTATGAGCTCATTGCAACCAACGGTTGCGTCGCGCCACGAGTATCGTGTGCGGGGCGCGAAAGTGTATCCGATCGTGGGGGCGGCGGCGATTGGGATTTTGATCCCGATCTTCTACCTAGCGGGTGGTGTGCAGGCGGCGCTGCTTTCCGGCCTGGCGCTGGTGGTGATTGTGGGATTGCTGGTGTTCTATTGCCAACGTTCGCGGTTGGTGCTGGATGATTCTCAGCTGCAGGTGACGACCCTGTTGCAGAATCGCACCGTGCCGCTCAGCGAAGTGGATGGGATCCGCACCTACCGTACCCGCTATAGCACCTACAAGGTGATTTGCGTGAAGGGCCGTGGGCGGGCGCTGCAATTCACAAATTTTGCGATCGATGATGCGTTCCGGGAGTGGCTGCAGGGACTGCCGGATCTGGACTTGCGCGATCGCGATCATGTTCTGGCGGAGATTGCAGCCGATCAGGAGCTGGGATCGACTCCGGAAGAGCGGTTGCAGGCGCTGTCGCGGGCGAAGTGGATCAACATTGGTGCGTGCGTGATGGCGGCCGCGGCGGGCTGCGGTTATGTGTTCGGCGGCGAGGCGTGGCGGGGATGGTGCTACGCCGCGCTGATTCTGGCTCCGGTGGCGGCGCTGTTTTTGCTGTATCGTTCGCCGCTTCTCTACACCATGTTCAAGCGCAAAAGCGATCCGCGCGTGGAGACGAGCGTGCTGCTGATGATTGGCGGCATGGGGTTGCTGTTCCGCAGCATGAGCGTCAATTTTGTTTCGAGCAGCGAGCTGGTGCGTTATACGGCCGGCGTATTGGTGGTCTTTTTGTTCGCGTTCTACCGGCCCGCGGCGAAGAGCAAACAGGTGGCGGGCGCGTTGCTGGCCGTGCTCCTCTTTGGAGTGTTCTATGCCTGGGGTGCGGTGGTGGGCCTGGACAGGATGGAAGATCCGACGCCGGTTGAGACCTATGAAGTGACGGTAACGGGGAAGCACTACTCGAGCGGGCGCAGCACGACGTATTACCTGAGCCTGGAGCGCTGGGGGCCGTTTAACGGGCCGGTGCATTCGATGGAAGTGTCGTCCTCGCTCTACCACGAAGTGAATGCCGGGGATGCAATCTGCATCGCTCTGCATGCGGGGATGCTGCATGCGGCATGGTATGAGCCGGTCGAGTGTCCGGCGTATCCGGTAAGTTCTCCGAGTCAATAGGAGGGAAAAACTTTGGTCGCATGTACGGAGATTTTGCTTGACACTATATCTTGAAGATATATAGTGCCGACAGCATGAGAAGAAATCAGACGGAATTCGCTCTTCTGGGGCTGCTGGCGATTGAGGCGTCACAGTCGGGATACGACCTGCGGCGAACGATTCAGGGGAGCGTGGGGTATTTCTGGGGCGAGAGCTACGGGCAGATCTATCCGGCGCTGCAGCGCCTGACCAAAGAAGGGCTGATTGTCGAGAGCCGGGCGAAGGCGCAGAGCAAGCCGAGATCGAAGAAAAAGGCCGCAGGGGCCAAGGAACGGCGGGCCTATTCGATTACCGCGGAGGGACGGGCGCGGCTGACGGAGTGGCTGGCGCTGCCATATCGGGAGACGCCGCCGCGGGATGAATTTCTGCTGAAGCTGTTTTTTGGCGGAGAGGCGGGGGCGCCGGCAACCGAGCGGCAGCTTCTGGAGTTTCAGAAGAAGAATCGGGGGCTGCTGGCGACGCTGGAGGAGATTGCGCGGCTGAGCAGGGAGCGAAACAGCCAGCATCCCAATTTTCCTTATTGGAGTTTGACGCTGGAGTATGGTGTTGCGGGGATACGGGCGACGCTCGAATGGAGTGAGCGGGCGCTCGAAGTGGTGCGGGGGATGGACGCTGCGAAAGCGCGGGCGGCAAGGACTGAGGCGAACACGGAATCAACGAGGAAGGGACGGGCATGATGACAACGAGCATAAGCACTTCAGCACAGAGGAAGATGGCGGGATCGCTGGCAAAACAGTTTGCGGCGTGGGTGGTTGCGGGACTGTTCGTGGCGGGATTCTTCTGGTCGCCAATGGGTATGTGGACGGGGATGATCATCGGCGCCTGGTTTGTGGGAACGCAGCGGCCGCTGCGGGGGCTGGCGTGGTTGCTGGGGCTGACGCTGGTTCCGATGCTGATTGGGAACTGGAAGCAGGTTGCGGCGCATGGAGCGGGTGCGCTGGTGTGGATGGTGATTGCAGCGTTGGCGATGGTCCTGCCCTTGCTGGTCTATCGGCTGACCACTCCGCGGTTGCCGGGGCTCGCGGCGATGCTTCCGCTGCCGCTGGCAAGTGTGGCGATGCAGATGGCGGTGAGCGGGTGGCTGCCGGGCTGGGCGCTGGGGCTGTGCTTCGGGATGATGGGGCACAATCCTTTGCTGCGGCAGGTCGGCGATGCTTTTGGCACGGCGACGGTGACGTTTCTGATGTATTGGTTTGCGGCAACGGTGGTTTGGGTGTGGACGCACGAGCTGCGCGCGCCCTATTACGTAGCGACTCTGGCTGGATTTGGCGGGTTAATGGAGTTACTGGCTTGGCTGGGACGCGCCGGCGGAGTGAATCTTCGTGTAGCGCCGGGTACGTTGGGCTGGATTGCGGGCGGTGGAGTGGCGGTGCTGGCGATTATCCCCGCGGTGCGTGCTCGCAAGGCGCAGGCGGGCTGGGTTAACAAATCCGAAACGGTGGCGATGCTGCGGAGTCCGGTGACGGGCGCGGCGCTGAATGTCGATTCCAACGGCGAGGCGCTGGTGAGCGAGGCGGGCGAGCGGTTTGCCATTCAGGATGGCATGCCAGTATTTCTGCGGCCGGAGGATCTGAACGGGGCGAACCTGAAATACAACCACCTGTACGAGACGATCGGCGGGTTCTACGACGATTCGCAGCGGGTGGCGTGCGCGATGGCGGGATTCAACCGCGATGCCTATGTGATGAGCTACCTGAGCAAG
The DNA here is from genome assembly GCA_035482355.1 of Acidobacteriaceae bacterium. Classification (GTDB taxonomy): domain Bacteria; phylum Acidobacteriota; class Terriglobia; order Terriglobales; family Acidobacteriaceae; genus Palsa-343. The sequence continues at coordinate 2,672 of DATHQV010000218.1, read as the reverse complement.
CTGGAAGTTCGGCTGGGAGATCGGGTGCTCGAAACGTCGGTGGGGACGGGGTTGAACTTCAAATATTTGCCGCGGGCGATTCGGCGGTTTGGGCTGGACCTTTCGCGGGAGATGCTGGTGAATTGCCAGGCGAATTTGCAGCGTTGGGGGATGGATGGCGAGCTGTTCCTGGGGAATGCGGAGTGCCTGCCGTTTGCGGATGAGAGCTTCGACGTGGTGTTTCACGTGGGCGGGATCAATTTCTTCAGCGACCGGGGGAAGGCAATTCGGGAGATGGTGAGGGTGGCGAAGCCGGGGAGCCTGCTGCTGATTGCCGATGAGACGGAGGAGCACGTGAAGGCGGCGCTTGAGAATATTCCGATCACCAACACGTATTTCAAAGGCCGGGACGAGGCGGTGAGCGCGCCGGTTGACCTGCTGCCGGAGGGAGTCGAGGACGTGACCCTGGAAATCCTGAATGTGGTGGGGAAGAACCGGTTTTACGCGCTGATGTTCCGGAAAGGAACTGGGCCGAAGGCGGCGATGGAAGGGTCGGAACTGGAAGTGGCCTGCGCGAGCGCATAAGCGGGTAACGGGCGTGAATTGACGCTGCCGGAACGCGCATTTGAAGTCTGAGAAGAGTCGCAATCCGCTGCTATAATCATCCCCTCGTGCAAGACACACAATCGGCGAACGGGCAAACGGTCTCCCACTACAGCGGCCTGGAGGTGCTGGGTGGGGGTGGGATGGGTGTGGTTTTCCGCGCCCGGGATACTCGTCTGGGGCGCAGCGTTGCGCTGAAATTTCTGCCCGAAGGCATTGCGCAAAATGCGCAGATGATCGAGCGATTCCATCGGGAAGCGCGGTCGGCGTCGGCACTGAATCATCCGAACATTTGCACGATTTACGACATCGGCGAGCACGAGGGCCGGCCGTTTATCGCAATGGAGTTGCTGGTGGGGAAGACCCTGAAGGAGCGCATTGCGGAGAAGCCGATCGACCTGGCGGACCTGCTGGAGATTGGGATACAGATAGCGAGTGGGCTGGACGCGGCGCACGCGAAGGGCATTGTGCATCGCGACATCAAGCCGGCCAATATTTTTCTGGTGGAGCGCGGTCAGGCGAAGATTCTGGATTTTGGCCTGGCAAAGCTGGCGGTGCTGCCCCACGAGAGCAGCGATCCCCACGAGATGCACACCATGGATGGGGATCAGCTGACGAATCCTGGCAGCTCGATGGGAACGGTGGCGTACATGTCTCCGGAGCAGGCGCGCGGCGAGGAACTGGATGCGCGGTCGGATTTGTTTTCGCTGGGAGTGGTGCTGTACGAGATGGCGACGGGATTGGCGCCGTTTGCGGGCGCGACGTCGGCGGTCGTTTTTGATGGAATTTTGCGCGAGACGCCGCGACCGGCGAGCGAGCTGAATCCGCGGCTGCCGCTGGCGTTTGAAACCGTACTGGACAAGCTGTTTGAGAAGGACCGCGACATGCGCTGCCAGACGGCGGCGGAAGTGCGCGCGGATCTGAAGCGGCTGACGCGTGATTTGGGCGCGGGCAAGCGGCCGGCGGGCGACAAGAGCGGATCGGGACCGACGCCAGTGCCGGCGACGGCGCTGAAACAGAAGTCGGTGGCGGTGCTGTATTTCGAGAACCAGAGCGGATCGAAGGAAGACGAGTACTTCCGCGATGGAATTACCGAAGACATCGTAACGGAGATTTCGAAGATAGGGCAGCTGGATATTTTTCCGCGCTCGGAAATGTTGGCGTTTCGCGACAAGCCGGTAACGGCGCAGCAGGTGAGCCAGCAGGTGGGCGCGCAATACGTGCTGGAGGGGTCGATTCGCCGATCGGGCAGCCGGGTGCGGATTACAGCGCAGCTGGTGGAGGCATCGACGCGGCATTCGGTGTGGGCGGAGCGCTACGACCGCCAGATGGAGGACGTGTTCACGATTCAGGAAGAGATTGCGCGGAGCATCGCGCATGCGCTGCGGATTACGCTGACGCCGCAGGAAGAGAAGATTATTGCGCGTCGGCCGACGGAGAATCCGCTGGCTTACGACTTTTATCTGCGCGGCAAAAACTACACGCGGCGCTACTACACGGATTACGCGCTGCAAATGTACGAGCAGGCGATCCAGCTGGATGCGAATTTCGCGCTGGCGCATGCGGGCATTGCTCAGGTGTGCGGGCTGACGTATGAGCTGCGCGAGCGGAATCCGCAGCTGATTGAGCGGGGGATGGCGGCGTGCGATCGCGCGATGGCGCTGGCGCCGGATTTGCCGGAGGTACTGGTGGCGCGGGCGCGGCTGTTCTACGCGCAGAAGAAGTATGAAGAGGCGGTGCTGCTGGTGAACCAGGCGATCGATCGCAAGCCGGACTGCGATGGGGCCTGGAGCATTTTGGGACGTGCCTTTTTTGCGGCGGGACGCTACGGGGACGCGGCGGCCGTGAGCGACAAGGCTGTGGAAGGGAACGGCGACGATTACAACGTGTATTCGCCGTATATCAACTCACTGGAGCGGCTGGGGCGGAAAAAAGAGGCGGAGCAACTGCAGGCACGGATGGCAGTGGTGCTGCGGCAGCAACTGGAGCGGGAGCCGGAAGATGTGCGGGCGCGGGTGCTGCGGGCGGTGTCGCTGGCGTCGCATTCGGACGGCGCGGACGAGGCGGTTCGCCTGCTGCAGACGGCGGTT
>DATHQV010000217.1:0-2026 GCA_035482355.1 Acidobacteriaceae bacterium | reverse complement strand
GGTTGCCGCCGCAATCAGCTGGCTGGTTCTGGTGCTTTTGGAGATTCCCCTGCGCTGGTGGGCGCGGTGGCGAGGCCACTCTGACATCGCGAACTGGCGCTCGGTTTCAGGCCCGGCGTGGTTGTTGGCAGGCACTTTGGTGCATGAGTTTTTTGTTCGCTACCTGGGTATCGCGCTGCTGCCACGTCACTATTATTTTCAGACCGCTTCGATCGCCCTGATCGTGGGTTTCGCCTGGATTGCCTGGCGGGCCCTCCGATGGTTTCTGCGCGGCGTTCGCGCTCGGGCCTTATCCCACGGCCACGCCGGTACCGGATCCCTGATGCTGCTCGGTGAGCGGATTGTTAAAGCCGTCATCGTTGTTACGGGCGCGTTCGCCGCGCTCACCACGCTCGGGTTCAATATGACGACCGCTCTTGCCGGCCTCGGCATTGGAGGTCTGGCCATCGGCTTCGGCGCGCAGCAGACGATTGCGAATCTTTTTGGCGGAGTTTCCATCCTGGGCGACGAAGTCATCCGCGTGGGCGATACCTGCCGCTTCGGCGATCGCACCGGAACCGTCGAAGACATCGGCCTGCGCTCCACCCGCGTTCGCACCGAGGAACGCACTCTGCTGGCAATTCCCAACGGCACGGTCGCCACCATCAATGTTGAGAACCTTAGCCGTCGCGACAAGATTCTTTTCAAAACCACTCTCGGCTTTCGCCCCGAGACCAAGGCGGACCATCTCCGCTACGTGCTCGCGGAAATTCGCCGCATGCTCTACAGTCATCCGAAGATTGATACTAAAAGCGTCCGCGTCCGCCTCACCGAAATTGCTGCTGCCGGTTCCCTCAGTGTGGAAGTTGTCTCCTACGTCCTCACTGTCGACTTCAACGAATTCGCCGCCATCCGCGAAGACCTGTTGCTCCGCATAATGGATCTCGTCGACGACGCCGGCGCCAGCGTCGCTCTGCCCTCGCAAACGCTGTATATCAGCCGCGACTCGGGACTGGAAAAAGACAAAGCGGAAAGCGCTGCCAAGAAAATTACCGAACTCCGCGACAATAAAAAGTTGCCGTTCCCCGATTTTCACCAGGAAGATATTTCATCCTTCAAGGGAACCATCGATTACCCGCAACCCGAGTCGGCGGTGCGAAACCCAAAACCGAGTTCTGGAACGCAGAGCTAACCCTGCCGCTCCCACCGCTGGCTCAGCCGAAGCAGCAGCAAATGCGTGGGAAAATAAATCACCAACGGCACCACCACGAGATATGCCAGCAGATACAGGGCTGCCGGCACCGCATGCTGAGTTCTAAAAAATAATCCGCGAGCCCAATTCACATCGTATTCCGGACGCCAGAAATAATTGACCGGCACCACAATCCAGCAGGTAACCGTCTGCCATTTCCACCCGCGCGGATCGTAGCCCAATCGCCAGATCGCCCACACCAGCAGCGGCGGCGTTACCACGTGAAACAGGCTGAGCAGTCGCACGAACAGTGGCAAGTCCGGACTGAACATGTACTCCGTGCCGCCAATCACGTGGTGGCTGCCGAGCACCGCGCCCGCCAGATCGATGGTGTAGAGCGTCTGGAAAACCAGCAGACTGCACGCCTGCCACGAAAATATCAGCGGACTTTCGAGCCACAGGCCAATGCCGATCAGAATGTTTCCGATATCACAGAAAAAAAGAAAATTCTGCAGTCCGTAGTGGCTCCAATAAATCGGCGCCCAGGCGATCAGCCAAACGGTCCAGGCGATCTTCAGCCACCACGGCACCCGCATGGTCCGCCATTCTACGTGGAGAGCCGGCGCGAAGGGCGGAGTGATTACTTTCGTCCATGTACGTGCGGCGCCCCGCAAAGCCTGCCCCCGACGTTGCCCGTGTAGGGCGGACACTGTTGTCCGCCGCTTTTGAATTTGATTCGGCTTAGCTCGTGACGGCCAGATCCGGGCGCGCACGGCACCCATCCCGACCTCCCATAGTCAATGGCCCATGAATTACTGCCGTAACTTGCCGCGTCTTACCGCTGTACCTACGATG
>DATHQV010000216.1:0-7142 GCA_035482355.1 Acidobacteriaceae bacterium | reverse complement strand
GGGAATGCCGATGGCGGCGACTGCCAGAACACCGAGCAGTGTGACGCTTACCGCTACCCAACCACTCAGATGCGATGTGCGGAGGGCGAAGTACCAAATTAAAGAGGCGGCCAGAGATCCCCAGGTGCCCGGACCGGGTTTAAGGAAGCCTATGCCGAAGAATGTGGCGACGGTCCAGGCCCATTTCGTTCTGGTGGTGGGCATGGGTGCGACGGCCTGGGGGCTAGTCGTCATGGTCTCCGCTGTTTTTTTGGTTCTCGGCTAAACCTTCGAGGACTTCGGGGTCGAGGATGGGCGAAGAGATGCGATAGCCGCCGCTGGCCCACTTGCCGAGGTCGACGACGCGGCAGCGATCGGTGCAGAAGGGAAAGTACTGATCCTTGTCTGTGACAAGGGTGCCGCAAATGGGGCAGCGAAGAACGGTTGGTTTGCGAGTCGCTTTACGGGTCATAGGGCGGCTCCGATCCCTGCGAGAACTGGCTCGGCGGCTGCGGGATTAGCGACCTCCGATTCGCTGAGGACGCGGGCGACGAGGTCGTAGTCGTGGGCTTCGGTGACTTCGCAGCGGTAGAAACGGCCTGGCTTTAATTCTTCGAAGGGGCCGAAATCATTGAGGTAGACGGTGCCATCGATTTCAGGCGCGTGAAATTGGGTGCGGCCTTCCCAGAGGAGGGGAGTTTCGGCGGATTCGCCCTCGACGAGGACGTCGAAGGTGTGGCCGATCTGGGCGCGTTTGGCCTGGCGGCTGAGGCCTTTTTGCAGCTTCATGAGGGCGCGGCGGCGCTGTTCGATGACGCGTTTCGGAACCTTCGTGGCGAGATCGATGGAACGTGAGCCTTCTTCGTCGGAATAGGAGAAGACGCCGAGCCAGTCGAATTTTACTTCGGCGACGAAGTCACAGAGAGCTTCGAAGTCGGCATCGGTTTCGCCAGGAAACCCAACGATGAAGGACGTGCGAAGAGCGATGCCGGGAACGGACGCGCGAACTTTGGCGATGGTCTTGAGGAAGATTTCCGCGCCGCCACCGCGCTTCATGGACTTCAGCACTGGAATCGCCGCGTGTTGCAGGGGGACGTCGAGATATTTGCAGATGTTGTCGTGCTTCGCGATGGTCTGGAGCAGCTTGCCGGTGATGCGGTTGGGATAGGCGTAGAGGAAGCGGAGCCAGGTAAGGCCGGGGATTTGCGCGAGGCGATCGAGGAGCAGGGCGAGGCCGTCTTTGATGTCGAGGTCTTCGCCGTAGCAGGTGGTGTCCTGCCCGATGAGAGTGATTTCGCGGACGCCTTCGGCGACGAGGGCTTCCGCTTCGGCGATGACGGATTCGAAGCGGCGCGAGCGAAATTTGCCGCGGAGATTGGGGATGACGCAGAAGGTGCAGGGATGGTCGCAGCCTTCAGCGATCTTGATGTAGGCCGATGCGGAGCGGGTGGTGCGCAGGCGCGGCGTGGTGTGGTCGTAAAGATACTGCGGAAGCTGCGGGGTGGCGCCATCCCACGCGGTGCGCAGGAAGCGACCTTGCTCTTCGCGGCGATCGCCTTCGGGGCGGAATTCCTGATGGGTGCCAGAGCGGGATTCGACGCCGGGACGGACAGTTGCTGAGCCACTGAGGATGTTGAAGGGCGAGGTGGATGCAGGAGCCTGGGATGGGGCGAGGCCGGCGGCTTCGAGGATCGATTCGAGTTCGCCAGTGCCGACGACAGCGTCGACTTCGGGGATGTTTTTTTGGATTTCGTCGCGATAGCGTTCGACGAGGCATCCGGCGACGATGAGCCTGCGGGCGGAACCGCCGGTTTTGAGGCGCGCCATTTCGAGGATGGCGTCGACGGATTCCTGCTTAGCCTTGTCAATGAAGGAGCAAGTATTGACGACGAGGATGTCAGCAGAGGCGGCGTCGGCGGTGATTTGCGCGCCGGCGCGATCGAGGAGGCCCATCATCACTTCGCTGTCGACGAGATTTTTGGGGCAGCCGAGGGAGACGAAGCCGACGCGGGGCCGCGGCGTGGGCGCTGGGGATGCGGGGGCTTCGGTAATGTCCAATACTTCCGTCACATCTCTATTTTACCGGGACTACCCGTAATCCCACAGATGTGTATTTACGCGCCGCTTCGTCAGTGGCGACAAACCGCAAATCTTCGGCAATTGCCTTCCTAATCAAGAATAGCTCTGTCAGTTCGGGCCAGGCTTCTCGGCCTGGTCGATCACCAGAGCTTCGACCGGCCCCTTCCCGGTCTTCAATTGAAGACCAACGCCCTTCAGCGACGTGACAATCGACGACTCGCGATCGACTTCCGACGGCGCGTCGTCTTCGCCGGTCCTGAATTCGAAGTCAAACGACCCTTGCAATCCAGTCCGATCGAGCACGGGACGCTTGAGCCAGTCACTGATGCGGATTGCAAGCTCCTGCATCGATATGTTGGTACCGCGGAGGCCATCGCCGCCCGGCAAACCTCCTGCGACCGACCCGGCCCAGGGATACTCATTCTTATCTTTGGGAGCCTGCAGCTTGAGTTTTTCAGGATTCGCTGACAGGACGTAGACTTCACCCTCCCTGGTTTCCCGGTGGAATTTGAGCTGGAACCGTTCCATGAGCAGCGCTTGCAGCATCTGGCGCTCTTCCTGATTGGGAGGAAGTTTAGCCAGCGGCGGATTGGATTTGCCGGATGCCGAAGACGCAGGAGCCCTGGCATCAATCTCGAAGCGATCCTGCGTAATCCATCCGGGGCCTCCTGAAATCTGATAGTCCTGCATATCGAATGCTTCCATCACCAGGTACTTCAGAGTGCAACCGCGGGCGACGACCCTGCCGCCGGGATAAGTCAGGAATGCATTGGCGATTGTGTCGCCTAGGGACACAGGCTTTACTGAGGCAACTTCAAACTCCGGTAATTTCGCCGGCCGCTCTGCAGGCGGAGTTGCGCTCTGTGATCCGGTCGCGCCTCGCAGCGGACTTGCGACAGCGATGATGGCGGCAATGAGCGGAATAAGCATGCCGCAAGGCTTGCGCAGGTTCCACGTGCTTCCCATGCCATGATCCCCTTCTGCTCTCACCAACCTGGACCAGAGGCAAAACAGCAGATCCTTACCTTAAGTCGAACATCAATCCCTGCACGTCTTTCAATGTAGTGAGACGGGTCTGGCTTTCACAAGGACCCGTGAGGGCATTCTGCGGTTTTGCGGTGTTATGATCACAGGTGTGCCGGGTCCTGCGCGGCGCAATCCCGCCAACCCCGCCAGGTCCGGAAGGAAGCAACGGTAACGGGCCAGTGCGTGCGCAGCAGGTCACCCGGTGCACTAATATTCTGCAGTTCCCTTCCACTCACATTTTGATGGTCGGCTGATCGGGTTTTTGCGACCGCTTTGCGGTGATCCGATTCACGCTCGCGGCTGCATTTCTGCGACAATACTTCTTCATTCAGGAGAAGTGATTTGAATCTTGCTGCTCGTCCGCGTGTGCCCGTTCGTGCAAAAATCAGCGCCCTTGGAACCTATACTCCCCCGCGGCTGCTCACCAATGCCGATCTTGAAAAGATGGTGGATACCACGGATGAGTGGATCACTTCGCGGGTGGGGATTCGCGAGCGCCACATTGTGGAGCCGGGGCAGGCGACCAGTCACATGGCAGTGGAGGCGGCGAAGCGGTGCCTGGCGGCGCGCGGGATCAACGGCTCCGAAGTGGAAGTTGTGATCGTCGCTACGGTGACGCCGGATATGTTTTTCCCGGCGACGGCGTGCCTGGTGCAGGACCGGATCGGGGCGAAGGGCGCGTGGGGGTTCGACCTTTCGGCGGCGTGTTCGGGGTTTGTTTATGCGCTGCAGACGGGCTGCAAGCTGGTGGAGAGCGGCGCGCAGAAGAACGTGCTGGTGATCGGGGCGGACACGATGTCGTCGATCATCGATTACACGGATCGCGCGACGTGCGTGCTGTTTGGCGACGGCGCGGGTGCGGTGCTGATTGAGCCGGCGGCCGAGGGCGAGTTGGGGATGATCGACTTCCACCATGAGATCGATGGCTCGGGCGGATGTTCGCTGTTTATGCCGGCGGGCGGGAGTTTGAAGCCTTCGTCGTGCGAGACGGTGGAGAAACGGGAGCATTTCGTCCACCAGGATGGGCAGGCGGTTTACAAATTTGCCGTGCGGAAGATGGTGGAGGCGGCGGAGACGGTGCTGAACCGCAATGGCGTGACGGCCGCGGAACTGGCGTGCTTCATTCCGCATCAGGCGAACCGCCGGATTATCACGTCGAGCGCGGAACGGCTGGGACTGCGCGACGAGCAGGTGATTATCAACATCGATCGCTTCGGCAATACGACGGCGGCGACGATTCCGCTGGCGACAGAGACGGCGATCGAGGAAGGCAAGCTGAAGAAGGGCGACCTATTCCTGATTGCGAGTGTCGGGGCCGGATTCACGGTGGGCGCCGCGCTGATGCGGTGGGAGATTTAGCTGCAACTTGAAGGGGGTATCGGCGACTTGCTAGAGTCCGGTGATGCAATCCGCGTGCATCATCGGTGGCGGGCCGGCGGGCATGATGCTGGGGTTTCTGCTGGCGCGCGCGGGACTTCCGGTGACGGTGCTCGAGAAACATCAGGACTTCTTCCGCGACTTCCGCGGCGACACGATCCATCCTTCAACGCTGGAATTGCTCAACGAGCTGGGTCTCTACGAGAAGTTTCTGGCGGTTCCCCATTCTGAAGTGACAGGCCTTTCGGCGATTGTTGGTGGGCGCAAATTCGCGATGGCCGATTTTTCGCGTCTCCGCACACGCGCAAAATTTATTGCGTTGATGCCGCAGTGGGATTTCCTCAACTTCCTGGCGGCGGACGCGAAGCAGTATCCGAGCTTCACGCTGCGCATGGGGTGGGACGTAACAGAACTGATCGAGCAAAACGGCGTGGTGACGGGCGTGCGCGCTCAGACGCCGGAGGGGCCGCAGGAGATTGCGGCGGATCTGACCGTCGGATGTGACGGACGGCATGCGATGTCGCGGGCTGCCGCTCATTTGAAGGTAATCGAGGAAGGAGTGCAGATTGACGTGCTGTGGTTTCACATCGCGCGCCAGGATTCCGACCCGGAAAATGCATTGGGTTATGCCAACTTTGGGCGGCTGGTGATTTTGATTAATCGCCGCGATTATTTTCAGGTGGGCTTTCTGATCGCGAAGGGCGATTACGAAAGGATTCAGCAGCGAGGCTTGCAGGAATTTCAGCAGGAGTTGGAACGCATCGTGCCGTTTCTTGCAGGGCGGGCTGGGGAAATCGACAGCTGGGAGAAGATCAAACTGCTGACGGTGCAGGTGAATCGTCTGGAGCGGTGGTCAGCTCCGGGGCTGCTTTGCATTGGGGACGCGGCGCATGCGATGTCGCCGGTGGGGGGCATCGGGATCAATATTGCGCTGCAGGACGCGGTGGCCACTGCGAACATGCTCAAAGCGGGGCTGCTGGCGGGTACGGCGGGGCACCACGACCTTGAGCACGTGCAGAGTTATCGGGAAGGCGTGGTGCGGAATACGCAGCGGGTGCAGATTGTGGCGCACGGGATTCTGGACCGGGTGCTGCGCGATCCGGGTCCGCTGACGCCGCCGTGGCAACTGCGGCTGGCGACGCGGATCCCCGGTTTCCAGCGGCTGACGGCGCGGTTTATTGGGCTTGGTTTGCAGCCCCAACACATTCAGCGGAGCGAATAACGGATTGCCCTCTTGACTGATGGGGAGCATGGGCAGGCGCTTTCTGCGGCCGTCTAAATTGTTCTTTACCTGCTGAATCCCAACGGGCTATAGTGCAGACTCGCTTTCCTGACAGCCAACCGCTCGCTGCGGGAGAAATTTTTCTCCGGTCATTTTCTCTTCATTTAGACAACTTCGGCTTCATACATTCCCCACACCTGAGAACGGTTCGGCACGCGAATATTTCTCAGGCAGAGAGACGAGAACTGCATGAAACATACAGGAGTTACGAGTGTCTTCAAGAGCGGCACATTTTCGCTGGGTGTGCTGGTCAGCATTGCTAGTACGGGGTTTACGCTTCCCGCCTTTTCCCAGGATGCGACCACGCAGGCGGGTTCCCCCGGCGTGGTAGCTGCCGCTCCGGTGATTCCGCAGCAGGTGCGGTACGCTGGCACGCTGTCTAACCGTTCCGGCGATACCGTGGAAGCGGTTTTCAACATCTATGCGGCCCAGGAAGGCGGCGAACCGCTGTGGACCGAGACGCAGCAGGTAACGGTTGAGATGGATGGTTCGTATACGGTGCTGCTGGGCAGCGCGAGCCGGGCTGGCCTGCCGCAGTCGTTATTTGCCGGAGGTGCAGCGCGCTGGCTCGGCATATCCGTGGAGCGGGCTCCGGAACTTGCGCGGGTGCTGCTGTCCAGCGTTCCCTACGCCATGAAGTCGGCCGATGCGCAGTCGCTGGCCGGACATCCGGCAGCGGACTTCGTGACCCAGGAACAGTTATCCCAACTGTCGACGCAGCGCGAACAGCCGGGGCTCACTGCGAACACTTCGGGTACAGTGACCGGCTCGGGCACCGCGGGCACGATTCCGATGTGGACCGGGGCGCTGACCCAGGGCAACTCGAACATCTTCCAGGTCGGATCCGCCATTGGCATCAATGAGCCCACACCTGCCACCACCCTGGACGTGAATGGATCGGGAATGTTTCGCGGAACACTTACCATACCCGCGGGGGGCACGGCAACCACTTCCACTGGATATTTTTCGCAGTTTTCGCAGTGGAGTACCAGCGCTTGGTCGACGACCGCCGCTGCGGCCGTCGCTCCAACCTTTAAGCTGTATGCGAAGCCTCTCGGCAATAACACGGCCACCCCTTCCGCCATTTTCGTCCTCAACTATCAGCTTGGAACCAGCGCCACGACCGCTCTGGCCGTTGCCAGCAATGGCACGTTGACCTCCTACGGCGGAGTGGCGGCGGCCACGCCAACCGTGGCGACCTCATCGGCAGCGATGAACTCGCCTTTCCTCGAGTTGGGCGCCAGCGCCTGGTCAAGCAGTAGCTCCGCTGCGGTGGCGCAAAACTTCGCATGGCAGGCGTTAGCCACGGGCAACGACACGTCGACGCCCTCAGCCAACCTCTCCCTGCTGTACAGCGCCGGAGGAGCCACTCCCGCCGCAACCGGCTTCTCCATCTCGC
>DATHQV010000215.1:0-60333 GCA_035482355.1 Acidobacteriaceae bacterium | reverse complement strand
TACTTTGCCCCCGTGTCGTCCACCGTGCACAGCGTTTCCACTTCAGCCGGATTCAAATGCGCCAGGGCCGCCAGCGCCGCGGTGCGTTTCCGGCTCGACGGATGCGACGAGAACCACTCCGCGATCGCAGGCATATCCTGCGCAGTCCCGTTGCTGCGCATCACTCGCGCCAGTGAACTGATCATCGCGCGCGGATCTCCGGTGAGCGCAGCCGCCCCCGCATCGGCCTGAAATTCCCGCCGGCGTGCACCCCGCAATGCCCCGAAAAAGACCGCCACCGGCGCCAGCAATGCCACATAGATCCCATACGGCCACATCTCGAGTGCATCCCGGACCGGCGTCGCGAACAGCACCATCGCAATCCCGAGAGGCATCCACAGGGCCCGGTTCGAATGGCGGAAATGCGACAGTTCATGCGCCACCACGGCATCCACCTCACGCTGGCTCAGCGTGCGCAGCAGCGGAGCGCTCAGCAAAATGCGCTTCCCAGGCAACGCATACGCACTCAAAATCTGCGAGCCCGCCGAGGCCATCACGAGTACCCCAACCGTCGGATATCCCGCCCGCGCGCCCAGCGCGGCCACGCGCTCCCGCAAGGCCCCATCGCCGATTGCGTGGACGCTCGCCAGACCGCGCCTCCGCGTCCATCCCCTGCGCAGCAGAATCACGACCGGCGCGGCCACCACCCATAGGGCCGCAGTCACCCAGTCTCCTCGTTCGAACGGGGTCATGGTTCCCACCGCACAGGTCAGCACCAACGGGATGGCGCCGAATCCCCAGAAAACCTGACCGAATTTTCCCCTCTCCTCCGGCCCACCCCGCAGCCAGCTCCCCACCGCGACGCCGCACGCCGCGCACAGAAGCGGCGGCCAGAATTCCATCGCGAGCACCGCCAGATTCGCCCAGTGCCTTCCATGCAGCAGAATCAGCAAAGGGCCATCCGCCTGAACCTGCGCCGCCACCGCCATCCACACGACCGTGCCCAGCAGCACTACGGATCGCGCCAGGGCCGCCAGCCCGATCCGTGCCATCCCCGCAACCATCAGCATCATGCCGAGCGCCAAAGCAATCAGCGGAACATAGACGCCTGCCAATTGATCGCGGCGGTAGCCGAACCGGATCGTGATCGGCGGAGGTACAACCCCCGGAGCGAAATCCGCCGACCGGTCGATGGACGGCCCCTCACGCTGCTCCGTCATGGGAAAGGACACCGTTGAAAATCCCGAAGCCGGGGAGTCCAGCCGGAATTGAATGCTGGACGACCCCTGCAGCGCACGCACAATGGGCGCCAGGTCCACAACGCCTTCCAGCGCAAGACCGTCACGCCGCAGCGCGCTCGAACAACGAATCGTGCTGAAGGTGGAACTGCCTTCCTTTAAATCTCCCCCGCAACGGAGCACCTGCGAAAGCACCGGCCCCGAATCGAATCCGCCATTCCGGCTCCAGGCGCTGATCGAAGCCTCGCCGCGCGCGTCCATGTGGACCTGGACCATCTCCTCCGGCCCCATCTTCTCGAGCTTCACCAGTTGCGTCCGCCCCACAGGCGACGCTGCGACCAACAGCAACCCCGCGCCCAACAGCAACCCGACAGCGGCATGACCAGCTTTCTGCGCCATAGCCTACCCGTCTCTCTTTCGCATTCGTCGTTCAATGGTTTACCGCAACGACATCGCCGCTCCCCGCTCGGCCAGCAAGTTCTTCAGAATCGATCGGTGGCAGCGCGCCTCATCCTCGCAATAGCACCCCACCGAAAAATTCGTTTGGTGGGACATCGCCGCCAGCAAATCCAGCAGCCGCGATGGCCCCGTCTGCTTCATCTCCGCGCGATATTTCCGTTCAAACGTCTTCCACGATCTCTCAACCCCACCAGAGTGCTGCGCGAACCCGACCAGTTCCGCACTCGGAGCCAGATCGGGCAGCCAAACATCGTAATAATCCCGCTTAGCAAAATCCGCCTTCGGCACGCCACGCGGCGGCCGGCGCACCGTGCCCACGCGCAAACCTTCGCCCGCCTTGCGAGCCGTTCCCAGACGAACAATGGATACCGGCATAGTGACAGCCTCCCGTGATTGAACGGCAACCCTCAACGTACTGGCAAGATGAATTGCGAATTCTGCGACGCCGGCGGCGCAATCTCCACTTCGACCGCCTTTCCCGGGGTCAGCCAGACATCCTGGCCGGCGCCGAGTCCTGGCGGCACGGTGCTGGACTCCCTGAATGCGATTCCCTGTTCCCTCCAGCTCAGGTAGAGCTTGTAGTGACCAGGAGCGAGATTCCCCACCGAGATTTCCTCGGGACCCGGTAGCTGGAACGAGAACGAGTGAACATTCATGAATCCTGCAAACTGCGGCACCAGCAATCCGTAAAAAGTCGATACGATTCCCACCGGATTGGCGTTAGGACCGGCCTGCGGGTAGTGCAGTTTCAGGATGCCGCAGTCGTTGCGCAGCGTCACCTCCAGCGGAGGGCTGGTCCCGTTCAGACCGACGACCAGAGGCTTCCGCGCCATGTCCTCGCCTCCCGCCGTAATCGACGCAATGTAGGTGTTGGACGGATCTCCCGGGGTGCCAGATTCGCCCGTATGCACCCAGTAACTTCCCGCTACCAGGTAGTCGAACGCCCTGCCACCGTCCACCTTCTTTTCAGGAAATGGAATTTGCGCGGCCACGCTCGGCAGTGGATCGTCGCGCGTCAGCCACAGCGACTGGGACCTCGGCTGCGACCCGGCCGGACGCGTCCCGGTATGGATACTCGACATGCCGCTGCAAAGGTTCGGAGCGGTGAGGTCCAGATGAACATTGATTCGGGTCGCCGGAATGGGCAGCGGATTGATCGGCACACTGGGAACGCTGGTCGGCGCGCCATCTACAGCAAACCGGAAATAAGTGCCGAGCAGGGCAGGCGTGGCCTGGCCCTCCTGATTGTTCACCGGCTGAATCGCAGGCGTGTAGGTCCCGTCCGGCATATCCGTGCTTGCGGAGTGGGTAGCCTGGTCGTAGTGGTTGGGAAGGCTTTCGCCGCAGCTGTCATCACCCGGTTCCGGAATCGTGATCACCCGTCCATTGCGATCCAGCAAATCCGTTAGCGCAGCCGGAACTTCGTCTTTGTTGCCCCAGGTAACCGGGTGCAGAGACTCGCGCCGGACCTTCAAATTAGATACGGCGCGTTGACCTTGCTGCAGCACGATGGGCTGCGCTTTGGAGAAGTCCAGAACCCCGGGCGTTGCCGACGGAGGAAACGCAGCGTGGGTCTCGAAGTCGCCGCCGCCGCAACCCGATCCCGGCGTCGACCCCGGATCACCCTCCAGCATCCAGTCGCTGATCACCACATAGGCGCCGGGATGCAATCCCGCGTAGCGATAGGAACCATCCGCCGCGGTCCACTGCGTTTTCCCAAATTGGACGCGCTCCCACGCCGCCCGGCCGTCCCGAACGACCTCGCGGTACAACTGCAGCGGAACCTGCTTCATTGGCTGGCCCGCCTCCGAAAGAACCCGTCCCGATATCTCCGCTTCAGGAGTGAGAAAAAACTTCAGCTCCCCCATGCCCGGCATCGGTTCCACAAAATAAGTGGAGTAATCCAGCAGATCGGCCGTACTCGAGGTGTAACCCGCCTTACTGACGTTGAACATCGGGCGACTATTTGGAATAAAAGAAAACGAAAAATGACCTTCGCCATCCGTTAGCTTCTCCTGGCCGGAGTCGCCCTCCGCCGGCAGCGACGAAGACCGTCGCGAAGGCGGGTCGCGATTCAGATCGACAATCGCTCCGGCAATCGGCTTGCGGGTGAGCGTGTCGACCACCGTGCCCCGTATCGTGATGCTCCAGTCCTGCTGCGCTTGCAGGTTGCAGCTGCCCGAGACAAAGAAGATCACAGTGCACGCGAAGCCGGCTGCGCGTCGACGGTTCGCAAGGAAGGAACTCATGGCCGAAATCATACGCGCAGTTTCATCGCGGCTCAGTGAGTCGGTGTCCGCTTCGGCGCATGCCGCAAGGCATTGAGCACCGCATAAAACGAAGGCTTCGCCTGCAAATCCCCGTCGAACAGCAGCGGCCGCTGCAGCACATGATCCGGCCGCGCATAGTCGTGGAACCACGTGCTGTTGTACCAGCTGTACGGATCGCAAATCCCCCACGTCACCAAACCGCAAACCGCCGGCTCATCCAGCGCCACCGCCAGAAACTGCGCATAAACGTCAGCAATCGCTTGATCCCGCGTCGGAATATCCGCTGGCGATCCTCGATCGTCCACATCCAGTTCCGTGATCACAATCTTCAGCCCGCGTCCTGCCAGATCGTGCAGAAACTGCCGATAAACCTTCTCGTGGAACTCGCCAAACTGACGCAGCTTTAGGTGCGACTGCAACCCCACTCCATCGATGGGCGCGTTCGCTTTCTGCAACCGGTCGAGCAACCGGAACAGCCCATCCCGTCGCGCCTGTTGCCACGCATTGTCCAGTTCCAGGTCATATTCGTTGTAGAGCAGCCGCGCATCAGGGTCCGCCGCGCGCGCCTCGCGAAACGCTGCGGCAAAAAAGTCAGTCCCCAAAGCCCGCACCAGCGGACTATCTATCCGCAGCCCATCCAGCCCTTTCTGCGGCGGCTCAATCGCCTCGTTCACCACGTTCCATGAGAAAACTCGTCCGCGATAGAAGCCTGCAATGTTTTTGACATGCGCCGCGACCGCTTCCTCCGCCTGTGCGCGCGACAAAGTAGCCAGCCACTCCGGCGTCCGCAAATACCACAGCAAATGCGCTCCCGTCAGGCGCAATCCGCGATCCAGTGCGATCCCCGCATTCAGATCGTGCGCATCGTCTTCATGCGTCAGCGTAGGCGCAACATCCTGCCACGAAAGAATCGGCGCAAACAACGCGCATTGCCGCGCGAAAAGATCAAAATAAGCGGCCGGCGCTTTGCGAAACGGCTCATCGCTGCACGACCCGTAAATCAGCCCCGCAGCCGCAGCAGCAGCCTTCAGGCTCGGCAATGGCTCCGCATCCAGCGCCCGAAGCCATCGCGGAAATGAAGTGGAAAGCGCAGTAGCGCCCATGAGCCAGAGGTGTTCCCTTCGAGAATGCATCAGGAGAATTGTAGGCGCGCGGCTCTTCGCCCTCAGAACGTGAAAATAGCGAACGGGTGTTCCTCACCGCGCTCGCGCAAAACCGACAGCGCCACGTTGCACACGCGCACGCCGCACGGCGCCTCAGCGGAGAACGTTCCGTGATGCGCATGCCCGTGCAGCGCCAGCGCCGGCTTGTGCCGGTCGAGCGCGCGCTCCAGCCGCGAGCTGCCCAGAAACGGAAAAATCGGCTCCGGCTCGCCTACCACTGTTTCTTTGATCGGCGCGTAATGCGTAATGGCGATCTTCACCCGGGTCTTGAGCTGCGCCAGCCCATAATCCAGCTTCACCGCTTCCCGTTCCGCAATCTCCACAAACGTCTTAATCGCCACTTCGCCAAATGGCATCAGCTCATACGGCGCAAATCCGCCACAGAATCCCTTCGTCCCCGCGAACCCCATATCGCCGACGACGAAGCACTGCCCATCCAGCAGATGCACGCCTGCCAGCCGCAGCATGCCCGCCAGTTCGTCCTGATGCCCATTCTCGTGGTCGTGATTGCCCAGCACCGCCAATATCGGAATGTGCACATGCTCCAGCACCGCCAGACACGTCCGCATCTCGTCCGGCGTTCCATGATTCGTAAAGTCGCCCGCGATCACCAGCGCGTCCGCCAGCTCGTTCACTGCCGAGAATCGCCGCACATTTTCCTGGTGATCTTCGTCGCGCAGATGAATATCCGCGACCGCGGCCAGCCTCATGCCGCGCTCCCATCTTCGTTCTTCAGCGGGCACGGATGGTCATCGCAGTATTCCTGATACAAATCCCGCTCTCCCCACTCCTCCACATCAATCGCGAACATCAGCGGATCCACCAGCGATCCGCGAAACGGCGCGCTCTTGCTCGGATGCGTGGCCTGCTCCGCGAATCGTTGCGAAAGCTCGCGCCAAATCCGTTCCGGCACCAGATCCGTCTCTGCCGGATAAATATAGGCAAACAATACCAGCGACCAATAGAGCAGCTCCCAATGCGAATCCAGCAGCTGCAGCAGGCGATTCCAATCCAGGCTCTTTCCGCATGCGCGCACCAGATGCGCCACATCCGCTCCATCGAAGCGCTCGCGCCGCGTCACAAAAACCTTACTCGCGATCATCTCTTCCGCCGCCAGAACGCGGCACGGCACGCCCAAAATCTGCTTCGGCAGAGACCGCTCGATCCATGTTGCGTCCACGCGCAGCGCCGCGTTGCCCATGCCCGTAATCAGGTCGACGAAATAGTCGCCCCGCGTCGCCTTCGCCAGCCAAACTGGGTCGTGAATTGACGTTTCAAACCCCGCCCTGCGCAATTCGTGGAGCGCTGCCGGCACCGCATCGGCTTCCAGCAACAGGTCCAGGTCCTTCGTCGTTCTCCATATGCCGGTGTGTTTATGCAGAGCGAATGCCCCGCCAACCGCGCACGGAATTTTGGCCTCGTGCATCGCCTGCATCACATCGCGATAGCACGCACGCGCGTCCAGAGCCCAAACCGGCTCGGCGGAAGAAGTAATCGGAAGTGGCATATCCTGCTGCGACACAAGGGCTTGGAAGCAGGAAGTATGGGATTTGGTCGCCTGCAAATCTGGATATCGACAGTTATTCGCTCCCGCAACGATCATGCGGCGACCGGAATTGCAGCCCGTCGCCCCGGCTGGGCCAATCCTGCCCGCCCATGTCAGATCATGTCCGATACTGCTTTACAATACTTCTATGCGGACAGCCAAAACCGTCTCCATCACCCTTCCACCCGAACTCCTCGCCAAAGCCCAGGACCGCGCTCGCAGCGAACACCGGACCATGAGCGAGTTGTTCCGCGAAGCGCTGCGCCACTACATCGCTGGAGCCGAGCCATCCGACCCAGGTTGGGAAGCGCTCCTGCGCCGCACCCGCGAAACCGGCAGAGCGCTGGGAATTTCGAATGAAAAAGATGTTGAGCGGCTCTCCGACGACTTCCGGAGGGAAGCCTAGAGCCGGATATTAACCAGCCCCTCAGCCGTTCCGGCCGTCGGCGGCTTTTGCGGCGCGCGCCAGTAGTCGATAAACGAAATCTGGTGCACGCAGCTCACCGTGCAGTTCGGCGCACAGCTTTTTTCGGAGAGAAATTCCCGCTCCAGGTCCGCCCTCTTGTAATCCGCCAGCGGCACGCCTGGATACCCGCGCTGCTGCGAACAGTAATGAACCAGCCCGTTCTCGCAGATGTACAAATACCGCGAGCCCGCCCGGCAGCGCCACTCGTTCGGCTCGCCGTTCGCGATCTTTTCCTGGAAGTGGTTGAAGCGCGAATAATTCTCCTTCTTCCACGACCGCATCTCGTTCCACACCGCGCGTTCTTCGTCGCCCAGCGGCTTCAGCTGCCCATCGCCGTCGTGGATGATCCCAATCGTCGACGTAAAGCCCAGCCCCAGCGCCCGCCGCCCAATCGTCAACGCGTCCTGCGGATACTTAATGCCGCCGCCCACCACGGAATTGATGTTCACGTGGAAATCGGCGTATTCCGACAGAAACTCCAGCTTCTTGTCCAGAACCTTCAGGCTCTTTTTGGACACCTCGTCCGGATTCACATTGTCGATCGAGATCTGCATGTGATCGAGCCCGGCCTGGTTCAGCCGCTCGATGCGCTCCGGCATCAGCAGATACCCGTTCGTGATCATGCCCGCCATCTTGCCGTGGCTCCGGATGCGCGCAATGATCGCGTCCAGCTCCGGATGCAGCAGCGGTTCTCCGCCCGAAATGGTAATGATGCTGGTCCCCAGCCGCGCCAGGTGGTCGATCCTCCGCAGCATCTCGTCCAGCGGCACCGGCTTCGAAACGTCGTCGTACTCGTTGCAATACGCGCAGCTCAGATTGCACCGCCGCATGGGCACAATCTGCGCCATCACGGCGTGCCGCGTCGACGCCAGAGCATGGCCCACCAGGCCGATTTCCCGCACCTTGCGCGAGGCCGCTTTCAGGCGGCGCCTGAACGTCATTTTCCGGGGCATGGGATTCACGGACGGCATGTCTTGTCTTATTGAAACACAGGGGTTTCGCCCCGCGCGACGCCGATGGACGCAATGGGCATTATTCGGCCCTGAATGGCGGTCAGCGGTGGCTAGTGGCCAGAAGCCGGAAGCCTGGAGTTGGTGGCCCGACCCCCTCCCCCTTGTTTCTGCACGGGCAATAAATACATTGGCTAACCCAACTCGGAGAGGTCAATTTTCTGCTCCTCGCAGAAGTAGGAAACAAATCCCGGAACGTTGACCTTGAGCTTTAGAAGGATTGACTCTAAAGGTCGATTGATGTTTTGAGCTTGTTCGCCTAGCTTTTGAACCACAATCCCGGGATCAAGGTCGTAGAGGCCACATAAGAATGCGGATGGTCCCTGGCACTCTATCCCATAAGGATCGCGGGATTCCTTCGAAATGTCCTTTGAATTGTAGGTGACAATCAACTTGGTCCCGCTCATCACAGCGGCAGCCAGGATGTGTTTGTCCTTTGCGTCATTTGTCATCACCGGAATTAGGTGTTCGTACCCTGTAACAAGCGCCTCTGGAAAATGGGTCCGGAGGGCCTCTTCCCGTCGTTTTGCCTGCTCTTCGGTCGTATTCCACTTTTTGATGAGATTTCGGGACACTTCTAGAAGTGTTTCATCTGACCATTTTGGGATATAGAGTCGCGGCGTTTCTGCCATGCGCAATAGCGTGTCCGCTAAGGGCATAGGCAGAAGTACGCACGCGTCTAACATGGCCGGATAATCAGACCTCATTCATCGCTTCCGCCGTCGGGAATTGGAATCCCTTCATACGAGCCGGATTCGAATTCCTCTCTGGCGAGCGCGTTTAGAGCTGCTTTTCTCGCTGCATCCCTACTCTTTTGATACGTAATTAAATCCTTCATAAGCACCCTCCTGTGTTGCCCAACCTTCTCGAATGGAATCGCTCCAGAATCTAAAAGTTTCACAAGATGTGGCCGAGAAAAACCCAGAAAATTGGCGGCAGTCTGTGTTGTTAGCCTATTGTTTTGATGAATGAGAAGAATTGTCTTTCCACGCATCATGTTGGCTACCACATCTTTCAAGATGTGGTAGACGGATTCGGGAAGTTCAAGCCTCTCACCTGCCGGCCCCAGAAGAGCTGGGGTTCCGAGTGCTAGCATCCGATGAAGCTCGCGGATTTCGGCTTCTTCCGATGGTTCCATTGTGATCGGTTCTCTGAGCATTTTCTTCCCTCCCTTCGTCGCCAAAACAGCGTACCACTTGTTAGACGCAATATGCGAAACAAACGAAACAAACGAAATACATCTTTTGTGGATTTTACCTTGAAACAGCTAGACTGCTCAAGCATAACGAGGGGATGGGCCGGATACCAAAGGTCGTCGGCATTGCCGCCGAGCGGGTAAAGAATCCCGCTGCCGTGGCGCTCGACCGCCTCGGTGGATTGAAGGGTGGGACGGCGCGGATGCCGCTCTTCCGCCGGAGCGGAAAAAGGAAATCGCCGAACGAGCGGCAAAGCAGCGCTTGGCGAATCGTGACTTCATGAACGGTCAAGCATATGACTGCCTCATGATTTCCTTAAGTTCAATCGAGTCCAGCACCTAACCCGAAACCATTCGCCAGTATCACCACCCGCAAACCGACCAACAGAGTGCAGCAAGCGGTTCGGCGTCGAAGCACCTGCGGTTTCCTCCCAAACCCGCCCTCCCCAAAATTTGTCAAGTTTCCACCACATACCCAAAAGTAACATTTGTTGATTCGAAACAACTTCCAAGCCAAAATAGTTGGCGTGGTTTCCAGCCCAACTTGGTATCCTGTTAATAGAGAGAAAAAAGCCAAAAGGCCTCGCGGATTCCGCGAGGCCTTCGCATTTCTGCACCCTGAACCCTCGCACCACCAAGGAGCCAACACCATGCAAGCCACCTCCGCCCGCGCCGGCCGCACTCCCGCCGACGATGCCCGCTGCCGCCACCTCACCCACGCCGGTTCCCGCTGCGTCGACCCCGCCCTCCGCGGCCAGGACCTCTGCTATCGCCACGGACACCGCGACAAAGTCCTCCGCGTCAAACCGCCCGTCCCCGACAACTTCCCCCTCGCCCCCATCGTCGTCTTCGACTACATGGAGGACCATCTCGGCATCCTCGCCAACATCAACGCCATCGCCAACGCCTTTTCCCGCCACTCCATCGACTTCCGCCAGGTCACGGCGCTCACCTACCTCATGCAGACCGCCCTCAAAACCCTCAAGCAGATGTCCGAAATCGAAACCAAAATCTCCACCGAAGAAATCGTCCGCGACGTCGTCTACAACGACCTCGACCAACCCATGGCCGCCCCCGATCCCGAGCCCGAGCCGGAGCCGAAGCCCGAACTAGTCACCGATTCGGCTCCAGAACCACCGCCCGCGCCCGAATTCCAACCCGAAGCCGAATTCCAGCCCATCCCCGCCACCACCGAACCTGTCATCCCGAGGACCCTGAGCGAAGCCGAAGGGGACGAGGGATCTGCGGTTGCTTGTCCACCGCCCCTCCAGAACGAGGCGCCGGACTCCGCGGCATCCACTCCAACCACCCCGCAACCCACCCAGATTCAAACACTTAACGCCTCAGTTGAGCCTAACCCCATTGTTTCCCACACATACAAAAACAGCAAAAAACAACCCTCATCGTTTCATACACATGCAGAAATCAGGGGGAGGGGGTGAGGGCCACCAGCGACCAGTCAGCGGTCGCCGCCTATGGGTCTTTCGGTCGTGGGTGGGGCGGCTCGATTGGCACTTTCTTCGCGACGTCATAGTGGGACGCGACGTACTTCTCCATGCCCTTCTTCGTTTCTTTCAGGACCCGCACATCCACGCCGCCGCCGTGAAACCGCATCTGCACCGGCGTATGCTCGGGCTGCTTCCGGAGAATATTCGTGTGCATCAGTTCAACCACCAGCATTCCTGATACCGACGCCGCAATCTCTGCGCCTGCCAGCACCGCCGATTGCTTATAGCTGTAGGCCGGCACCAGCGCGTAATCTTTGCCGTTCATCCGCACCAGATAGAACTTATCGGCCACATTCGAGCAGTAGTCGGAATCCGCGTTCGGCGAGCAGGTAATCAGGTTCTCGTAGACGGCGTCCTGGTAGTCCGGCACAGGCGCGGGAGGCGTCTTGGCAGGCGGCGCTGGCACTGGCGGCGTCTGAGCCGCAGCCATTATGCACCCTGCAAACGTGAGGGCGATCAGGAAGAGGGTTCCGCGCACGCGCGAAGTCTAGCAAAACAAGGCGCGTCTGCCGAGATTATTTCGAGGGAATCCCTCAACGAAGTGCACCCACTGGATATCGGTCCAGCCGAGCCGCCTAGCCCTTCGATTTTGGCCGGCCGGCGATCATGGGCACGGTGTTTTCCTTGCGGTCGCGCATCACGGTCAGCTCCACCTGCTTGCCGCGATTCTGGTGGATGGTGCGCATCCACTGGCTGGGCGTGGCGACGATCCGGCCATTCACCTTGGTGATGACGTCGCCGGCGCGCAGGCCCGCGGCCGATCCGGGACTGTTGTCGTCCACCCGCTTGACCAGCAATCCCTGGCCGTCGTGGACGCCAAAATAGTCCGCCAGCTGCGGCCCGAGCATGTCCACTTCAAGGCCGGTATAGGCGGGATTCATGCCCAGCGATGAGAACAAGCTGCTCGCGAATCCCGCGTGCGCCGCAGGCAGCGTGAGCCCGTCATCTTCGTCCGGCTGAACCGGAATGTGCTGTGACCAGGCGTCGGCTTCGAGGGTGGACCGATCGACCAGCGTGATGGTGAACGACTGCTGCTGTCCGTCGCGGCTGACCAGCAGGGTGATGGATTTGCCGGGAGGAACCTCTTTGAGCATGCGGCCCAGCTGCGCTTCGCCTTCGACGGGCAGGTTGTTCATCTGCACGATCACGTCGTGCATGCGCAGGCCGGCTTTGGCGGCGGGTGCGTCGTGGTCCACGGTGACCACTTCAGCGCCGCGCGCTTCTTTGAGCTTGAGGCGGGCAACGCTGTCGTTGTCGATGTCGCGCGTGCCGACGCCCAAATATCCCTGGGTGTTGTGCACCAGCAGCGCAGGATCGTCGCCCAGCACGTTGATGTGCTGCGCGGCCAGCAATTGTGGTCCGGGAACCAGACCAGCGGCAAGACAGGCAGCAAGAATTGGGAGAGAAAAGGACTTCATTTTTGGCCTCGAAAAGTGTTCGTGCAACCAGCGCCTCGTCCTACCTTGATTGACCGGAATGAGTGCGCAACGTCAACTGACTATTACTGCAAATTTATGGTACGAAAGGCAGCGGTGGAATGCTACTGAATCTGCGAAACCTGTTCCAGGAACTGCCGCGAGACGTTACGGATGTGCGGGTTCTGGTCCTGGGAAGCGACCGTCTGGAGCACATCCTGAACGCTCGAGTCGGCCTCTACGGGCGCCAGCAGGGCGATGGCCTGGGTGCGAACCTCCGGATCGGGATCCTTCAGCAGGGCCTCGAGGACCGCATCGCGCACACGCGTGTCGATGGCGACGTAGGGCTCAAGACCGTCCAGCGCTTTGCTGCGCACCTTGGCGTTCTTGTCGTAGCGCAGCGCCACCATGAGCGCATTGCGGATGGGGCCGCCGGCGCACTGGTGCCCGTTGCGGCACTCCTGAGCCAGCAGATCGACCGAATCCATATGGACGGTGGAATCGTCGTGATTGCGCGCGCCGAGCAGCAGCAGCTGCCGGATTTGCGGATCGTCGAGCGTGCCAAAGGCGGTCTCAGGAACGACGCGGCTGAAGCGGACTTCGACGTTTTCCGTGTTGGGCTCGAGGGTGATACTGCTGACTCCGGCAATTTGCGCCGCGTCAAGGTCGGCCATGACCGGTATCGACGCCGGAGCCGCTGGCGTCGCCGCGACTAACTGGGCCGTCGCCTGATGCGCGCCGGCGCGATAACCGGCCCAACCGCCTGCGCCTAATCCAATGAGGAGGAGAAACGCGGCCATGACCGGAGCGCTGGCCATCCGGCCAAAGCCGCGCTGAAAACTTTGCCAACGGCGAATCAGAAATCCGCCGTGGGGCATGGTGTCCAGCGCCTCGTCCAAACGAAGCCGCGTGCGCGCCACCAAACTGGGAGAGGGTTCGATCACCGGAAGCACGGACATGGCCTTTTGCAGGCCAGCCACGGCTTCCATTTCCTGGCGGCAGCGCTCGCACTGCGTCAGGTGCTGTTCCAGTTGATGGGCCCGGTCGTCGGGCAACTCACCGTAGACGGCCAGGACGATGATTTCCTGTGCCACTTCGCAATTCATGATGTTTTCTCTGCCTCACTGCCTCAAAATTTGCTGCTGTTTGATTCCATCGATGTCCAGATCGTTCGCCTGGACTGATCGCTTACCGCAACTCTGCCAGTTTCACTCTTAACTTCTTTGTAGCCCGGAAGAGCGTGTTCTTCGCTGTCTCTTCGGTCGTATGCAACATCTCGCCAATGGTTCTGAGCCGCAGGCCCTGGTAATGCTTCAGCTCGAAAACCATGCGTTCCCGCGGTGTGAGTTCATCCAGCGCCATCAGGATGCGTTGGCCCAGAAATTTTCTGTCCAGCTCGCGCGCCGGATTCGCTCCGGAGCGGTCGTCGGACACGTTGGTCATCAGATCCATCTCCTCGCCTGAGGAGTCGATCATCACCGCCTGATCTTCGCGGCGCGCCTTCCGCCGCCGCAGATGGTCGAGGCACAAATTGGTGACGATGCGGTAGATCCAGGTGTAAAACGAGCATTCAAAACGGAAGTTGCCGAGGTACCGGTAGGCCTTGAGGAACGCTTCCTGCTGGATGTCCTGGGCGTCCTGTTCGGAACCGGTGAGGTGCATGGCCAGCCGCAACACCGCCTGATCATATTGACGCACCAAAGCGTCAAAGGCTGTGCGCGATCCTGCCTGCGCTTCACGAATTAAATCGGTCTCCGGGAGGTTCTCCCGAACCGGACCACCCATACGCGAGGATTGTAGTCGAGGCTTGGCCGGGGAGGGACGGGCAGGGGATAGAAAACGAAGCGCATCAGCAGGCATTCCGGCTCCGGGTGCGTGGGATTGCGATATCTCTGCGAACCAATAGACGGATGAAATGGAGTTTTGTGAGCGAGAAAATGTGGGAAATTTGCCCGGATCCGGCACGGCGGTTTTTGGGGGTTGGCATTACGGCGGTGCGCGATCTGGAGGAGGGCGGCATCCGTCGCCAACGTGCCTGGCGTATCCTGTTGCCGCAATGAAGAAATGGCGCGTCCAGGCAGGCTGTGCGGTGGCGTTGTCGCTGGGGCTCGCGTCGCTGGCTGGGGCCGAGCAGCACAAAATCCATGATTACAAGCTGCATGAGCCTCTGGACCAGGGAGCGCCGTTCGCCCTGCTGATCGGACCGGACCACACGGCATACACCCTGATTCCTCGGCGGGACGGCAACTGGATCCTTTCCCGGGTCCAGCAATGGTGGGAGGAAAAGCCGGTCGAGGTCGGCATTCTGGTGGAGGGCTTTTCCAGCCATGATGCCGTCGCCGCCGCTCCGCAGATGAACCTTGCCATTACTCCGGACGGAAAATACCTCGTCACCACGCTTTCTGCACCGATGCGCGTCGCACCGGGCGATCCGTATCCCATGGACATGATTGTGGAGGTGGTTCGCCTCGACACCTTCGCCGTGGTCAACACCGAGCACACGCGTTCGCTGGGCCTGCGTGGCTTGATGACCAGCTTTCTCGACCACGACGGCAAGCTGGTGGTGCGATCCGCTGTGGCCCCGGAGCAGCCTACCGCGGGCGCAACCCCGTACATCACCTGGTTCCGCATCAGCGTGCCGGATCTGAAGCCGGAACTGATGTGCAGCTTTCAGTGGCCGGATGCGGCCAATTCCCAGGAAATGGAAACCGCCTGTGGGGCATTCGCCAAGACGGAGGGAGCGACTTCCGCCCAGGAATTCGACCGGACCACGCAGCACGTTGCTCCGCCGCAAGCGCCAGTGGCTCCGGACAACTTCACGTATTCCCCCAAGGACCGCATTCAGACAACAACCGTCACGATCGACCGCAAGCCGCTCACTCTGGTCGTGCTGAACGGCATCGATCTGCAGGTGTTCGCGGAAAAGTAGGGCCCATCCGTGGGCGTCGCCTCTTCGCGGTGCAACAACATTGGACCTGGATTCAATCCGCGAAGCGGCAACCACGTGCTTAGGGCGCTTGCTGCTCGCGGACCAGGGCGCAGATGGATGCGCCGTACAAATCGGCCTTGCGTGGGCCGATACCGGACACGCCCAGTAACTGCGAAATGTTCGCGGGCGCCGCAATGACGACAGACCTCAGAACTGAATCGGTGAGCACAAAAAATGCCGGCTTGCCCGCCTGAGCGGCTTCGTTTCGCCGCCACGATCGCAGCCGCTCTTCCAGCTCCAGTTGCGCCGCAGTGAACGGTGTGTCGGAATCCTGATCGGGCCGTCGCTGCGCTTTCGCCCTTCTCACCGCCGTCGAGGGCGCGGGCGATCCCTCGGGCAGCAGAACTCCCAGCGTCCCGGTGTAGGCAACGGCGCGCCCTTCCGGCGTGAGCGCAACCTTCCGCCACGAAACATCGCGACCCTCAGCATTCCTGAAGTTCTCGGAGGTGAGCATCACCAGCCCGGCGCGCGCCAGCCCGTCCAGCATAGTGTCGAATGCGTCGCGCTCGCCGCCAATGCCCGACTCCGCAAACAGCCGCGCAACTCCCTTCGGCCCACCTTCGAGGGTCGTCAGGATTCTGCGCAGATCGCACACCTGCACCGGCGTCGGCTCGACAAACTTCCGCGCCTCTGCAGACTGCGGCGCGCAGAAGTCGCAGCGCCGGCACAGGCGGCTGGCTCCCGCGATATCCCCGAAGTGGCGCACCAGCGCGGACATCCTGCACTGCGCGGTCTCAGCGAAGGCCACCATGCTCTCGATCTGCGCGCGGCGATGCGCAAGCTGCTGCTGGTAGCCAGTTCGCCATCGCGACGCACCATTCAGGCGCACGCCGAAGTCAGGATCGGTCGGATCGGTCATCTGCGCCGCACCCTGCGCGACGAGCTTGTCCACCGCGCGGCCTACCGCATCCGGAGCCATGGCCAAACGCGCACACAGTCGCTCAGCCGACTGAAACTCCGGCGTCAGCAGCCGAACGATGCGGTCCAAATCCTCCACCGGCGGATAGTCGCGGGCCAGGAAGCTCTCGTGAATCCTGCGGTCGGCGAAGCTGTGCAGGAGCACCGCGCGCGCCGGCAAACCGTCACGGCCCGCTCGGCCAATCTCCTGGTAGAACGCCTCGACTGACCCGGGCAGAGCGGCGTGAATTACCGTCCGGATATTCGGCTTGTCGATCCCCATGCCGAAGGCAATTGTGGCAACGACTACTTCGAGCTGGTTCTCAAGGAACGCGCGCTGCACGCTTTCCCGCACGCCCGGCTCGAGGCCTGCGTGGTACGCGGCGGTCGGGAAGTGACTCCCCAACTCCACAGCCATCTCATCAGCGGCCTTGCGCGACGGCGCGTAGACAATGGCGGGCCGCGCTGCCGCAGGCTTGAGAATTTTCAGGATGAACTCGTTGCGGCGCGGCTTCGAAAGCTCGATCACTTCAATGGCAAGATTGTCGCGGCGGAATCCGTGGATGAACAGCGCCGGATCGACGAGCCCAAGCTGCGCGACAATGTCTTCCTGCACGGCGGGTGTGGCGGTCGCGGTGAGCGCGATGATCGGCGCGGGGCGCAGCATCGGCAAGGTCTCGCCCAGAGTGCGGTAGTCGGGCCGAAAATCGTGACCCCAGCCGGAAATGCAATGTGCCTCGTCGACCGCAATCAGCACGGGCTTGCGCCGGGCCAGCATCTCGGGAAATCCCGGGACGCGAAGGCGCTCTGGAGCGATGAACAGGAACTGCAGCGTGCCCTCAAGATAATCGCGGGACGTCTGGCGAGCCTCGTCGCGGGACAAGCCGGAGTGAATCCGCCCCACGCGCAAACCCGCAGCCGACAATTTGGCCGCCTGATCGTCCATGAGCGCGATGAGCGGACTGATGACCAGGGCCGTGCTCCCCAGGCCCGCCGTGCTCCGCGCGATGGCGGGCAACTGATAGCAAAGGCTCTTGCCCGCGCCCGTCGGCATGACCAGCAGGACGTCGCGGCCCTCTGTGACCGCCTGACACACGGCTTCCTGATTTTCACGGAAGGCGGGGAACCCGAAGGTTGTTTGGAGGAGCGAGAGGAGGTCCATGAATGCTTTCTTTATGTTCCCACGAGCGCGGCCTCGCGAACGCGGAATGTGGAATTCGCGTGGGTACACTGGTGACATGAATCCGGATAGGGAATCAGGAAGTCTGTTTGGCGAATCGGCGGCGCCGCCGCGCCCCAGCGGCGCCGCGGAGTGGATCACAGCGTTTTGCGATGGCGGATCGCGCGGCAATCCAGGGCCAGCGGGTTACGGCGTCTCCATCGAAGGCCATGACGGAAAAAAGGTCGCGGAACTGAGTGAGTTCATTGGCAAAACAACGAACAATGTCGCCGAATATTCAGGCCTGCTGGCTGCGGTGGAGTTTGCGCTGCGCGAGGGGCATCGGCGCCTGCGCGTCGTGTCGGATTCCGAGCTGATGGTGAAGCAAATCCAGGGGCGCTACAAGGTGAACAGCCCCGATTTGCGGCCGCTCTACGAAGAGGCTAAACGCCGCATCGCCGGGCTTGACGCGTTTCGCATCGAGCACGTGCTGCGCGGCAAGAACAAGAATGCCGACCGCCTTGCGAATCTCGCTATGGATAAAGGCATGGGGCGCAATTCTGCGCCAGCTGCGCCCGGGGCACGTCCGTCCAAACCTGAACCGCCGAAGGTGCTGAAGGGCTACGTCAAAGGCGGGGTGATTCATTTGATCGAAGGCGAATTGCCTGATGGCGTGTTTGTGAGGGTGACCGTCGATCGGCAATAGCTCGGGCCTCAGAAAGGAATTCTTTAGCGTGTCCTCTCTGCAAATTCGCCCCGCGCAACCAGCGGACCTGCCGCGGCTCACCGACATTTACAACCACTACGTGATCCACGCGCCTGCGACGTTCGACCTGGAACCGCGGACGCTGGAACAGCACGCGGAGTGGCTGGCGCAATTTGGCGAGACTGGGCGGCACCGACTGCTGGTCGGTGAAGAAGACGGCCTGGTTGTCGGATACGCGGGCACGAGACGCTTCCGTGGTAAGCCTGCCTACAACACAACCGTGGAATCGACGATTTATTGCGTTCCGGAAGCCACTGGCCGCGGGATTGGGGCGAAGCTCTACGCCGCGCTATTCGACGCGATCGCCGGGGAGGACGTGCACCGCATTGTTGCGGGATATGTTCCGCCCAATCCTGGGTCAGAAAAACTGCACGCGCAATTTGGGTTCAAGCCGGTGGGCACGTTCACCGAGCAAGGCTACAAATTTGGGCGTTACTGGGACGTGGTCTGGCTGGAGCGGCCGCTGAAGCTCGAGGCCGAATAAAAGCTCAGGAAAAATGCGGAGCGGCGTTAGCGCTTTCCGCGGCTCAATTCGAGCGCGTGCTGCGTGCCTACCACCACGGCCGCCAGCGTGACCACAAACATGGCCAGGGTGTTCCAGATTATCTCGCGCATGGTGAGCGCCCCCAGACCGAACCACTGCCGTAAGGCAGGAACCAAAGCTAAAGTCAAAATCGCAACACAAAAAAACTTGAGCAACTGAACCCGTCTACGAAAATTCATCCAATCTAACCCCTCGAAAAAATCCCGTACTCTCATCATGTGAGATGCGCCGCTTATCCCGCGAGCTTCGCCTTTACCAACTCGCTCACCTGGCGGCCGTCGGCACGCTGCCCGGCCTCCTGGATTTTGGCCTGGACGGCCTTCATGGCCGGACCCATGTCGCGCGGACCAAAGCTTGCGGCGGCCAGCACTTCATCCACGATGGCCTGCAATTCCGTTGTACCAAGATTTTTCGGCAAATAGCTTTCGATCAGCACGATCTCGCGCGCTTCCTTCGCGGCCAGTTCCGGGCGGTTCCCTTTTTGGAACGCCTCGATGGAATCCTTGCGCTGCTTGATCATCGTTGTGAAGATTTGCTGCGCCTCGAGATCGGTGAGCGACGCGCGCTTCTCAATCTCGCGGTTCTTCAGTGCGGCTTTGACCATGCGCAGGGTCGAGGTGCGCTCCGGGTCGCGGGCTTTCATCGCGGCCACCATATCGTGATCGATTTGCTTCACAAGATCCATCGTGGGGCTCCCAAACCCTTCATTATAAGGAGAAACCCAAATCTCCACCGGCGGCTAAAATAAGAGCGAGGGATACGTCATCATGATTCGTAAAACCCGGTTGTTTACTCCTGGGCCGACGCCGCTGCTGCCTGCCGCGCAGTTCGCCATGGCCGCCGCGGATATTCATCACCGCACTCCCGAGTTTCGCGCCCTGTACGAGCGCGTTCTGGCGCAGCTGAAAACCTTTGTCGGGACCAAAAACGATGTTCTTTTGCTCGCGTCGTCCGGAACCGGAGCGATGGAGGCCGCCGTATCGAACCTGACTTCGCCCGGCGACCGCGTGCTGGTTCTCTCTGCGGGAAAATTTGGGGAACGTTGGGAATCGCTGGCCAAGGCGTTTGGATGCCAGGTCGATCTGCTGAGCGCGCCCTACGGTGACACGTTTTCGCTCGACGCCATCAGGAAGGCTCTGCATGCTGACACGCGCGCCGTTTTCGTTCAGGCAACGGAATCTTCGACCGGGATTCGGCACGACATTGAAGGGATCGCGAAGCTGGTGAAGGGCAGCGAGACGCTGCTGGTGGTCGACGCCATCACCGGCCTTGGCACCACCCGGCTCGACGTCGATGGCTGGGGTATTGACGCCATTATCGGTGGATCGCAGAAAGCGGTTATGATTCCGCCTGGCCTTGCTTACCTGCGCCTCAGCGACCGCGCGTGGAAGGCTACGGAGACTTCGAAGAATCCGCGGTACTACTTCGACCTGCGCAAGGAGCGCAAGAACGCGCAGAAGGGCGAGTCTTCTTACACGCCGGCGGTTGCTCTGATTGCGGCGCTTGGCGCCTCGCTCGATTACATTGCGGCGCAGGGTGGTGGCGATCTTGCGGCGGGACGCGATGCGCTGATCGACAACGCGGAAACCTGCGCTGCGATGACGCGCGCTGCGGTTCAGGCGCTGGGGCTGGAGCTGTTTGGGCCGGCAGGCTACTCTGCGGCAGCAACCGCGATTGTCGCTCCGGAAGGGGTCGACTCTGGCGTGATTGTGAAGGAGCTGAAGAGCCGCTTCGCCGCCATCGTGACGAACGGCCAGGGCGAGATGAAGGGCAAGCTGTTTCGCATCGCGCACATCGGGCTGTTCGATTACATGGACACGATTGCCATTATCGGTGCGCTCGAGCAGGTGGCTGCTGCAAAACTGAACCTGCCGGGATTCGCGTTCGGCAAGGCTCTTGCCGCCGCTCAGCAGGTGTACGCGGAACGCTCGGGCTTAGCTGCTGCGTCGAAGGCGCGCGAGGCTGAAGTCGTTCACGCGTAACCGGATCTACTCGTTTTCTGCGCGCGGCGTGCCCGCGCGCAGACCCCAATTGCAGAAAGGGAAAAGTGAAAGTCGTTCTTGCGGAAAAAGTGTCTCCTGCAACGCTGGCTGTTTTTCAGGCTGAGCCCGGATGGGATGTGCTTACCCACGATCAGGTGAAGAACCTGCCCGAAGCGCTGGCCGATGCTGATGCGCTGGTGGTGCGTTCCGCCGTGCAGGTGGATGATGCGCTGATGGCCGCCGCGCCGAAGCTGCGCGTGATTGGCCGCGCCGGCGTGGGCGTCGACAACATCGATGCGGAAGCCGCCACGCGCCGAGGCATCGTCGTGATGAACACGCCTGGCGCCAACGCAATTGCCGTCGCGGAATTGGCGCTGGGGCTGATGATTGCGCTCGCCCGCCAGATTCCGAAAGCGAATGCCACGATGCACGCGGGAAAGTGGGAGAAGAAATCGCTGCAGGGCGGCGAGTTGCGCGGCAAGAAGCTGGGCATTCTTGGACTCGGCCGCATCGGCCTTGAAGTGGCCCGGCGCGCGCGCAGCTTCGGCATGGAGTTGGTCGGCCATGATCCTTTTGTCTCCGCTTCGATTGCCCGTGAGAACGGAATCCGTCTGGTCTCCGCTGAAGAACTGTTTTCGCTCGCCGACTACCTCACCCTGCACGTCGGCCTCACTCCGCAAACCACTGGGATCATCAACCGCGAAACTCTCGCGCTGATGAAAAAGGGTGTGCGCATCGTGAACTGTGCGCGGGGCGAATTGGTGGTCGAACAGGATCTCGCCGAGGCGCTTGCCAGCGGCCACGTTGCCGGTGCGGCGCTCGACGTTTTCCACGAAGAGCCACCAAAGAACTCTCCTTTCGCCTCTCTCGAGAGCGCTATCCTCACGCCGCACATCGCGGGATCGACGGCGGAGGCGCAGGAAGCCGTCGGCGTGCAAATTGCTTTGCAGGTTCGCGAATATCTCAAGTCCGGCGTGGTGCAGAATGCCGTCAACCTGCCCTCGCTCTCGCATGAGGAATATCAGGAGCTCGCGCCGTTCATGGGCCTCGCCGAGCGCCTCGGCACGTTTCTCGCGCAGTTCCCGAAAGGCGGAATCGACAGCATTCAGCTTGCGTATCACGGGCGTCTGGGCGAATTGAAGACGGACCTCATCCGCAACTGCGCCATCACCGGCGTCCTTGGCCACCTTGAGCAGGTTAACCGCATCAATGCCGCATCCGTTGCAGCGGAGCGCGGCATTCGCATCCACGAGGAGAAGAAAGAGTCGCCACTGGGCGGCGCGGGCAGCGTGCTGCAGCTCTCCCTGCACACCAGCGACTCCGGCATCACTGCCAGCGGCGCGGTACTGCACGGCGATTCGCCGCGTCTGCTGCATCTTGACGGCATCGACATCGAAGCGCCGCTGCAGGGAACGCTGCTTTCCATTCGCAACAAGGACGTCCCGGGCGTGATTGGGCGGATTGGCACGCTGCTCGGCGAGCACCAGATCAACATCGCGAATTTCGCGCTGGGCCGCGCCGATAATCACGGAGCCGCTACGGCGCTGGCGGTGATCCAGATCGATGGGGAAGTGAATGACGCGGTTCTGAAGGAACTCCGTGCCGTTCCGGCGATCACCGGCGTGCGGCAGGTCACGCTGTAGGAACGTCGCAGCAACTGTCCTAAGCGGCCCTGAGTCGATGCTCAGGGCCATTTGCTTGCGGGGGACGTGAATGTTCCGGATTTCCGACCACACGGACATTTCGAGACTGAAGGGCGTTTCCCATGACTGATCCGCGGAGCGTCGCCTAACCGCAGGTCAGCGAGAGCATTGCCGTGTTGGCAACCGTTGACGATTCCCATGGGCGCCCCGCATCCTGGCTGACGTGAGTGCACACTCTCATCTTTCCGGGACTTTGGCATGACAGTACGAGCAACTGCGATTGGGTACGCCCAGGGGCGGAGCGTTCTGCGAATCCTGGTCGGCGTACAGGGCTGCGCGCGCATTGAGATCCGATGTCTCAATTGCTTCCAGTACCTTGCGATAGGGCCAGCTGTTGTAGTTCACAGCGTAATGCGCGTCGTGGTAAACCACTCTCGCCGCTTGAACCTGACCCGCTTTTACCAGCCCGTTCCCTAGATTCAGCATGTAACCCTCAAAGCTGTACGGAGCAATTTCCCCATCCCACCAGCAGGCCCTCTTCCGTCCCACTGATGTAAACAGGTGCAGATACGGCTTAAGATCCGGATTTTGCCGGTCGATCGTTCCGCCAATGCATGCGTCGATACCCTGCCAGAGTGAATCAAGCGCGCTCCGATAATCTGCGCTGTCTTTAGCTTTTGTATTGTGCGCGGCCCAGCGGTTGAAGTTGTTGAATTCCGGAAATTCGTACGCAGCGAAATTGAGGGTCTGATCCCCCTTCGACATGAGGCCGGCGTCGTTTGTCATCTGACCGAGGTGAACCGTGGTGATGCCGAGATAGCCTGGAAGATGATCGTCATTGATGTAGCCGATAGAGTGCTTGCTGTAATAGTCCAGATCGAGAGCCTTCGAGAAATTGCTCACGGCCTCCGGCATATCACCTGCCAGGGCCGGATCCTGCGGGTTACTGTCTCGCGCGGCTTCGCCAATGTGCCAGAAATGCGTGGCCCCGAGAAGAGCGTAGAGTGTCGGGTTATCGGAGTCGTTTTCAAGAGCCTGCACCAGTTCGCTTTGTATCCGTGGAATGGCGGCATAGTCGTTCCCGTGGTAAGCCTTCCAGAATTCATTGATTGCCGCCTGGCTTTCATCACGAACGTCGTCGGCATCGGTTCGCCATGCATACCCTGCAACAACAAGGACAATCGCGGCTGCGACAAGACCGGGAAATGGTCGGCTTGCCCGCAAACGGGTGGCAAGGTTGCGTAGAGCATTTGCAGAGTTCGAGATAATCTCGCGATTCATGACAGGATCAACCTCCTGGGGATTGTGACGCTGCACTAACCTATGTGGGCAGTGTCAACATCTGCTCGCATTGTGACGCCGGATGTTGCTCTTGTCAACATCGAATGCGCCTTATCGCGCAAACCGTTTCCTATGTTGCTGCTGTCAACACCTCTCCGGTACAATGAAAGCTATTCAGGATGCCCGCGACATACCACCATGAGAATCTGCGAGAAACGCTGCTCGCCGCGGCGATCTCGCTGATCGGCGAAGTTGGACCAACCGCGTTTACCCTGCGCGAGGTCGCGCGGCGAGCCGGAGTGTCGCACAATGCTCCTTACCGGCACTTCCGCAGCAGAGAAGATTTGCTCGCGGCAGTAGCAAGCCAGGGATTTCGCGAACTGGCCGGGGCAATGCGCGCTGCCGGCCAAAAACAAGGCGACGCCCTCGATCGCCTCAAGTCTGCAGGGTTGGCTTACGTCGCCTTCGCGTTGCGCAAGCCCGAACATTTTACGGTCATGTTCGACGCGCCACGCTCGGAAGATTTGAGCTCGGATGCTGCTGAAGCGGCGAAGGAGGCATTCTCGGAACTCAATCTCCTTGTGCTCGCGGTTCAGGCAAACGGCCATTTTGCTCAAAACGAGCCTCAGCAACAGAGCCTGTATGCGTGGACGACCGTTCACGGTATTGCGAAGCTCGCTACCTCCGGCCGCCTGCCCTGGCGCACGAAAAGCGGGATCATGCGCTTTGCCGCATTCGCCATCGACCAGTCACTCGCCGGCGCTTAGCGTATCAGCAGCACAAGCCGAGCCACTCATCGAGGGACCGATTATTGCCGAGATTTCGGCTTCTCCAGCGTTTCCCTGACCTCAGCGGAGTTCCCCGTGGATAACCGGCTATCAGGCAGTTTCGGGCAACCCGGGAACATGCGGAAGCCCTGCACGCTGTCTCCTGTCTCGCGCCCGCCCAGGCTACGATACTCGGGTAGATGCCCACGACCACTCCATCTCCGGCTGCGGCAGACCTTGTTGGCTCCGTCCTCGTGATGATTCAGTTCGATGTTTGCGAGGAGTTTCAACTGGAGCAGCTGCAACAGAGCGTGAACGCGCGGACGCTGCCGAAGCCCGTGACGAAACAGGCGACTCCGGCGTACGTGCGCTACGAACGGCCGCCCGTGCTCGGTCCGCTCGAACCACTGACGCTCGAAAGCGGTGAACAGCTCGTCGGCGAGATCAAGTATTACGACTACGGCGTGGTCAGCGTAATCTTCCGGCATGAATTTGCGGGGAGCTGGGACGCGCTGGTGCAGCTCGCCAGCCGCTGGGTCTGGGACATCGACTTCGCCTCGCGGGCCGAACCGATCGTGCGCAAGTATCTGCAGCGCGTTTCCGGCGCGATGGTGAAACCGTATCCCCGCTGGCTGAGCGAGGACTATTTCATCTTCCACGTTCGTGAAGCCTCAGGGTCACCGCCGCCAGCCGAGTTGGTGCGGGACCATGGGCTGGCCATTGCCCAGCTGGTGCGCGGCGAACGCGTTCCGCTCTCCGAGGCAGAGTGTTCCGAGGTGATGCGCTCCCAGATGTCGTATTACGCCAACGATCTTTCCGTGATTGGATGGAACGCAGCGTTCCTCTACGACACGCCTGCGGGGGCAGACACGGCGATTCAGCTGCTGGAATACGCGAACTCGCAGCTACTCGAATTCCGGCACTACGATGAGCTGCTGACAGCGGTGCTGGCCGGGGCCTACGACTCTTTTGGCAAGGACTCCGGAATGTTTGCACGCTGGCGGCTGGCGCGATCGGCAACCAGCCTGCACACGGTGCTGCTTGAGGTTTTTGAGCTGACCGAGCGCGCCGACAATGCGATCAAGTTTTTGAGCGACATGTTTGCCGCGCGGCTTTATAAGCTGGCTGCGGCCAGAGTGGGCGTGCCCGATTACAGAGACCTTGTCGAGCAGAAGCTGAAGACGGCCGAAGAGCTTTACCATTACATGCTCGATCAGTTCAATCAGAGCCGCGGGTTTCTCCTCGAAGTCACGGTCGTGATCATTCTGCTGGTTGAGCTATTCCTCGCGTTTCGGGGAAAGCTGTTCTGAGCTAGTGCCCCCGCGTGGTCCTCAGTGCTTCGTCCACCCATGCATCCCGGCTTCAAAGCTTCGCCGGTCGAGGCGTGGGAGCGCACGCGCCACCTTGTGCGGAAACAACGGATAATGCCGCGCTGCGATTAACAGCTCCGGCACGCACCAGACGTCTTCCTCCGCGGTCATCCAGTGCTGCGGGTCCAGCCGCGCCAGGTTCACGGCTACCGAGTAGGAACGCAGGGTGCGCTCTTTGCGCAGATTGTAGTAATGCTCGAAGTAGCTCATGGCCAGTTCGCGGAGGGTGCGGTAGACCGGCGCGCGAAACCGGAGCCCGGCGAAGTTGGACTTGGCAATGCCTCCCCACAGGCCGCCCTCTCGGTAGAGCGCCACGACGTGGTCGTCGTCGTGGAAGCCCTCCAGATCCATGAGCAGGGGAGGCCGGCCAGCGATGCGCAACGCAGCGGCGGCGATCAGGGCTCCTTCGAGGCAATGGCCTTTGCGCTCGCGCAGGACGCGCTGCGGCGACCACGCTGTGTTCGCGTACTGGTAGGTCAGGCCGTCGATGAACTGCTGGATGCGCGGCGGGGTCTTCAGCGCGCGCAGCGTGCGCACATCTGCCGGCGAAAAATCGAACGTCTCGTGTGCGGTCCGGCGAATTCGCTTCGCTGCCGCCTTCGCTTTTGTCCCCAATCAGTCACTCCGTGAGAATTGGGGCGATTATACGCAGAGCATCGCGAATCGCCATGCGAGAAGCGGGCTGACTCCGGGCGCGCACCCCGGCAACCCAAGATCGGTAGAATGGAAGGAAGGGGCGCGTTAGCAGAGGGTCTGCCTCCCGGAGCGCCCGAAAAACATCTAACTCGTTGAGGAAAACCTCTTGCCGCTTTACGAATACCGCTGCAAAGACTGCGGTCACCAGTTTGAAAAGATACAGAGCTTCAGCGCTCCCGAAGAGAAGGAGTGCCCGGTTTGCCATGGGCCGGTGGAGAAGCTCATCTCCGCTTCGGCCATCCAGTTCAAAGGATCGGGCTGGTATGTGAACGACTACGCCGGCAAAAGCTCGTCGATGAAGGCCTCGGCCGACAAGAGCTCCGGGGCAAGTGACAGCAGTTCCGCCGGGCCTGCGACCGAGAAGACGGCGTCGAGTGGCGACAGCAAGAGCAGTTCGACCACACCGCCCGCTTCTTCCTCCAGCAAAAGCGACTAGGGCAATCAGCAGAATCTCCCAAACATCTCCCGGCATCCAAGAGCCGAAGGCCACATGAAGGGAGCTTTGCAATGAGTCAGAGAATGCACTACGCCTCAGCCTCTCCGGAAGCGCTCCGCCCGCTGTACGAGGCAGGACGCTATCTGCGCACGTCAACGACCCTCGAATCGTCCCTGCTCAATCTTGTATTTTTGCGCGCCTCACAAATGAATCGCTGCGCGTTCTGCATCGCCATGCACTGGCGCGAGGCGAAAGAGGCTGGCCTCAGCGACGATCAGCTGCATGGCTTGCTCGTGTGGCGCGAGGCGTCGTGGTACTCCGATCGCGAACGAGCCGCCCTCGCATGGACGGAAGCGATCACCGACATTGCGGGGACGCATGCGCCGGATTACGTCTATCTCGAAGCGCAAGCCGCCTTCACCGAGCGCGAGCTGGTCGATCTTACCCTCGCGATCAGCACCATCAATTCCTGGAACCGCTTTGCGATTGGCTTTCGAACGCCGCCAGAAAAAGCGCCGGAAGTGATTGCGTCTCAGAAGTCGGTAACCCAGCATCAGTAAGGCCGGGCGCGTTCGTTAGCCCGCCGTTTCCTGTCCTTCGAGCTGCAGCGACAGCTCTTCCCACTCGGTGTTCAACTCGGCCTGCCGGTCGCGGAGGACCGCCAGCACCTCAGTGAGGCGCTGCGTCTCTTCCGTGCTGACATACACGCCGAGGGCCTGTTCGGTCTCTGCGATCCAGCCGTCGACGCGGGGAATCTCCGCTTCCACCGCGGCCAGGCGTTCCTGCATCTGGCGCAGCTTGATGGGATTGACGCGACGGGCGGGGGCTGCCGGGTCGGGCGACGCTGCTGGCGGGGCCGCGACGGGCACGGGGATGGGAAGCTCCGCGGCCGCTGCGGTCTGCGCGGCCAGGGTCGCCGCTCCGCCTTCTTTGCGCCACAGATAATCCTCGTAGTTGCCGGGGAAAACGTGGACCTGCGAGCCGCGGGACGGATCGTCGCTGCGCGCGATTTCGAATACCTTTTGTGCCAGGCCGTCGATGAAGTAGCGGTCGTGCGAGACGAAGATCACGGTTCCGTTGAAGCGACCAATCGCCTCCAGCAGCACATCTTTCGCCCGCAGATCCAAGTGGTTCGTCGGCTCGTCGAGCAGCAGGAAGTTCGCCGGGCTGACCAGGATTCGCGCCAGCGCATAGCGGTTGCGCTCACCGCCGGACAGCACTCCCAGCGGCTTGAACACGTCGTCGCCAGAGAAGAGAAAACACCCCAGCAGGCTGCGCAGATCCTTCTCTGCAACCTTGGGTGCGGTGCGGCCCATGTCGTCGAGCATGCGGGCGGCGGGATCGAGAACTTTGTACTGATCCTGTGCGAAGTATTCTGCGGTCACGTTGTGTCCCAGCTTCAGCGTGCCCTTCACGGGCTGGTCTTCGCCGGAGAGCAGGCGGATCAGCGTTGACTTGCCTGCGCCGTTTACGCCGACCAGGGCGATGCGGTCGCCGCGCTCGATGGTGAAGTTCACATCGTCGAGCACGCGCTTCTCGCCATATTGCATAGAGAGGCCGGCGACCTCAACCACCGTGCGCCCCGACGGGGTTGGCTGCGGGAAGCTGAAGTGCGGCACCGGCTCTTCGAGAGGAATCTCAATACGCTCGATCTTTTCGAGTTCCTTGATGCGGCTCTGCACCTGCTTCGCCTTGGTCGCCTGATAGCGGAAGCGGCTGATGAACGCTTCCAGATGGTCGATGTGCTCGCGCTGATTTTTGTAGGCGGATTCCAGCTGCGCGCGCCGCTCCACCTTCTGCGTCAAATATTTTTCGTAGTTGCCGTGGTAAACGTGCAGGCCCTTATTCCAGATCTCGATGATCTTGTTCACCGTCACGTCGAGAAAATATCGGTCGTGCGAAATCAGGATGTAGCCGTTGGGCCAGTTCACCAAATAGTTTTCCAGCCAGTTGCGGGTCTCGAGATCCAGGTGGTTGGTGGGCTCGTCGAGCAGCAGCAAATCCGGCTGCTCCAGCAGTAATTTGGCGAGCGCGATGCGCATCTGCCATCCGCCGGAAAATTCTTCTGTGCGGCGCGTCCAGTCTTCTTTGCCGAATCCCAGTCCGGTCAGCACGCCGCCTACCTGCGCGTCGAGCGCGTAGACGTCGTGGTGGCGCAGGCGGCTCTCGACATGCGAAAAGCGATCAGCCACGGTGGCATATTCAGCGCTCGCCGGGTCCAGTTCCGACAACGACGCCGACAGCGCCTCGAACTCGCGTTCCATAGCGCGCAACGCATCGAAGACGCTCAGGCATTCGTCGAAGACCGTGCGGCCGCTGAGCGCAAGGCCATCCTGCGGCAAATAGCCAATGCTCATGCCTCGCATGCGCTGGATGCTGCCGTAGTCGAGCGACTCCATGCCGCCCATTATTTTCATGAGCGTCGATTTGCCGGTGCCGTTCGCCCCCACGAGAGCGGTCTTCTCGGTGGGCGTAATCAGCCAGTCGGCATTTTCAAAGAGGAGGCGAGGGCCGAAACGCTTGCCGGCCCCGGAAAGCTGCAGCATTTCTCTATTCTACCGGGCGAATTCCTGGCTCAACCCTGTCCGTCGCTGGGGGCGCGAGTCCCAAACTCAGACTCCAGCGTCCGCGCAAGACCTTCGGCGAGCGAATATGGTGGACGGAAGCCGGTTGATGCGATGCGATCCGCGCGAAACTGCGTGCTCTCGCAGAATTTGCGTACGCGGACTGCGCTGATGGGGAACCTTCGCCCCGTTATCCGAGCGACAATGTCGAAGGCCGTGCCACCCGCCAGCGCAACGCTCTTTGGGATGCGGCGCGGCTGCCCGCTCTTCCCCAGGCAATGCCAAACATGCTTCACCAGGTCGCTGGTGTTCATGTCCGGGCCATCCACGTAGTTAAAAATGTGCAAACCCGGGGCAAGCGAAAGCGTGTGAGCGAGAAATGCCGCCACGTTGCCCACATAGGCCATCGACTTCATGTTGTTGCCGGAGCCCACCATCAGGAATCGTCCGGACGCGATCTGCCTCAGGAGGTTATATACGTTGCCGCGGTTCTTCTCGCCAAAGACCACCGCGGGCCGGATCATGACAAGGGTGCGCGACGCATCCTCCGCTGCCCACGCCTGGTACACGGCTTCCGCTGCGAGCTTGGTTTCTCCGTAAGGATTGACGGGTTGAAAAGGCCCACTCTCATCGAGCGGCTGCGGATGGAATCCATAGACGGCGACGCTGCTGGTGAAGATGATCTTCATCACGCGTGCATCGCGCGCGGCCTGGCAAACCTGCTCCGCTCCGCGAACATTGGTGTCGTAGTAGCTCGAGATGGGTCGAACATCGTCGCGATGTTCAGCCGCCAGATTCACGATGGTTCCGGCCCCGGCCACGATCGAGCGGAGCGTCGCGGCATCCCTGACGTTGCATTCTGTCCACAGATCCGGCCAGGCCTCGCTCCGGCACACGTCGCCAATGCGTACCGACAAGCCCCGGTCCATCAGGACCTGCGCCAGCCTTGTTCCAATGAAGCCCGATCCCCCGAGTAATACGATTGGCCCGTTCCCGGACGACGAAACTCCACTCGATTCCACATAGCTATTTTACATTTCGGCAACCATTGCTTCGGTCCCATTCCTAACTCCACATGACACTCACGTCATAGTGAATCCGAACGGGAGGCTAGAATGAAAGAGAATGGAACTTCAATCGAAGGTGGCAGCAAACAGGCCTCGACTGCTGGTGCTGGCACCGCGATTTCCTTATGTTGCTTTGGCGGGCGGCACGCTGGTTCTGCTCAATATTCTCAAGGCGTTGCCGGACTGGGATCTCACGCTGCTATCCCTGTGCAATACGCAGGAAGAGATGGAGTATGAGCCGTGCGACGGATTGTTTCGGGAGATCCACAAGGTTTATCTGCCGAAGTGGCATTCGTTGCGGAACGTCCTGCGCGCGCTGCCTGGCCGCACTCCTCTACAGCTTGCGTTCTATCGGTCGGCTGCGTTCCGCAGAAAAGTCGACGAGCTGCTGCCGCAGCACGATGCTGCGCTCGCGCACCTTATTCGCTCCGGGCAATACCTGCAGGCCGCCTCAACAAAGCGCCCCAGCGTTCTTCTTATGTCCGACGCCATTTCTATGGCCTACAAGACGATGACCCAGGTGCAGGGGACGTCGGCTCTGTGGCGCAGGGTCTACCGCATCGAGTTCGACCGCCTGTTCCGGTACGAGCAAACGGCGCCGCAAAACTTCAATCAGACCTGGCTCCATTCCGAACGCGATCGCCGGTTCCTCGGCCTCGACAGCCCCTCGATCAAGATTGTTCCCGTCGGCATCGACCTCGACGAATTTCCGTTTCGCCCCGGAGCTTCGGGCGACGTGGTGGGGTTCATCGGCAACATGGCCTTTGCCCTCAACCAGGACGCGTGCCTGCACTTCCTGAAGGACATTTTTCCTGCCGTGCGCAGCCATCAGAATATTCGCCTGCGCGTGATCGGCGTTTGTCCCCCGGCCTTCGCGAAGAAACTTCTCGAATATCCGGGGGTGGAAGTTACGGGCAGAGTTGCACGGATCGCCGACTCCACCAGCGAAGTGTTTTGCGGGATCTGTCCGGTGCGCGGCGGCTCAGGAACGCAAAACAAGATTTTGAATTACCAGGCACTGGGCATTCCCTGCGTCACTTCCCGCGTGGGGCTGGAGGGCCTGACCGCGATGGACGGCGCCGACCTGCTCGTCTACAACGATCCTGCAGAGGCCGCCGACCTGATCCTGAAACTGCACGCTGACGCAAACCTGCGCGAGCAGATTGCCTGTGCCGGAAGGCGCTATGTTGAGCGCAACCACGACTGGCGCGCCATCCACGAAAACATTCGCCGCGAAATAGACTCAATCGTCGC
Organism: Acidobacteriaceae bacterium; assembly: GCA_035482355.1. Taxonomy (GTDB): domain Bacteria; phylum Acidobacteriota; class Terriglobia; order Terriglobales; family Acidobacteriaceae; genus Palsa-343. Next base: position 28,669 of record DATHQV010000215.1, on the reverse strand, counting down.
CGGCGCCCGTCACGACCAAGAGCCTCATCCGGCATCCTGAAGATAGCGCTTGATCTCCGACAGCAATAAAACTTGTTCCGGCGGATTGCCCATGGACGGATGATCCAGCGAATCCTCGCAGGCTGCAATCGCGCGCCCGAATTCGTCCAGCCCAGCGTAGAGGGTGACAGCTGCATCGCGCTGTTCGCGGAACGGAGGAATGTTCGCCGCCGCCACGCGGCATCCGCACAAGCGCGCCTCGGCAATCGAGCGCCCAAAACCCTCCTGCAGCGAATGAACCCACACCCATGCGGCTTTCTCGTAGCAGGCGACCACCGCTGCATCGTCGATTTTCGGCAGCACGGTGACGCGCCCCGCCAACTCCGGATGCATCGCGCAGAATGCCGCCACGCGATCGCCGACTCCCTGCAATCCCAGGATGTGCAGCGACCGCGTTTCATAGAGTCTCGACTGCAGGTAGAGGGTCAGCGCTCCCTCCAGATCTTTGTTCTTGCCCCATCCCGAGCACAGCAGCACATAGTTTTCACGAGGCGGCGCAACCGCCGACCGCAACTCCGCAAAACGGAAAAATGCGTTCGGGAAAAGATACGTCCGCGAGCGCATGAAGCGATGCGTCAGCCGGGCCGTGCGTTGGTTACCCCTGGAGATATACGCGACATCCCCGCCACGGCAGTCGTGGATCCTCTGGGTCGTGCGAATATACCTGGCTGCAAATGCTTTGTTTTTCCGCCGATTTGGGATGAAATCGTGGACGATCAGCAGGGGGCGTCCAAAGATGGACGACAGGACGGAGACAGAGTTGGAAGGGTGAATGGTTCGCCAGTAGGCGAGCGAAGCCAACGGCATGACGAACTGCTCGCAGAAGACGAACACCAGATTGATGAACCAGCGCGGCTGGCGGTGGAGGAAACGCGGACAGCGGAATTGCGTGACGCGCAGTCCCTGGCTCTCGAGCGCGACGCTGAGGTTATCGACGTAGAGAGGAATGCCGCGGTGGAAGATTCCAGCAAAGAAATTGAATACGAGGACTTTCCGCGCCATGAAAAATCCGATCCTATTTCGTTGAGAGGCCCGGAGCGTGACTCTCTCCGGACTCGGGAGCTTGTCCTCTGCCCGCGACTCCCAGGCCCAGAAACCTGACAGCGGCGCGGTAGCAAACGACAAACACAACCACTATTCCAAGACTAATCAGCGACTTAATGGCCACCGCGACTGGGTTCAATAACTCCAGGCGCGGAAGATAGATCACCGAAGGAAGCACAAAGGCCAGCAGCAGCGCTCCACCCATGCGCGCGCTGGCACGATGCAACAGGTTCAAACAATATCCGATGCCGAGCGACCCGACGATCACCGCGGGAAGCCCCGCGAACAGGTAAAGCTCGGCCAGGTAGGTCGACGCTGTCCCGAACCCGTGCTCAAACGCAACGGGATTCAGGAATATCGTCAGATCCACCGTCCATAATTTCCCTGGCCCCTGAGCAATTGGAGTCACTCCATTCAACATCCCGTTCCACAGGTAGTCCCATCCGAATTTAGAAAATAGGTGGTGATACTGGACCGCGGCCTCGGTCACATTCATAGAGACGCCCTGGGTCACCAGGAATCCCAGTGGGCTGAACAACGCAACGCTGCGGTTTTCCCGAAAGCCGGCAATCAAAATCGCGCCAAAACTGACGACGACCGCGATGATGGTCAGCGGAATCAGGCGAAACTTGCGGCCTGTGCGGAGGTTGTTGATGTACCAGATGCTGAGCGCCTCCGCAAAGAACTTTCCGCGAAATCCAATCAGAAGGTCCAGCAGAGCCATGAGGAAGAACAACGCGAGGATCAGATTGCGCCTGCCGCGCCGTGCTTCCAAAATGTACGCCGTCAAAATCGCCGTCTCGTTGATGGTCGATACGGTCCGCGCCAGCCAACCCGCGCTTGCCAGTACTGCAGCATTATCCGTGAAAACGGCGAGATACCCGCCGTGCCCCCGAATATAAGTGAGATACATCAGGTTTTTGTAGATCGCGAACGGCAGCGTCAGCAGCACGAGGGCATACAGCGCAGGAAGCCATTTCTGCGCATCCCCGGCCCAGAAGCCGCTGGACGGCGCACCCAGCCGGCACGGGGCGTAGATCAAAATAGCCGACAGAGCAATGATCAGAAGGGTTGTTTCCGCCGCAACCGTCGACACGCTGAGCGGCGACGACACGCTCACCGCAATCTGCATGGGATTGTCGATCAAGCCCGCCGCAAATCCTACCAACCGCCCACCCTGAAAAATCAGAAGCATCCCGAGAAACAGAAAGCACGGATGCCGGCCGCCGTCGAAGCGCTTCCACGACAAGAACAAGATCGTGAACAGCAGAGCCAGCGTGATCCAGATACAGGTATCGAGGCTCAGCACGCCTAAAAAGACGAGCCATGCCGTTGTAGCCACCACCGCGAGCGGCAGCGCGATCTCCACAGCAGGACCCACAGCGGGGCGCAGCGCGGTCATAGGGAGGCCCGCTGCCGCGCGGTCACTAATTGTTCATACGCGGCAATCTGCGCGTACGTCTCCTTCTGCAGGTCGGCGACCTTCTGCCACGCCCGATACCAATCCACTGTCCATTGCAGCGCCGACTCGATTTCCAGCCGCGAGTGCCAGTGCAGTTCATCACGCGCCTTGCTTGCGTCGAGACGCAGAATGCTGGCTTCGTGCACACCGGCCGCAGCGTCGCGTGTCCAAGTTGCGCCGTTGCCCCACGCTTCGGCGAGAAACGTGACCACGCGCTCCACGGTCCAGGCGTCGTCCTCACCGGGGCCGAAGTTGAACGCTGAGGCGCAACGGCCCGCCAGCAGCTGTTCGGCCAGGAGCACGTACCCGTGCAGCGGCTCCAGCACGTGCTGCCAGGGTCGAATGGCCTGCGGGTTGCGAATGAGCACCGGCTGGCTCGCGTAGAATCCGCGGATCAGATCGGGAACCAGCCGATCCTCTGACCAGTCGCCCCCACCAATCACATTCCCGGCGCGCGCCGTCGCCAGCGCGACGCGATGTTCGCCCACCTGAAAAAAGGAGCTGCGAAACGCCGCGCTGATGATCTCAGCGCACGCCTTGCTCGACGAATACGGATCGTGCCCGCCGAGCGCGTCGCTCTCGCGATACGGCTCGTTGCGCTCGTGATTCTCGTAGCACTTGTCCGTTGTTACGCACACCACCGCGCGCACTGACGGCGTATTCCGCACCGCTTCCAGCACGTACGCGGTTCCCATCGCATTCGTCATCCACGTGCCCAGCGGATCGGCATACGACCGCCGCACCAGCGGCTGCGCTGCCATGTGGAACACCACCTCGGGCGCAAAGGCGGTCATTGCCGCTTCCAGCGCCGGGCGATCCAGAATGTCTCCGCGAATATCGTCGACCACATTGCCGACGCGCGCCAGCGTGAACAGATTCGGCTCGGTGGGCGGATCGAGCGCGTAGCCGCGCACCTGCGCACCGCAGCGGGCCAGCCACAATGCCAGCCATCCACCTTTAAACCCCGTATGTCCCGTAATGAAGACGCGACGCCCGCGCCAGAAACTGGCCAGGGAATTCACCAGGTCTTCCACGGCGCGCTCCCGCTCGCCCAGAGTTCTTCCAGACGGTACTTTTCGCGCATCGTATCCATTGCCTGCCAGAATCCGTAATGGAAATACGCCTGCACCTCATGCCGCGCGGTCAGTTTCTGCATCGGCTCGTTCTCAAACATCCACACGTCGTCGTGAATTTCGTCGATCACCTTCGGCGACAGAACAAAAAAGCCACCATTAATCCATCCACCTTCGCCCTTCGGCTTTTCCTGGAAAGACGACACTATCGACCCATCCAGATCGAGGCCGCCAAACCGGGCCGGCGGCTGCACCGCGGTCAGCGTCGCCAGCTTCCCGTGGGCCTTGTGGAAAGCAATGGTGGCGCTGATGTCCAGATCGCTCACCCCATCGCCATACGTCATGCAAAACGCCTCTTCGCCCTGGAGGTACTGGGCCACCCTCGCCAGCCGTCCGCCGGTTCCGGCTTTGTCGCCGGTGTCGACCAGGGTCACCCGCCATGGCTCTGCAATGCTCTGATGCACTTCGCGGCGGTTCTCCCGCATGTCGAAGGTGACGTCCGAAGTGTGGAGAATATAGTTCGCGAAGTACTCCTTAATCATGTAGCCCTTGTACCCGCAGCAAATGATGAACTCATCGATGCCGTGCTGCGAATAACCCTTCAGGATGTGCCACAGAATCGGGCGTCCGCCGATCTCGACCATCGGCTTCGGCCGCACGCCGGTCTCTTCGCTCAGCCGGGTACCCAGGCCGCCCGCCAGAATAACTGCTTTCATTTCAGTTCTTACGCCCCACGTCGCGTATTCTCTTCATTTATCAGTACAGTACACCGCTTGTTCTCTATTGTGTATCCTGAGCACACCGGACCCCCGCATGACTGACTCTGCAGAGCAGCTTCGACAGCAAATCCTCCAGCTATGTGCCCGATATTTTGAGGAGGCTTTCCCGCCGAGCGAATTCGTGCCGGGGCAGTCCGCCGTCCCGGTCTCCGGCAAGGTCATCGACGCCGGCGACCTCGGCTCCGTCGTTGACTCCGCCCTCGACTGCTGGTTCACCACGGGGCGCTTTGCTGAGGATTTTGAGCGTAAGCTGGCCCGCTTCGTTGGCGTCCGCTCGGCGTCGCTGACGAACTCCGGTTCGTCCGCCAACCTGGTCGCAGTCAGCGCCCTCACCTCACCCAAGCTTGGCGACCGGCGGCTCCAGCCGGGCGATGAAGTCATTACTGTTGCTGCCGGATTTCCGACGACCCTCAATCCCATTCTGCAGAACCGCCTCGTCCCCGTCTTCGTCGACATCACCGTTCCCGGCTACGAAATCGATGTGACCCAGCTGGAAGCCGCGCGCAGCGACCGGACCCGCGCTATCGTCCTCGCCCATACGCTGGGCAATGTTTTCGATCTGGACGCCATCACCGCCTTTGCGCAGAAATACAACCTTTGGCTTGTTGAAGATTGCTGCGATGCCCTCGGATCTACCTGGAAGGGCCGCAACGTCGGTACCTTTGGCGATATCGCTACCGTCAGCTTTTATCCCGCGCACCACATCACGATGGGCGAAGGCGGCGCAGTGCTCACCGACAAGGCCGCCTTGCAGGTTCTGATCGATTCCTTCCGTGACTGGGGCCGCGACTGCTGGTGCCAGCCCGGCAAAGACAACACCTGCGGCAAGCGATTCGAATGGCAACTCGGCAGCCTGCCCTGCGGTTACGACCACAAATACACGTACTCTCACATCGGCTATAACCTGAAAGCCACGGACATGCAGGCTGCGCTGGGCGCTTCGCAGATTGGGAAACTGCCTCACTTTATCGAGCGGCGCAGGGAGAACTTCCGCACATTGCACGCCGCCCTCAAGCCGCTGGAGGAATTCCTGATTTTGCCGGAAGCCACGCCGGGCTCCGATCCTGCATGGTTTGGATTCCCCATCGCCGTGCGTCCCGATGCGCCCTTCACGCGCAGCGATCTGACGCGCGCACTGGAAGCGCAGAAAATTGGGACTCGGCTCCTCTTCGGCGGCAATTTGCTCCGCCAACCCGCCTATGATGGCTGCGAGTTTCGCGCCATCGGCGATTTGCGCAACACCGATTTCGCCATGAACCGGGTTTTCTGGATCGGCGTCTACCCTGGCCTGACCCAGCCGATGCTCGATTTTGTGGTCGAGTGTACAGCGAACTTCATAGCGCAGTGCAGGAACCGGGGCGTCATGGCCCAGCCTGGTTCGACGCGGCCAGGCTGACAAAGGAGAGGTTGAAATGCGGGATATCAATCAGCGGCCGCTCTTCATTTACGAGATGGCCAACAATCATATGGGCGAAGTCGCGCACGGCATCCGCATCGTGCAGGAACTCAAGGCCGCTTCTGAGGGCTTTCCCTTTGCCTTCTGCGTCAAGCTGCAATATCGCGATATCGACAGCTGCATCCATCCCGACTGGCAGGGCCGCTACGATCTCAAATACGTTAAGCGTTTCTCTGAGACCCGCCTCTCCTGGGATCAATACCGCCAAATCAAGGATGCCATCGTCGACGCCGGCTTTCTGTCGATGTGCACGCCCTGGGACGAAATTTCCGTCGGTAAAATCAATGAGCACGGCTACGACTTCATGAAGGTGCCCAGTTGCTATATGACCGATTGGCCTCTTCTTGAGCAAATCGCAAAATATAGCCTGCCCATCGTCGTCTCCACCGCCGGCGAGCCCCTCGAAGAAATCGATCGCGTTGTCAGTTTCTTCCGCCACCGCGACAAATCGCTCACCGTGATGCATTGTGTCGGCGAGTATCCCGCGCCGGACGATCACCTGCACCTCGGACAGATTGCGCTGCTCCGCAAACGGTATCCGGAGATTCCTATCGGCTATTCGACTCACGAGCGGCCCGACAACTTTGAAGCGGTCAAGATTGCCCTGGCCCTCGGCGCGGTCATGTTCGAGAAACACGTCGGAGTCGCCACGGAGAAGTACGCGCTCAACGCCTACAGCGCCAGCCCGGCCCAGGTGCGTCTATGGCTGCAGGCTGCCGCCGATGCTCAAGTCATGATCGGCGACCCCGAGCATCGTTACCCCGCGCCCCCTGGCGAACAGGCCGCCCTTGCGGACCTTGCTCGCGGCGCATTTGTCCGTGATGCTGTCGCCGCCGGACAGACCATTCGGCCTTCCAACGTCTTCTATGCCATGCCCAATGTGACGGGCCAGCTGGTCGCTCAGGATTTTTCAAAATACGCCGAGTTCATCGCCGACCTCGACATTCCGGCCAACGGCCCGATCCTCCGCGATCACGTCCGCGCCGTCAACACGCGCGAAGCGATCCACAAGATTGTCGGCGACGTTAAAGCGCTTCTCCGCAAAAGCCGCGTCCTCGTCCCGGGCCAGTGCGAACTGGAGATTTCTCACCACTTTGGTCTGGACAAGTTTCGCGAGTTCGGCCTGACTGCCATTACGGTCATTAATCGCGAATACTGTAAGCGTCTGATGGTGGTTCTCCCCGGCCAGAAGCATCCCGAGCAATGGCATCAGGTGAAGGATGAAACGTACCACGTCCTTTACGGAGAGGTGACTGTGGATCTCGACGGCCGCCAAATCGCCCACAAATCCAACGGCGTGGTCACCATACCCCACGGCGTGAAACACTCGTTCTGGACCAAAACCGGCGCCGTGATTGAAGAAGTTTCCTCCAGCTACACTTCTGACGACTCGTTCTATTCGGACCCGTCGATTGCCGCCAACAAGAATCGCAAAACCTTTGTTACTTACTGGCTCCCCTAATGCTCACCATCGTCTGGGATGTCGACGACGTCCTCAATGATTTGATGGCGCAGTGGTTTCTTCACGGATGGCTTCCCAGCCATCCCGACTGTCTTCTCACCTACCGCGACCTCACCGGCAATCCGCCCCACGCTGCTCTCGGCGTCGATCGCAGCGAATATCTTTCGTCCCTGGATGCCTTTCACAAAACGGACCGCGGCGCGAACCTGACTCCCTCCGCTGAAGTGCTCGGCTGGTTGAGCCGGGAGGGGCATCGCTTCCGCCATATCGCCCTCACCGCTCGCCCGCTCGAAACGGCTCCCCACGTCGCGCACTGGGTCTTCCGTCATTTCGGCGCATGGATCCGCTGCTTCGGCGTCGTGCCCTCGCGCACCGGGTGCGACATTCCCTCGTACGACACAAAAAAGGCGGAGTTCCTGGCCTGGCTCGGCCGCGGCGATATTCTGATTGACGACTCGCCGGAAAACATCAGGCATGCCCAGGCGATCGGCCTCAAAGCCCTTATGCCCCGGCAGCCCTGGAATCAAAGCGGTCTGACCATGCACGACCTGCTCGAGAATCTCACTCGTATGGCGGATTCGCTTTGATCATTCCTCGAGATCATGCTGCAATGGGTCATTCGTGATGTCGAACCAAAAGCGCCTAGCTGACTGTGTCTTTGCCTTCGTCGCCTCTCAGGGCGTCCGCGCCGTTTTTCTGGTGCCCGGTGGTGGCTCGATGTATCTGGTCGACGCGCTGGGGCAAAACAAAGACATCGAGTACGTTGCGACCCACCATGAACAGGCCGCCTCCATCGCCGCCGAGTCCTACGCACGCGTCACGGGCGGACTGGGCTGCGCTCTCGTATCCACCGGTCCCGCCGGCACCAACGCTCTCACCGCCGTTGCCGGGTGCTGGATCGAATCTGTCCCGCTCCTCATGATCTCAGGACAAGTGAAACGAGCCGATCTGATGGGCAGCACGGGAGTGCGCCAGCGCGGGGTCCAGGAAGTGGACATTATCTCGCTGGTGAAGCCGATCACGAAATATGCCGTGCTGGTACGCGACCCTTCCGCAATCCGCTATGAGCTCGAGAAGGCAGTCCACATCGCCACGTCCGGCCGCAAAGGCCCGGTCTGGGTCGACATTCCCCTCGACGTACAGGTCGCGCCGGTCGAATGGGATTCATTGCAGAGCTTTGAGCCTCCGGCAGCTGCCCCATCCGGCGAACTGGCCGTCGATGCCGCCGAGATCATGCGTCTCCTCAATCAGGCCGCGCGGCCCGTCCTGCTGGCGGGGCACGGAGTCCGCATCGCCAACGCCGCTCGAGAGTTCCAGGAATTTTATGAAGCGCTCGGCATTCCGGTGCTGACCACCTGGAACGCTATGGATCTCATCCCCGCCGCGCACCGGCTGAGCGCCGGAAAACCTGGCGTTGTCGCTTTGCGCGGCGCGAACTTCGTCGTCCAGAACAGCGACCTCATCCTCGCTATCGGCGCACGTCTCGACAATCTCGTGACTGCCTTTAATCCTGCTAAGTTCGGCCGCCATGCGATCAAAATCATGATCGACATTGATCCCTCCGAACTGGGTAAGTTCTCTCCCGAGGTAAAAATCGAGAAAGCTGTCACCGCCGACGCTAAAGACTTTTTGCGAGCCATGCTTGCGCAGAAGGAGAAATTCTCCAAGTCGGACCGATCCGCATGGTTGTCGCGATGCGAGGAATGGAAGAATCGTTACCCGGTCAATGACGGCAGGCCGTTTCCGAAATCGGGCACCATCAGCCATTACCACCTGACCAAAGTGCTGATGGATCAGTTTCCCGAAAACATGATGATCTCGACGGGCACAGCCGGACTGGGCACCGAGATCTTCTTCACGGGATTCGCCAATAAGCCGGGACAGCGGATCTTCCTGAATACCGGCCTCGGCGCAATGGGTTACGGCCTGCCCACCATGGTCGGCTGCGGCATTGCGATCGGCAAGGTGCCGTACGTAGGCGTCGAGACCGACGGCAGCCTGATGATGAACATCCAGGAACTCCAGACGATCCGCGCCCTCAACCTTCCCATCCGGCTGTTCATCATTAACAACCAGGGGTATGCCTCCATCCGCAGCACGCAGCGGAATTATTTTGAAAGCCGTTACGTCGGCACCGGCCCGGAAGCGGGTCTTAGCTTCCCCGATATCGTCGCTATTGCCGAAGCTAACGGGATTCCCGCGATGCGCATTACGGACGCGTCGCAGCTCGAGGAGGGCGTCCGCAGCGCGCTGGCGCGGCGCGGACCACTGCTCATCGACGTCCATGTTCAAGCGGACGAAGACCTCTGGCCGAAAGCCGCTGCCCTGCCGCAACCCGACGGCACCATGCGCTCCATGCCGCTTGAGGATATGTCTCCGCTGCTGCCGCGTGACGAATTCCGAAGCAATATGATCGTGCCGCTTGACTCCGCGTCTGAAAACCTGCCCGATCGCCTCATCGCGTCATCTCGCGATGAAGAACAGTCGTAGGAGAATGAAATGCCCACGCTGATCGCTGAAATCGGATTGAATCATCTCGGTGACCCCGACCGCGCGGACACGATGCTGGCGCAGGTTCTCGACGCCGGCGCTGACTCTGTCACCTTTCAGATTCGGGAGGCTCAGTTTTACCAATCCACAGAAAGCTCGCACCGCAGGCTGTCTCTCGAGTGGTATCGCAACGCCTCCGTCGCCGTACGTCAAGCGGGCCGGCGCTTTGGTATCGCCATCGCCGATCCCGCGATGGTTGAATCCATCGCAGCGGTCGGCGTCGATTTCTGGAAGACGCTGAGCTGGGACTTCGGCAATCAGCATCTTCGCGACGTTCTGTTTGCCACCGGGTGTCCCGTGTTCCTCAGCACCGGGCTTTCCAGCATGAAGGTAGTTGTGGAGGGCAGCAGGCACCTCACCAATGCCATCCTCATCCATACGCAGCTCTCGCAAAAGCCGGAAGACGTGAACCTCAAAGCCATTCCCGCAATGGCGCAAGCCACCGGCTTGCCGGTAGCCTTTGGACTGCATTCCGCGAATCACGATGTACTGAAAGTGGCACTCGCCTTTGAACCGCACTCGATCTTTTTCTATGTCAAACCGGCCGGCGTCGAAGGCCTTTTCGATCGGGAGCACGCTTTGCCACTGGAAGGTCTCGCGGAATCTCTCGACAATCTGAGAAAGCTCATACCAACCCTGGGGACCGGAGCCAAGGAAGAAATGGAGAAGCCCTCATGGGTGGTTCAGTGAGCGGGGAACCCGTCAGGATCGGCATCGTGGGAGCAGGTGCGATTGTGCGACAGCGCCACCTGCCCAATCTGCGCGCGATCCCCGGAGTCGACATCCGAGTCGTGTGCAACCGCAGCCGGGAATCCGCCGCGGCGTTCGCCCGTGACTTCGACATTCCTGAGATCGCCGAAAACTGGGAGCAAGTTGTCGCGCGCCGAGATCTCGACATCATCTGGATTGGAACAACGCCGAATCTCCATGCACCGATCACCATCGCAGCTCTGAATGCGGGGAAGCATGTCTTCTGCCAGGCCCGTATGGCGATGAATCTCTTCGAAGCCCGCTCGATGCTGGCTGCCGCCGAGTCCCATCCGGGTCTGGTCACCATGCTCTGTCCGCCGCCGAACGCAATGAAACACGGCCTCTACCTCGAGAAGCTTCTGCACGAACACACCATTGGCCGGGTTTACCACGTTCACCTACGGTCGCTGAGCGCTCCATGGGCGGACTCCGCCGCGCCCGCTCACTGGCGCCAGCGGACCGAGCTCAGCGGCGTGAACATTCTGAGCGTGGGAATCTATGGCGAGGTGCTCGGGCGGTTTTTTGGCGATCCCGTTTCACTCTGCGCGATGGGCCGTGTGTTCATCCGGAAGCGACAGGGGTATGAGGTTCGCGTTCCCGATGCCGTGTCTGTCCTGTGCGATTGGCCCAATCAGGTTCTCGGAACTCTCGAATGGAGCGGGGTCGCTTTCCACGACGGCCACGATCGCCTGGAAATATTTGGAAGTGACGGCACGCTGATCTACGATTTCGTTACTGATGAAATCTTCCTCGGCCGTTCCCCAATTTCGAGTACAGACCCAAGCCCTGTGTCTCTCCAGGTCCCGCCTGAGTTCACTCGGGAGTGGACCGTCGAACAGGATTTCATCCGCGGCGTCCGTGAGGGGGGCCAACCGGAACCCAGCTTTCGCACTGGCGTGCGCTATATGACGTTCGTTGAGGCGATTCAACAGAGCCTAACCCGGTCCGCCTCAGTACGTCTCGCAGAGTTGTAATGCAATATTTCAGCTGAGCCGTGATACTCGTGGTTGCATGATCCTTCTTCTGCAGAAAGGCACATGATCTCTGCGCGTCCGCTCCCTCCAGGCGATCTGGACCTCATCTTCAAGCACACCGCACCTCTGTGGCATGAGCTGCGGGGGCAGCGCCTGTTCATCACCGGCGGCACCGGATTTTTCGGATGCTGGCTCGTGGAGAGCTTTTGCCACATCAATCGCAGTCTCAACCTCGGCGCCGAGGTCACGGTCCTTACGCGCAACCCAGATGCCTTCGCGCAGAAGTGTCCGCACCTCGCATCTGATCCTGCCGTGACGCTGCTCGCAGGTGACGTCCGCAGCTTCGCCTTTCCTCCCGGCGAATTCCGCTTTGTCCTTCACGCGGCTACCGACGCCAGTGCCAAACTGTCCGCCGAAGCGCCGCTGGAGATGCTCTCGACCATCGTCGTGGGCACCGAACGCGCTCTACAGTTCGCGGCCGCTGCTGGCGCGAAGAAATTCCTGCTTACGAGCTCGGGCGCCGTCTACGGCAAGCAGCCTCCGGACCTCACGCATGTTCCGGAGACTTATCCCGGCGAACCCGATCCACTGCTCCCCGCCAGCGTTTACGCAGAGGGCAAGCGCACCGCCGAGCTTCTCTGCGCTCGATACGGCCACCAATCCAGTCTCGAATGCAAGATCGCCCGCTGCTGGGCTTTCTGCGGCCCCTGGCTTCCTCTCGATCAGCATTTTGCCATCGGCAACTTCATTCGCGACGCGCTCGCGGGTCGACCCATTCAAATCCAGGGTGACGGAACGCCGCGGCGGTCGTACTTATACGCATCGGATCTCGCTATCTGGCTCTGGACGATTCTGTTCCGCGCACCAGCTCTGCTGCCCATCAACGTGGGATCGGCGCACGACGTGAGCATTCTCGAGTTGGCTCGCACTGTCGCCACAGTTCTCAATCCAGAACTGAAGATTTGCGTTGCGCAAACCGCAGTGCCGGGCGCTGCACCTCTGCGGTATGTGCCGTCGGTGGAACGCGCTCGCGAGCAACTGGGACTCGTCGAGACTGTCGGGCTGGAAGAATCGATTCGCCGCACTGCAAAATGGCACACGGATGCGCGGGCTTAGAGAGGCGAAGATTTCTCAGATTTGATTGGTGGACGCGGAAGGAATCGAACCTTCAACCTGTCGATTAAGAGTCGAATGCTCTGCCAATTGAGCTACGCGTCCACGGTATGGCTGGCAGGCAGCCGGGCGGAAAGTCTGCTGCCCGGTGCGGAAACAGGCCGCGAAAACACGCCGCGTCCGTGCTCTGCGCCTTTTTCAATATAGCACAGCGAAACCGGGCCTCCCGCGCTGCTGCGCGGCTTCCTAACCCGTTAGTTTTTGTTGGAATTGGCCGAGAATTTTGGCCTTAGAACGAAAACGACAATCCGCCTTCGATGCAGCGTGGCGCCTGCGCAAAATACAGCGTGCTGCCGTCGCTCGACACAAATGGGCGATAGCCTTCCGCCAGCAAATTGCGCACGTCCACCAGGGCTTCGACACCGTGCGGAATCACGCGGCGATAGCGGAGTGGCTGGCGTACCAGGAAGCTCAGATACGGATCCGGCATTCCCGTCGCAAATGCGTTTACCGATGTCACTGCATGCGGATCCTGCCAGCGGTAGGAGGCGCTCCACTTCGTGCCGGCCGCTCCGGCTACCTTGCCGTGAATGGCCGCGCTGTACATCGGCGTCTCCTGCGCCTTCATCCCCGCCAGTGCATGCTCGAGCGACTCCGAAGCCCGCGCAGCATTCGCCATCGCCAGGGCCTCGCCCAGCGCCACGTCGAAGCTGATCCACATGCTGCCGTTCAGCCGCCCGTCCGCTTCGCCCATAATGCCGTTGCCGGTATAGCTCTGGCCTGCCGCGCGCAGCAGACCGCTCGATTCGTCATAGAGCAGATTGCCGCCCGCCCAGTCCGCCGCGGCAATGGTGCCACCCCCGCTGATGATGGGGTTGCTCACATGCTCGTGCCACGCGGTCACCTTCACGCGCATCCAGCCCTGGTCGCGGCCCACAGCAACTTCCTGGTGAATGCCCTGCTCCAGCGCTACCGATCCGTTCCGCTCTGCGAGCTTCGGCTCGGCCGTCGCTTCCCGATCGAGATCCTCGACCTGCTGGATCCCCGGCGCGGTCGACACGCGATACCCATACGTGGTGTTTCCGTTGTGCAGAGCTACTGCGGCAAAAGGATGGTTGGCCAGTACCGTGTTGCCCATGTGAATGGCTTCGGTCTCGTCGCCGAACTGGGCCTGCACCGCTTCGCCAAATCCCAGTGTCTCGCCGCTGCGCATCTCGATTGCCTGCAGACCCTGGGCTCCCGGTCCTCCCGCAATGTCAGGGCGGTCTTCCACCGCGCCCACGGTACGGAAGCTCCGTCCCTGGGCTAGCTCCAGTTCGTAGCCCATCATCGCGTTCAGCGCCGGCGCATCGGCCTGGCTGAGATCGGCGCGGAAGATCATCGCGCTCTGGTCGCCGGGCGTCCGCTCCATCTCCACATCGTTGTGCACGCCGCCGTCGCCGAAGCCGCTCTCGCCGCCGCGCACCGTCACCCGCGCCTTGAGCTCAGGAACCGTTCCGTCGCCGTTCGTCACCACCACCAGCGGCCCATCCTGCAGTAAACGCAGCAGCGGGCGATTGGCGGAGAGCCGCAGCGTCCACGTCCAGTCGTCTTTCGGTTCATCCGCCGGACGCGTCTTGGCGGGCAGCCAGCGGAACGCCTCATACAGCGTATCCAGGGTCAGATTCACCACCAGCTTCGAGCCGCCCAGCACGCGCAGGTTCTCGCGCAGGGTGGGGAGAAACAGGTCTGCGGATGCTTTTACCTCGTAAACGCCGGGGAGGATGGTGGCGATGCGATAGCGGCCGTGATCGTCGGTGTAGGTTTCGAGGGCGACCGAGAAGTCAGGCCGCAGTAACTGCACCACGGCTCCCATTTGCGGAGTGCCCCGGCTGTCTTTGACCACACCGGTCAGGCTGGTGGCCTGCGCCTCGGCCCGTACTCCGGCCATGCACAGCAGGACTGCCGCGGCAAGAATTGATCCGGAAATGGAGACGCGTCTGATCACTGCATCAATAACGTGATATTTGCTTCCTGGCGCTGCTCCCTAAAATTCCGTTCAACCCCGCGGCTCTTTTGGCCGCTGAGGTTCCGCTCCCCGCCTTCGCCGGAAGCTCCTCTTCTCCTGAGCCTACTCCACTGTGAACGGCGCCGATTGCGCAATTTGCTGATGCGTCACGCCGTCGTCCACGCTGATCTTAACGATATACTTCCCGGGCTCAAGACTTGCAAGGGGGAGGGTTTTTTCGAGCGTTAGCTGGTCCGAGGTGGCCGCCAGTGTCTGCGATGTTTCCTGGGTATCCAGAATTGACTTGTTCGTGGTCGCGTTCAGGATCTGGTAGCTGATCTTCGCGTTGTTCTGCTTACTCTTCTCGTCCAGACCCAGGTTGTAGACCTGCATCCAGAAGTTCAGATTCTGATTGCGATGGAACAGGGCCGGCTGCGCGGGGTTCGAGGTCACGCGCGGACGAACGAAGGTGTTGCCGATGATGAACGAACCGGCCCCGATGTCCTTCGACGGCACGCGATGCATCTGGTCCGCGAGGATCAGGGACGATGCCGAAAGCTTATCGTCGTCGTAGCGCGGCACAGTGATCGAATGCGCCCAGACGCCTACGTGGTCCGGATTGTTCCCGTCCTTGATGGCGATGTCGATGCGGTACAGACCCGGGCGCAGGGGAAGCGCGCGCCAATAGACCTTTTCGCTCTCCAGCGCCCGCGGCAGCAGCTCGGCCGGCTCTTCCACTTCCACCGGATCCTCAAAGCTCTGCACCACGCGGTCGGTGATGGTCGAGACGCGCCCGATAATGTCCACATCGCCCTTCGAGACGCCGTCCTTCGTATTGAAGGTGATGTCCCGATTCCTGATCATCAGAGTGATCGGCACCAGAACGGTGTCGTCGGTGACCTTTACAAAATCCGTGCGCACTTCAAACGGGAAGATGGGGCCGGTCAGAATCTTGTGGCTCGACAGGAACGACGCCAGGTCCATGTCCTTGAACTTGATTGCCGGGGGAGCGTTCAGCTTCGCATACTGTTCAAGCCGATCGAATTCCTTTGCGCCTTCCGTCGAGCTGTCGGGTCCCGGGCCGAGGTCTTCCATCCCGCCCTTGAACCGGTCGCCGCGCTTCGCCATGCCCATGTCTTCATAGAGCGTGTTGCCGGCGTTCGGCACATGCAGCAGCGCATCCTTCTCGGAGCGGTCGATGGTCATGTGGTAGTCGCCGCACATGCAGGTATCGACAAACTCAATGTCGATGTTCTCGCCAATCCCCTCTAGGTAACGATAGTGCCAGGTTTCGAAGGGGAAGGTCTGAGTCTCGCCGCCGCCCTCTTCCATCGGGCGATCGTAGGAACCGCCGCTGGGATGGGAATCGGTGCTGTCCGGTGGGCCAAACGAGATGTACATATGGCCGCGATCCGTCATCCAGCCCGGCTTCCCGGCCGCATAGTGCTCGTTCGCGTAAGCAATGCGCCGGTAGTGCTCTTCCCTGAACTCATTTTCCGGAGAATCCGGGTTCGGATTGCGACGGCGCCAGAACTGCTCAATAAAGGCGTCCCGCTCCTCATCGTTGCTCAGGCTCAGGAAGGCTTTCTTTTCCTGGTCCGTGATGATCCACATCACGTCCTCGTCGAGCCACTTTTTGTAGGTCTCGCTCAACTCCTGGTGCAGAGCTTTTTGCTGCTTGAAGCGCTCCTTGTCGGAGAGCTGCCTCTTGAGCGGATCCTGATTATCCTGTTGGGTTTGCGGGGCCGTGGCCGGTGCCGAAGCGGCCGGGGAAGACTGGGCGGTGCTGGGCTGCGACGGGGTGCCTGGCTGGGGGGTAGCGGCCTGGGCCCCTGCTGCGACGGTTCCTGCGCCGGCGAGCATTGCAATCAGAATGGCTGAAAAAAGGGAGAATCGGTGCCTGTACATACGCGGACTGCTACTCCTCGGGGGCGTCTTCCAATTCTACGGGGGCGACACGGGCCTTTCAAGCAAATCCTCACAAATTCCCGCTCCGCCGAGCATCCCTGCCGGGCCTGTCCTGTATGACTCTTCAGGCAGGCAACCTGTTATCATCAAGTGGAAATCTTTTCCGGCAACTCACCGGTCGCCGCGGCGGGCGTCCAACTCCTGGTTCCTCTCAGAGCGTTCCTGTCAGGACGTGCCTGTTAGAACTTCCCCCGCAGTCTGCCCGGAGGGCTGGATTCCGATTCCTGGTCATTCTTGTGCTGCCTGGGAACCGCTGACGCCGGAACTGCGTAATCCTTCGCGAGGAAGAACTGCTTTGAAGAAAATTCTTATCATTATTGCTGTCGTCGTGGTTCTCGCCGGGATCGTTGGGCTCACCGTTGTGCGTGCGCAGTCGGGCTATACCAAGGTCCTCGAGGGCACCGTGGCCCACGAGAATCTCGTATCCGTGGTGAATGCCACCGGCCAGATTCGTCCCAAAACCTACGTCAATGTTGGCGCCAACGCGATGGGCCGGGTCACGAAGTTCAACGTGGCCGAGGGCGAGCACGTCAAAAAAGGCCAGGTGGTCGCCACCATCGAAAACGTGCAGCAGGAAGCCAATGTCGCCGCGCAGCAGGCCACCATCGCCTCCTACCAGACCGATATCGCTTCGTACATTGCCGCCGAAAAGACCCAGGAAGCCAACGTGGAGCACGCCGAGGCCGACCTCGAGCAGAAGAAGCTCGACTACGACCGCGCCAAAGCTCTTGTGGCCGCCCAGGTGATGTCGAAGCAGAACTATGACGCGGCCAAAGCGGCCTACGATCTCGATGTCGCCAGTCTCGATCAGGCCAAAGCCGGCCTTGCCCAGGCGAAGGCGCAAACCGCTTCCGCCCGCGGACACCTGCAAACCCAGGTTGCCGATCTGAAGGTCAATCAGGATCTGCTCGATCGCACCATCGCCGTTGCGCCGTTCGACGGCATTGTGACGAATGAGCCGGTGCGTCAGGGCGAAATGGTCGTTCAGGGCATTCAGAACACCGAAGGCTCCACGCTGATGACCCTCGCCGACATGTCGGTGATCACCGCCGAAGTCAAAGTGGATGAAACCGACATCGTCAACGTGAAACTCGGCCAGTTTGCCGAAGTCAGCGTCGACGCGTTGCCGGGCAAGACCTTCAAGGGCCATGTCACCGAAGTGGGCGACCAGGCTCTTCTTCGCTCCTCCGGCCAATCCACCAGCCAGTCCACCAGCGGCGTGGAAGAAGCCAAGGACTTCAAAGTGGTCGTCACCCTCGACGAGCAATCCGATGATCTCCGTCCTGGCCTCTCCACCACGGCGAAGATCGTGACAGCCAGCAAAGACAACGCGCTCGCGATTCCGATTCAGGCTCTGACCCTGCGCGACCCAAAGAACCTGAAGAACCCGACCACCCACGTTGAGACCGTCTCTGCCGCGACCAGCGAGCAGCAGAACACTCAACTGGTTCAGGGCGTGTTCGTCATCAGCAAGGAAAAGGGCAAGGATCGGGTGCATTTCGTAACGGTCAGCACGGGCATCACGGGTGCGACCGACATCGAAGTAACCAAAGGTCTGCAGCCCGGCGACCGCATCGTCACTGGCACCTATCGCGTCCTGCGCGACCTAAAAGAGGGTTCGATGGTCAAACAGGATACGGAACTCATTGCGCCGCAGAGCAGCAGTTCGTCATCCACTTAAGAGGAACGGGCAATTCGCGCGATCCGGCCGCGGGGAACCATCGCCTCTCCCGGTGCGTATACCACAAGCATGGCGACAGGAGTCCTGATGGCGGCAGAAACATCCACCGAAGCGGTTCACGGAACCAGCTCCAGCGCACAGCCGCGCGACATGATCGTGGTCGAAGACCTCTGGAAGACGTACGACATGGGCTCCGAACAGCAGGTCCACGCGCTGCAGGGCATTTCTCTCCGGATTCCGCGCAACGAATATGTGGCCATCATGGGACCCTCGGGCTCAGGCAAGTCGACTCTGATGAACCTGATCGGCTGCCTCGACACTCCCTCACAGGGCAAGTACTGGCTGAACGGCCATCTGGTCAGCGAGCTGAATGACGATGAGCTGGCGCGCATCCGCAACAAGGAAATTGGATTCGTTTTCCAGACATTCAACCTGCTGGCCCGCGCCACCGCACTGCATAACGTGGAGCTGCCCCTGATCTACAACGGGACTCCGGCCGAGGAGCGCGTGGCTCGCGCCAAAGCTGCTCTCACCGCGGTCAATCTTGAATCGCGTATGAGCCACAAACCCAACGAGCTCTCCGGCGGACAACGCCAGCGCGTCGCCATTGCGCGAGCACTCGTCAACAGTCCGTCGATCATCCTCGCCGACGAGCCCACCGGGAACCTTGATTCGAAAACCGGCGACGAGATCATGGCGCTCTTTGACGATCTGCACGCCAAAGGGAACACGATTGTTCTGGTCACGCACGAGCCGGACATCGCGGAGTACGCGCACCGCGTGGTGCACATCCGCGACGGTAAGATCTTCTCCGACCAGCCCTCGTCGCGCGCTCGACAGAGCTAACCGGAACGAACCCGGGGCGCTGGCCCAACCGAATCCAGTCTGGTTCAAAAAAAGAAGGGCAGGCACAAAGCCTGCCCTTTTCTCATGGAAAGACGCGGTTACTGTTGTGGCTTTTCTTTTTCCGGCCTGGCCGCTGGTTTAGGAGCTGGTGCCGGACGAGCTGCCGGCTTTGCTGCCGGTGCCGCCTTCGGCGCCGGAGCTGGACGGCTCTCTGCCTTCGGGGCAGGGGCCGCCTTCGGTGTTGGAGCAGGACGCGACGCCGGCTTCGGCGCTGGCGCCGGACGCGATTCCGCACGCGGTGCAGCCTCTGCCTTCGGTGCCGGTGCTGGACGGCTTTCCGCACGGGGTGCAGCTTCCGGCTTCGGCGCGGGCGCCGGACGGCTTTCAGCGCGTGGTGTCGCTTCTGGCTTCGGTGCCGGCTTCGGTTTCGCTGCCGGACGGCTTTCTGTCCGCGGAGCCGTTTCCGTCCGTGCTTCCGTCCGTGCCGGGGTCGCCGGATGGGTTACAGCAGGAAGCGTTTTGGTGGCCGGACGGCTTTCTGTGCGAGGAGCCGTTTCCGTCCGCCCCGTTGTGGCGGGATGAGTGGCTGACGTGCGTGCTGTCGTCGTGCTACGTGTTGATTCCGGACGCGTGGCTTCGGTGCGCGCTGTTGCCGTGCTGCGCGTCGACTCCGGATGCGTGGATTCGGTGCGTGCGGTTGTCTTGCTGCGCGTCGATTCAGGACGTGTTGTGGCTGGCCGCGTCGGTTCCGTACGGCTCGCTTCCGGACGCGACTCTGTGGACCTCGTCGTTGCTGGGCGGCTGCTTTCCGTGCGCGCTGCCGGACGGCTTTCCGTTCGATTGGCTGCTACCGTGGACCGTTCGCCAACCTTCGCTTCCGCCGTCACTGCGGGACGCCCATGGTTCGTCGAGTAGCGTGCCTGCGGATCGGCCTTTGCCATCGAAATATGCTGCGTCTGCTCTTCCGTCCGCGGATAGTGATGCTCGTGTGCGGCCTGCTCTTCCTGCGGTGTCGGCCGCCGGTTCACGCCGCCTGGCCCGTTGAAGCTGGCCCGCGTCGACGTCTCAGTGCGTATCACTGTGCGGTCCACATATACGTTGTGGATCACCGTTGTGTTGACGCGCACCACCGCGGTGTTATACCGGAACTGGTTTCCCTCCCACCGGCCCCCGTAAAATCCTTCGCCGCCGTACCCGAACCCGTAATTCACGCCACCGTAGAACCCGACCGTCGGCCCCCAGTAGCCATCATTCCAGCCATACACACCGTTCGCATAACCCCAGTAGCCCGGTGTCCACAGCACGCCTGGTTCCGGTGGTGCCACCCATACGCCCGGCACCCAGTAATAACCATCGACCGGATCGTAGGACCAGTATCCGGGCGTCCACAGATAGCCCTCGGTCGGGCATGGTGGCTGCACATACACCGGCAACACCGGCGGCATGACGCGTGCCGTAATAGAAAATCCAACGCTGATCTGCGCCGGGGACGCTGCCGGAATCGCGCACAGCAGCAACGCGGGCAATACCGGCCCGACCGTTTTTACTATCTTCCTCAATATCCTCATGGGAAACTCCATCGTGGGTAATCGCCGGCGCAGGACTTTGGCGCAGGAACGCGCCTCAACCGGTCTCGATGAAGTACGATGCCCTTCCGCCCGATGCAGGTAGTGCAGCTTTTCGCCATATATTTCTTTTTTCGAGGTATCGAAAACACTGCCGACACGCATCGCGCACTCGATCACGCTCGTTTCCGCCTTCATCTTCCCCTCCCTTCTGCCGATACAGCATGCAGAAGGATGGAGCTGAGCCGTGGCCCTTGCACAAATCGAAATCTCAACCCAGGAAGACGCGCTGTTCCGCAGGACGAACGGCTTCGGCCTGGAATCGGTCCAGCCGGAAGCACAAATTGCCGAGTGGCTGGTGCCCGATCTGCTTCCCCCACAGGATTTGCCGGAAGCCTTCCGCCTGGGCGCGATGGCAGGGCGCAGCCCGGTCATGCAGCATCTGTTTGCGCGCATGCGCTGCACCGCGCCGCATTTTCGTCTCGCCACCGTCGAAGGCGAACCGGGCGCGGGAAAGATGCTCGCGGCCCGAACCCTGCATCGTCTTGGACCTTCGGCTTCCGGACCTTTCGCGCCGTGGGTCGCCGCTGAATTTCTCTCGAATCCGGTTTCGCTTTGGAAGGACGCCCGCGGCGGGCTGCTCTATCTCGCCCGCATCGAAGAGCTTTCCGCGGAGCAGCAGCGCCTGTTGCGCGACTTCCTCGAACGCGCTGCCCACGAGCGCATCCGCATCCACACCGCCTGTGGGCCCCTGCAGCTCGTCACTGGCTCCCTGCAACCTCTGCGCCGTCTCTCCGCCGCGGGCTCGTTCCGCGCAGATCTCGCCAGCCATCTCACCGCGATCCGTTTCGCGCTTCCGCCTCTGCGCGAACGCCGCGACGATATCCCGCTGCTCGCCGGTCTATTCCTGCGCCGGATTTCCGAGGAACACCACAAATCGCTGCGCGGCTTTGCCCCCGGCGCGCTCGCCCGTCTCACCGCGCACTCCTGGCCCGGCAATGTACGCGAACTCGAATCCATCATGGCGGCCGCGGCCCTCGAAGCTGCTGGACAATGGGTCCGGCCCATTGATATTCCTCGCCTCGACTGGCCTCTGCCGCCCGCTTCACCGGGCGCCGCTCAATTCCCCGCCGACGATCCCAACCTGGACCGGGCCATCCTTCGCCACGTCACGCGGGTTTTGGCCCGCGTCAACGGGAACAAAGTCCGCGCGGCCCGCATGCTCGGCATCAGCCGATCGACTCTTTACCGCATGCTTGAAGGCGGCAGCGTCGGTGACACCCAGGGCGCTCCCTATTGCACCGCCGGAAGTAATTCGTAACTGACGAATGCCACTTTCTGGCTGTCCGGCGACCATGACGGCACGTTGATGGTTCCCTGCCCGCCAAACAGCTTTGCCAGCGTTTTCACTTTGCCCTCCGCCAGCGTCATGAGCCGCAACTCCACATCCTGGTTCGGCGGATGACCCGTCACTTCCGGGCCATAGGCGATGAACACCATCAGCTTCCCATCGGGAGATATGTGCGGGAACCAGTCGTTGGTCTCGTCTTTCACCACCTGCTCCTGCCCGCTGCCATCTGCGTGCATCCGCCAGATCTGCATGTGCCCGGTGCGGACGGAGTTGAAATAAATCCACTGCCCATCGGGCGAATAATCCGGCCCATCGTCCAGGCCTTCTGCTGTGGTTAGCCGCGTTTCCGCCCCACTCGCGGCCGGAATCGTATAAATGTCAAAGTTGTTGTTACGTTCTCCGGTAAATGCCAGCGTCGTCCCGTCTGGCGACCATCCATGCAGATACGACGGAGAGAGCGTCGTCACCTTACGCGGTATTCCCCCTGCTATCGGCACCACATAGACGCTCGACTGGTGATCGGGCTGCGACGAATCGCTCAGCCCAATCCACTTCCCATCTGGCGAGAGCACATGGTCGTTGTTGCAATGGCTCTGCGCGCCCGTGTCGATGACCTGCGGCTCGCCCTGCGCCACTGGGTGCACCTCATTCGTCACTGCCAGGCGCTCCAAATGCCCGTTGCGATTGAAAATCAGCGCCGCCCCATCTCCCGTCCAATTCGGCGCTTCAAAATGTGTCGGTGAAACATAGGTCACATGCCGATCCGTCGAGGACACCGGCACCGTTTCCAGGACGCTCCACAGAACCGGCGTTCCCGTGGCTGCTGCCGGCGTTTTCAACTCCACATGGGAAAACGTAGCCGTCACGGTGGCGTCTTTGTCATGCGCGCAGACGCCGATCCCCACATAAAAATCCCCGCTGAGCGGAACCTTGATCGCGGCCCCTGCAGGCTGCAGCGGGGCGTCCGCCGTCTGCGCCACAAATAGATACACCGTGTCGCCCCGTTTCTCGATCCGCAACCGCACCGGTCCTGTCAGCGCCGATTCAATCTCGTGCGTCTCTCCGCCGCGCGCGTCGCGAACCTGCAACGACGTCAACCCGACGCCGTGCACCGCAGCATCGGCGTACACCGAGTCGGCATCCAGGCTTTGGCGAATCATTAACACGGCTTTCCGATGCGGATTGCCACCTGTAGTCGTTATTGCCACATCCGCGCCCAGAGATATGTCGCCGGAAACCTTCTTCCAAACAAAATGAAAGGCATCTGTGGCCGCCCAGATATTTTCTCCGCTGCCGGTCACGGTATAGGTCTGCTGAGCGCCATCGTACGCCGCGGATCCCGGATGCAGGACCGTTCCCACATCCGACTGGCCCATAAAATCTCCCACCCCAGTCCCGTTTGCTGCCCCGTTCTGCGCGCTGCACGAACCGGCCAGTAGACTGCCTGCCCATAAAAATCCCAAAAGAATTCCCTTCACCAGTCCGCCTCCACCATCAAAAATTTCCTGCTGGGAAACCCAAGACCACGGCCCCGCCGTCTTACAAAAATCCGACCTTGCGCATTCCCGGCAACGGTAGGAGTCTGCCTCCGGAATGTCAATTGCGACGCATCTTTTCTGTGTCACTATCTGGCGTTCATCCCCCGAGCTCAATCAAACAACCGGCATCCTGCATTTCGCATCGAATTTTCGAGTTTTTCTCGGGTTCGGCTACCTGCCGATGCAATCCCCTTTTGGAGAACACTGACGTGAAAAGCAAGCTTGCAGGTACTGGGTCACGCGGCGCAGTTGCGTCCAAGTCCAGCGTTTCCCCATCCGCCAACGGTTTCGCCCCTCCGCGCCGCCTCAAGTCGGGCATCGACGGCCTCGACGACATTCTGAACGGGGGCTTTCCGCAGGGTCATCTTTACCTTATCGAAGGCGATCCCGGCACCGGCAAAACCACGATGGCCCTCCAGTTTCTGCTGGAAGGCATCCGCAATGGGGAGCGAGTCCTCTACGTCACGCTTTCCGAGTCCCACATTGAACTGGAACAGGTGGCCGAGTCGCACGGCTGGTCGACGGAGGGCCTCGAGATTTTCGAGATGATTCCGCCCGACGACGACCTGACGCCGGAATCGCAGTACACCGTCTTCCATCCTTCTGAAGTCGAACTCGCCGACACCATCGCGTCCATCCTGAAAAAAGTGGACGAAGTGAAGCCGCAGCGCCTTATCTTCGACTCCCTGGCGGAACTGCGCATGCTGGCCCGCGACCCCCTCCGGTATCGCCGCCAGATTCTAGCCCTTAAGCGCCAAATTTCCGGTGGCAATATCACCGTCCTCCTGCTCGACGACCGCACTTCCAACGGCAGCGACGATCTCCAGTTGCAAAGCATCGCCCACGGCGTGATCGTGATGCAGGGCATCGGCCGCGACTTCGGCACCCGCAGGCGGCGCATCGAGATACATAAGCTCCGCGGCTCCTCGTATCGCGAGGGTTACCACGACTACGTGATCCGCACCGGCGGGCTGCTGATCTTCCCGCGGCTGATTGCGGCGGAACACATGCCCGGCTTCGTTCGCAAGCCCGTGCCCAGCGGGCTGCAGGAAATGGACGACCTGCTGCGCGGCGGCATCGATACCGGGACCAGCACGCTGATGACCGGGCCGGCAGGCTGCGGCAAATCCACCATGGCCTTTCACTATGCGTATGCCTCCGCGATGCGCGGCGAGAAGGCCGCCATCTTCACCTTCGATGAATCGCTGGCGACGCTGCTGGACCGAGCCCGCGGCCTCGGCATGGATCCTGATTCGGTGATCGACAGCGGACTTCTTCAGGTGCAGCAAATCGACCCCGCCGAGCTTTCCCCCGGCGAATTCGTCGCGCAAATTCGCTACCTCGTCGACGAGCAGAACCTCCGCGTGCTCGTGATCGACAGCATGAACGGACTGCTCAATGCGATGCCCCACGAGCAGTTCCTCGCCATGCAGCTGCACGAGCTGTTCTCCTACCTCGGCCAGCAGGGCATCGCCAGCATCATCACGCTCGCCCAGGCGGGCGTCATTGGCGCCACCATGCACTCCCCCGTCGACGTCAGCTATCTCGCCGACACGATCCTGCTCTTCCGCTACTTTGAGCGTGCCGGAGAACTGCGCCAGGCCATTTCCGTCGTCAAGAAGCGCAGCGGTCCCCACGAACGCACGATTCGCGAACTCTTCATGGAGTCCGGCCGCGTGATTGTAGGCAAGCCTCTGCGCGAATTTGAAGGCGTGCTTACCGGCGTTCCCAAGCTCATCAGCAACCTGATGGAACAGGGGGTCGGCTCTGTTTCAGGAGACTAAAGCATCGGTTCACGATCACCGAACGATCATCCTCGCGCCTACCGGCAAAGATCATCAACTCATCGCGGGTCTGCTCGAGCGCCGGGGCATGGCGTGCCACGCGGTGGGCTCCGTCGACGAACTGTGCCTCGAGACAGGGCGCGGCGCGGGAGCCGCCATCATCTCTGAAGAGGCGCTTACGGTTCGGGCCATCAAGGAGCTGCACCGCGTGGTCGAGGAGCAACCTCCCTGGTCGGATTTTCCTCTCATCCTGCTAACCGTAGGCGGCCGCGTCACCGTGCAGAGCGAACGTCTGCGCGAGCTTCGCCGTCCGCTTGGCAACATCTTTCTGCTCGAACGCCCCATTCGTCCGGAAACGCTGCTGAGCACGCTGGAAATTGCTCTGCGCGGCAGGCAGCGGCAATATCAGATCCGCGATCAGATGCAGCAGTACGCGCGCGCCCAGGAGGCTCTCCGCCGCTCAGAAAAGCTCGCCGTCACGGGCCGCCTCGCCGCCAGCATCGCGCACGAAATCAACAACCCGCTGGAGGCCGTCACCAATCTGCTCTACCTCATTCGGCTCACGCCCGACCCCACTGAAGCCGAGCGCTATCTGACCAATGCCGAGCAGGAGCTGGCGCGTGTTGCCGAAATCGCGAAGCAGACGCTGCGCTTCTATCGCGAGCCCAACCACCCCATCGACACCGAAGTCGCCAGCGTTCTGCGCTCCGTGCTGGTGCTCTACAACTCCCGCCTCGCCGCCGCCAATATCGCCGTGGAGGTCGATGTCGAAGACCCCTCCGCGACGGTCCTCTCCAGCCCAGGCGAACTGCGCCAAGTGATTGCCAACATTGTCGGCAACGCCATCGACGCCATGCGCCGCGGTGGGCGGCTCCGGCTTCGCATCTCCACAGCCAGCGACCATCGCATGCGCCTCACTATCGCGGATACCGGCTCCGGCATTCCCCCCGCCCTGCTGCCCGCCATCTTCGAACCCTTCGTGACCACAAAAGGCGAAACCGGGACCGGCCTCGGCCTGTGGGTCACGGGCGAAATTATCCGCCGCAACGGATGGACCATTCGGGTGCGCAGCCACTGCGGTCCCTGCCAACCGGGTACCACTTTCTCCATCACCATGCCTCTGAGCAGCGAAGCCCGCGCCGACGTAATGGCGCAACAGGCCGTTGCGTGATTGCTGGGTTGTAGGTTCTAGGTTTTAGGTTTTAGGTTCCAGCCGTTAGCCTTTGGGCTCTCGCTTTTCCCGTATAAATTAGTGCCATGAAGAAATACACCTTCACGGCGAAAATCCAGTCGGCTCCCCGCGGCGGAGCCTTCGTCTTATTCCCCTACGACACGCAGAAAGAATTCGGCACCATCGCCCGCGTGCCCGTGAAGGTAATGTTCGACGGCAAAGTGCCCTACACCGGGACCATTGCGCGATACGGGCATCCGCAGCATATGCTCGGACTGCTCAAAGCGGTGCAGGAACAACTTGGCAAAAAGCCGGGGGACACTGTCGACGTCGTTCTCTGGAAAGATGAGGCTGTCCGCACTGTCGAAGTCCCCGCAGACTTCGCCGCGCTTCTCAAGAAGGAAAAGCTCCAGGCTACCTTCGACCAACTGAGCTACACACACCGCAAGGAATACTGCCGCTGGATTACCGAAGCCAAAAAAGAAGAGACCCGCGCCAGGCGTCTCGCCAAGTCAGTAGAAATGCTGCACAGAGGGATCAAGACTCCGGGATAGATCGCTGGCTGGCGTACGGGAATCGCCACGTGACATGCCGCATGGCTGTTCTGGCTGCTGTCCGGAACCGAACACGTCTGTTCGATTGCGCACGAGTCGACGCGCGATCGGCAGCTCTGTGCTGAGAGTTCTCAATGACATAGCCAGTTTGACGGTCGGTATGCCGTGTGCAGCAGTATGCAGGAAGATCACATTGAACAGAGGCTTGCAAGCGGAGGAAAGTCGCGTGCCGATCGGGTCGATGAAACACACCGGGGACCGTTGTCTTCGGATCCGCAAAAGCATGCCCCTCAAACTCCACAACGCCGCATGCCGCATCCTTCCGGTCACCTGCTGGTTTCTTTGCGGCGCGCTCTGCCAGGGCCAGTCGCATTGGGTTTACCCGGGCCCAAACGGAAGGCTGGTCTACACGCGAACCGAGCGGGGCGATCGCATTCCGGATTTCTCAACGGCGGGTTATCGCGGGGGTGGGGTCGCGCTGCCGCAGGTGGATGAGCGCGTGAAAGTCTCGCCCACAGGCGGGGCCGACGATACGCCTGCGATCCAGGCGGCGCTTGATAAGGTGGCCGGCCTGATCCCCAATGCGCACGGTGAGCGCGGGGCGGTCGTGCTCGCGCCGGGAACATACTTTCTCCTCGGGACCCTCCAAATGCACGCGTCGGGTGTGGTTCTGCGCGGCACTGCCGCGATAGGAACCGGTGCGTCTGTCCTCGAGTTGACCGGTGCGCCGCATCTCGCCATTTCGGCCACCGGGGAGTTTCACGAGAGTGCGCGGGATCCGGCCACATGGCTTGTGGATCGCTACGTTCCCGCGGGCGCTACAACAATTCATGTCGCCGATGCTTCAAAAATTCGCGAGGGTGACTGGCTCGAGATCGTCAAGCCCGTCACCCCCGCGTGGGTGCACTTCATGGGAATGGATCACATGAAGCGCGATGGAAAATCCGAAACCTGGGTGAAGAATAATATTCGCGTCCTGCGACGTGTTGCGTCGGTCGAGGGCAACGATGTTCGTTTGCAGGTGCCGCTCACCGATTCCTTCGACGCTCGCTTCTACTCCGCCCGGCAGGCGACAGTAACGCGGGTCGAGGTCTCCGGGCGCATCGCCGAGGTGGGAGTCGAGAATCTGCAGATTCTGGCACCCGACCGAAGCATTGCGTACCGCGTGGATGCGGAGTTTGATGGGATCGACATGGACAACGTGGTCGACTCGTGGCTGCGCTATGTCGCCTTTGTCGATACCACCGACTCGGTGCGCATCGATCAACATGCAGAACGCCTCACGATCCTCGGCGTCGATATCCAGCAGCACACGATTGTCACCACGCACGCGCAGCCGTTTGATTTTCGGGTGAGCGGATCGCAGATCCTAATCGATCGCTGCACCGCCCAGGGCGACCGCGTGACCTATGTCGGTACGCAGTCGCGCTCGGAAGGTCCTATCGTTGTCCTGCACTGTCGATTCTCCGGGGGCGGCCAGCTTGAGGGCCACCAGCGCTGGTCAACAGGGTTGCTGGTGGAC
>DATHQV010000214.1:0-36475 GCA_035482355.1 Acidobacteriaceae bacterium | reverse complement strand
CCTGGGCCGACCACACACGGATTGCGCCGGCGCACCTGAGCTGGTATTTCCAGCCGTTTTTCTCCACCCTCGTGGTGCAGATCTTCTTCCTTGGCTCACTCTTCTTCCTGGTGGGAGCGCTCTCGCGCCGCGTCTTCATCGTTTATCTCCAGGGCGCCGCTCTGCTGGCTCTTTATCTTTTCTATGCGGGCGCCTTCCTCTCCACCCGCAGTCTCAACCGCTTCTGGCCGGGCATTTTCGATCCGGTTGGCATTCTCCTCAATGACGCCGTCTCACGCTACTGGACCGTCGTTGACAAGAACACGCTTCTGTTCTCGTGGTCGCCGCACGTGGCACAGGGCATCTTCCTTTACAACCGCCTGGTGTGGAGTGGCTTCGGCGTGCTCGCGCTCGTTGCCCTGTGGGTCTTTTTCCCCATGTCGCTCGAGGCGCTGACCGCCCGCGCCAGCGCCCGCCGCGCCAAAGTCGCGGCGCAGCAGGACGAGGAGCTGCGGCCGGTGCGCACCCTGGTCGTCACGCGCGCACCGCTCGTCCAGCAGATCTTTGGTCCCTCCACTACGTGGGCGCAATATCTTTCGCTCACCCGCCTGCGCCTGCGCAACGTCGTGCGCGACATCCCATTCTGGGTGCTGTTGATCCTGATGGCCGGGCTCTCCTGCAGCAACGGCCGGTTCGCCGGAAGACTGGGAGGCGAAAACGTCTGGCCAGTCACCTATCTCATGCTGCAGGCCGTTGAAGGCATCGCGATCCTGTTCTTCTACATCATCGCCACGTTCTACGCCGCCGAGCTAATATGGCGCGAGCGCGACACCCACTTCGAAGGTATTCACGACGCACTCTCCATTGGCGATACCTCGGACTGGCTCTCGAAGCTTACCGCGCTCTGCTTTGTCGAGTTCGCCGTGCTCGCCGTCGCCGGTCTCTGCGGCATCTTCATGCAGACGGTGCAGGGTTACCACCACTACGAGTTGCTGCAGTACTTCAAAGAGCTTTACGTCGTCACATTCCCGCAGATTCTGGTCTTTGCCCTGCTGGCCATGTTCGTGCAGACGGTCGTTTCGAACAAGTTTGTCGGGCATGGCATCGTCATCGGCGTGTTTGTTCTGCAGCCCATCCTGTTCAATTTCGGATGGGAAAACACACTGTATCTCTTTGGCCAGACCCCGCCTTACACGTATTCCGACATGAACGGTTATGGACACTTTGTCCTGCCCCTGTTCTGGTCCATTACTTACTGGCTATCCGTCGCAGCCTTCCTCGCTGTGCTCTCGATCGGCCTCGCGCGGCGCGGAGCGGAAGATTCCCTTGGAGCGCGCCTCCGCCTGCTGCGCCAGAACTTCCGTCACATCGCGGCCGCAGCAGCCATCTGCCTGCTGGCTGCAATCGGCAGCGGCGTCTGGTACTACTACAACGCTCACGTGCTGAACGAATTTCTGACTGCCCGGGACCAGCGCGATATCCAGGCGAACTACGAAAAGGATTTCAAGAAGTACGAGCTTCTGCCACAGCCGAAAATCATCTCTGCCGATGCCAATATCGACATCTACCCTGAGCGCCGCTCCTTCTCAGGCACGGGCCACTTCATTCTGCAGAACAAAACGGCCCAGCCCATTGGCGTCATTCACATCACCAATGCGCAGCAGGGCGTCAGCAACGTCATTTTCGACCGGACGTTTCACAGGGTCTCCTCCAGCCCGCGCGCTATGTATGCCATCTACGCGCTCGACCAGCCCCTTGCACCCGGCGAGACCATGAACATGAACTTCGACGTTGGCTACACCAGCCGCGGTTTCAAAGACGGCAATGAGCGAGCCGAGTTAGCGTACAACGGAACCTTCTTCGACGTGGGCTACTTTCCGACAATCGGCTACGATCAGAATCTGGAGCTGACCGATCCGCGCCGCCGCCGCGAAGAGCATCTCGGCCCGCAGGAGTTGCTGCCCCAGCGCGGCGACCGACTCGGCTCCGTCACCAATATCTTCACCGTCGACTCCGACTGGATCAGCTACAAGACCACCGTCAGCACCTCCGCCGATCAGATCGCCCTCGCCCCCGGCTACTTGCAGAAGGACTGGACCGCCAACGGCCGTCACTATGTCACCTACGACATGGGCGATGTCAGAACCCTCGATTTCTTCGCCTATATCTCTGGTAACTATCAGGTGACGCGCGATACCTATCAGGGAGTCGACGGCCCTATCGCCATCGAGGTCTATCACCTCCCTGAGCATTCCTTTGACGTGCAGGACATGATCGCCGCGTCGAAGGCCGGCCTCGCTTTCTACGAGAAGGCCTACAGTCCCTACCAGTTCCGCCAGTACCGCATCGTGGAATTTCCGCGCTATCGCACTTTCGCCCAGTCTTTCCCCAACACGGTGCCGTTCTCTGAGGCGATCGGATTTATCGAGCGTATGGAGAAACCCACCGACATTGACTTCACTTATTTCGTCACCGCGCATGAGCTCGGGCACCAGTGGTGGGCCCATCAACTTATCGGCGGCCGAGTTGCAGGCTCCAACATGATGTCGGAAACCCTTGCGGAGTATTCGGCGCTCATGACCCAGCGGCACCGCTACGGCCCGGATAACATGCATAAATTCCTGCGCTTCGAGCTCGACCGCTATCTGCGCGGCCGCGGCGCAGAAGTTCGCAGGGAAGAGCCGCTCGCCCAGGTGCAGCAGGAAGCGTATGTCTGGTACCAGAAGGGCGGCCAGGTGATGTACACCCTCGCCGACTACATCGGCGAAGACAAGGTTGATCTTGCCCTGCACAATTTCCTGATGCAGTACCGCTACGCCAATGAAATCGGCGCGCAGTCCGGACCCTATCCTGACACTCGCGAACTGGTCGCCGCGCTGCGCGCACAAACCCCCGCCGATCTCCAGTACTACATCGACGACAACTTCGAGAACATCGTCCTCTACGACAACAAGGCGGTGTCGGCAACTGTAACACCCACGGCAGACCACAAATACAAAGTCACGCTGGTGGTCGAAGCGCACAAGGTGAAGGCCGACGGCAACGGCAGCGAATCGCCCATGCCCATGCACGACCTCGTCGACATTGGCGTGCTCACCGGACCCCACGATGCAGAGAAGCCCCTCTATCTGAAGAAGGAATGGACCAGCGACGGCCGGCAAACCTTCACCATCGTCGTTGACCAGATGCCGACACGCGCTGGCATCGATCCCTACAACAAGCTCATCGATCGCAATGAGGACGACAACGAGATCGACGTCGTGAAGCAATAGCTGGTGCGGACAAGATGATCAGAAAGGCGGTTTCCAGGCAGTTGATTGTGTTGGGGACCTACGAGGGATGTTTTCCGAGCATTTCGTGACACCGCGGACCAAACGTATGACTAGACCTCTGCCAGCGCGCGATGCACGAGGTGGATCGAGATTGATCCTTCACCCACGGCCGATGCAACGCGCTTTACATTGCCCGAACGTATATCTCCAACAGCAAAAACTGCAGGCAGGCTGGTTTCCAGCATCTGTGGAGGCCGCCTGAGCGGCCATTTCACGGGCGCGCTGTCCAGAACCGGGTCCAAATCCCGCCCTGTGAGTATGAATCCCTGGTCGTCGAGAGCAAGGCATTCACGCAGCCAGTCTGTACGTGGCGATGCTCCGGCCATCACGAAAACATGGCGGATGTCATGCACAGATTCTTCGCCCGCCGCCCGATTCAGCCACGTAATCTTTTCCAGGTGTGAATCGCCAGCCAAAGCAACAATCTCGGTTTGGAGATGCAGTTCAATGGCCGGGTTCTCGACGATTCGCTGGATGAGATAGCGCGACATGGTTTCGGACAATTCCTTGCCGCGAACCAGCATGTAGACCTTGGTGCCTGTCTCCGCGAGGAATACCGCCGCCTGACCGGCAGAGTTGCCGCCGCCAATCACGATGATCTCCTCGCCTGTGCACAGTTGCGCTTCCATGGCCGTGGCGGCGTAGTAGATTCCCTGCCCCTCGAACTGCCCCAGATTTTCAACGTTCGGCTTGTTGTACTGAGCGCCGCTCGCGATCACAATGCTCCGCGTTTCGATGACCGCTCCGTTCTCCAAAGTCAGCTGGTACGGCCGCTGGTCGCATCGGATCTTCACCACTTTCTGGCCGACAACCATGTGAGCACCGAATTTTTCTGCCTG
This sequence comes from Acidobacteriaceae bacterium, assembly GCA_035482355.1. Classification (GTDB taxonomy): domain Bacteria; phylum Acidobacteriota; class Terriglobia; order Terriglobales; family Acidobacteriaceae; genus Palsa-343. Next base: position 32,325 of record DATHQV010000214.1, on the reverse strand, counting down.
CACCACTGCACGGCCAGCAAGCTCCTGCCCCGAAATGCCCATTGGAAAACCAACATAATTCTCGATTTTTGAACTCGCGCCCGCCTGCCCTCCGGGGTACTCCGATTCGATCACCAGAGCGTCAAGCCCTTCTGAAGCCGCGTACACGGCCGCACCCAAACCTGCCGGACCAGCGCCCACAATCGCAACATCGTGAATGCGGTGCTCGTCCACGGGTCCCATGAATCCCAGGCACTCCGCCAGCTTCTGATCTGTCGGATTTCGCAATACATTCTTTCCGCTGCAGATCACAACGGGAATGTCCTCCAGCTTGATGTCGAAGCGGTCCAGAAGTTCCTGCGACGTTTTGTCGCTGTCCAGGTCGACGTAGCGAAAAGGATGGCCGTTGCGAGTAAGGAATTCGCGCAGGCGCAGAGTGCTGGAGGAATGTTGCGATCCCAGCACAGCCACATTCCCCAATCCTCCCGAAATCATCGCGACACGGCGCATGAGGAATGCGCGCATAAAGAGATCGCTCAGCTCGGCATCCTTCGCAATCAACGTGCGCAACGCGTCTGCGCCGATTTCGAGAAACTCTCCCGGCTCAGCCACCCGCCCCCGAGAAAGTGCGCGCGCTCCGGAGATCAGGACAACTTCACCCGAGAACTGGCCCGGGCCGTAGGTCACAAATACTTGCTCGCCGGAGAGTCCCGACACTGCGATGTCGAGCTTTCCTGAAAGCACCACGAAGCAGGGCATGCCCACCTTGCCCGGCTCGAATAGAACCTCTCCAGCCTGGACCGGTCGGACATGTCCATAAGGCCGGATACGGGAGATCTGCGCTGGCGTGAGCACGGGAAAAGCCTCGGCGTGCCGGTCAGGCGTCTTGATCGTTGGCAACATCGTCCAATTCCCCCACTACCGTGTTGAAACACCCAGGGCGATCTCGGGTTCTACCGTCGCCTGGCATGAAATGCCTGGAAACAGTCTATCCACGGATCTTTATCGTTGGCTAAGCATCTATTTCCCTGCGGCTAAGCTTGTCTGATTCGATGACGGTTTCGAAGCGTGAATTGCGTAGCCGTCTTTATTCAAAGGCTCCGCTCGTTCCGGATGGAAGCGGGCACATTGAAACTTCACCGGAGTCTCAAATATATTGACCGAGGATGGTCGCTGTGAGGAGCCAGGTTCTCGTTCCGGCGGACGACGGATTGTTCTTTTATACCGCCAACGCCCCGCAAAGCTGCCTCTAAAAGCGGCAGTCGAGGGTTTGCGTACCATAGCTTCCGCATAACCAGCTGCGTGTTCGGACTCGTTGGGGCCAGCGAGAATGCTGTTCACCTTTACGCATGCTGGGTTGAGACCGCTGGCACGCTCTGGAGCCGGGCGAGTGAAATCGATTGACCGATTCTTGTGCGTCCTGGCCGCCCTGGGAGTGACTGTGCCTGCTCTGCCGGTTCAGGCGGAGCAGCCTACAGCGCAGTATTCCGTTGCCTCCTGGGGCCACAAAGACGGCCTGCCCTCGACCTTTATCTATTCCGTTGCGCAGACCAGAGACGGCTATCTGTGGCTCGGAACCGACGATGGCCTGGTGCGTTTTGACGGAATGCAATTTACGCGATGGCGCCCGGTCATGCCGAATGGTGAATTGCCGGGGCAAGTCCGCGTTCTGCGCGTTTCGCGCCAGGGAGAATTGCTGGTGGGCACGGCAACCGGCCTGGTCGGCAGCGAAAAAAACGGCGGACTCGAGGCGACACAGCTGGATTCTTCGATCCAGAGTATTCAGGATGCGGCCGACGGCTCGCTTTGGGTCGCGACCTCCGCATCGCTGTGGCATCTGAGCGCCGGATCGCTGGAGCCTGTGGAGCCGCCGATCCGGCTGCCGGGCGAATGGGTCTCGGGCCCGCTCCAAAACAGCGATGGGAAGGAATGGATCGCAACACAGGCAGGCATGTTCTATGTTGACCGAGGCCGATTCATTCGGACCGCGTCCGGGCATGCGTGGCTGTTGAAGACCCCTGCGAATACCGCTGGGTGGCTGGATGGGCAGGGCAATCTTCATACGCTCCCCGATGGCGGAATAGTGAGCGAAAACACAGCGCTTTCGTCATACGCTGCCGCTATCAGCACCGCGATGACAGACAGCACCGGATGCCTCTGGGTCGGCACTCGCGGAAACGGCATCCTGCGCATTGCGGGCATCGACGGTCGCACCAGCGTGGAACATTACACGCGCAGCGAAGGGCTCTCCAGCGATTTCATCCGATCGATTTTCGAGGACAAGGAACAGAATCTTTGGGTCGCAACAGAAAATGGCCTCGACCGTCTGCGGCGCAATAAGGTTCTGTCCCTCACCCGCGGCGACGGGTTGCTGAGTGACACCGTGACATCCATTGCTGCGGGCAGCGACGGTTCGGTATGGCTGGCGACACCGAAGGGCTTGCAAAAGCGCTTGCCCGGCCAAGCCATCGTGGATCGTCCCGGCGTACCCATTCTCTCGCTGTTAATCGGCCGCAACCATCAACTGCGGGCCGGAACCAGTGCTGGGCTTCTGGAGTGGAAGGACGGTCGTGAGACTCCAGCGCACGCGAACCCAGGGTTCACCGCGGTGACCGCACTCGCTGAGGACAATAGCGGCATGCTGTGGTTTCTTGACGCAAAGAAGGGACTCTTTCAGGAAGCAGACGGTGGTGATCCCAGGCCGGTCACCAGTCCCGACCTTCTTCATCAGACTGTCACCGCCATGGTGAGTGATGCGACGGGAGGGATCTGGTTCGGACTTGCCAATGGCAGCATCGTTGAAGAGCGTCAGGGCAAATTCCGCACCTGGTCGTCGAACGACGGATTGTCCGGCGTTGCGATTCACCATCTGTCGACTGGTTCCGATGGGGAACTTTGGGCGGCTACGGGACGTGGTTTATGCTGGCTGGCTGGCCAACGCTTCGCCTGCCGGAATGCGGCCAGCGGCCTGCCCGGCGATCGTGTTCTTTGGGCGCTGCCAGATGCCGGAGGAAATCTCTGGCTCGGCTACAACATCGGGGTCGCGCGCATGAACGCGCAACAACTGCGTGAATCGTCCGGCGGTCACGCTGAACTCGATTTGAAATTCTTCGACGACGCCGACGGCATCGTCAACAATCCCAGGGTCGAGGGCAATTCTCCCGCCGCATTCGCTCAGGATGGGCGGCTGTGGCTCACCACTTCGCAGGGTGTAGCCATTTTGGATCCGGAGCATCTGCAACCGAATCCCATCCCGCCGCCCGTGCAGATTCTCGGGCTCGAGGCGGACGAACAGGCCGTCGACCTCGGAGGGCCAATACGACTGCGTCCGCTGACTCGCGACCTCCAGTTCTCTTTCACCGCAATCTGCCTCACCGTCCCACGGAAGGTGCGCTTTCGCTACCGCCTGGATGGGTTCGATCACGCGTGGCACGACGGCGGATCGGTCCGTGAAGCTTCCTACACCAACCTGCCTCCGGGACACTATACGTTTCGCATCATCGCGGCCAACAGCGACGGCGTTTGGAACACCAGTGGCGCGACCCTGCCCTTCTTTCTTGCTCCAGCGTATTTTCAGACTCTCTGGTTTTGGCTGCTCTGCCTGGCCTGCGTAACTCTCCTCACCGCATGGCTGTTGCGGCTGCGGCTACGGTCTATTCAACGAAATCTGCGCCTCCGTTTAGAGGAGCGGATGGATGAGCGCACGCGGATCGCCCAGGAACTGCACGACCACCTGATTCAGGAGATGGTGGGCATCAGCATGCAGATGGAAATTGCGGATGAGCTCACACCCGCCGGCACGAAAGCAAAGACTGCTCTGGAGCGCGCGCTGGCCCTCTCGCGTTCGGCCATCGGCGGCGGGCGTCTCACGCTGCAGTCGCTCCGACGCCATCCGGTCACGGGATCGGCGCTCGTGGAGTCGCTGCGGCAAACCGCGGACGCGTATTCTGAAAAGACCCTGAGCACCGTCGAGTACCGAATCGATGGGGAGGAGCAGTTGTTGCATCCGCAAGTGGCCGAGGACCTCAGCGAATTGGGACAGGAAGCGCTGCGCAATGCCCTGAAATACGCCGGTCGGGGCATCGTGAAGGTCCGGTTGCGTTTTGGACCGTCCGCCTTTGAGCTGATGGTTCGCGACGAGGGTCCGGGGATGGCCGAAGAGATCCAGCGGGCGGGAATCCCTGGCCACTATGGGCTCACTGGTATGCGCGAGCGAGCCGCCCGGATCGCCGGCGAGTTCTCGATTATCAGCGCGCCGATGCAGGGTACGACCGTCCAGGTGGCGGTTCCCGCGTCCCGCGCCTATCAGGCGCAGGTTCAATCCGGCGGCGGACGCAACGAGCGGCGCTCCGGAAAACCGAGCGAGGAATCGAAATGACCACCAGCACAAAAATTCGCATCCTCTGCGTTGACGATCACCCCATTGTGCGCGAGGGACTGGCAGGAATTCTTGGCCTGCAGTCGGATATGGAGTTGATCGGCGCCGCTGAATCCGGCGCTCAGGCGATGACCCTCTCGCGTCAACTCCGCCCGGATGTCATCCTCGTCGATCTGCGCTTGCCGGATATGAGCGGACACGAGCTTACGCGGCAAATCCTCGCTCAGTCCCCGCAGGCGCGCATCATCATTCTCACCTCGCTCGAAGGCGATGCGGATATCGAACGCGCGCTGGCCGCCGGAGCCCGCGGTTACGTCGCCAAAGGCATCGTTCGCGAGGAATTGCTGCGCGCGATCCGCGCCGTGCACGCCGGAAAGAAATACGTCCCGGGCCAGTTGGCCGAGAAAATCGCGGAACACCTGGGCCTGGAAAAGCTGAGCGAGCGCGAGCTGCAGGTGCTCCACGAAATTGCAACCGGCAAGCGCAACAAGGAAATCGCCGCCGATCTTTCCATCGCAGAAGATACGGTCAAGATGCACGTGAAGAACATTCTGGAGAAGCTTCAGGTGAGCGACCGCACCGAAGCCGTGACGGTGGCGCTGCGCCGCGGCATTCTTCATCTTGACTAAGGGCCGTTCCGTTGTTGCGACGAACCGCATAACATCCCACTCGAAAGCGTACCCCTGCCAGGCCTCACGCTGCGCAGCGGGTTGATCCGGCCATCTCCGGCCGATACACCCGAAAGAGTTACTGCGCCGATGCTCAGTTTCGCGTTTTGAGTTTCTCTCGTCCTTCCTAATCTGTCTTTAGCACCGGGCTTCCACTCCTTAAGGAGTGCGAATCCAGCGAGTGCCGGAGACTTCTATGTTGACTGCCATCCGTCATTCTCTCGTGGCCTCGTTGTTTCGTGCCGGCACTGTGGTCTTTTCGCTTTTTGCCGGTCATGCAGATGTACGACGCTGCACCTTCGCCGTTCCCGAAAGATTCCTGCGCGATGCGTCTCAATCGGATCGCGAATTTCAAGAAAGGATGTTGAATTTATGAAGCCTGACAATCAATCCTCCGCCCCGCTGCAGAACCTGTCTCGAAGGAACTTCCTGGAGTATGGCTCTGCAGCGGTAGCCACAGCTGCACTCACCTCACTCACGGCCCATGCCCAACAACGGGAAAGCACCGCCAGGGCGGAGAGAGACCATTCTTCGAACGATCCCGGGCCGGAGAACCGGTCGCTCCTCGCTGAGAATCCAAACACGAACACTCCGCCACCCACCGATCATGGCGATATTGGCCCCATCTGGTATTCCTTCGATCTTGCGCGCAAGCGCGTCGAAGAGGGCGGCTGGACGCATCAGGTCACGCAGAGAGAGCTGCCCTCGTCGAAAGATCTCTCCGGTGTGAACATGCGCCTGACGGCCGGCAGCTTTCGCGAGCTGCACTGGCACACCGCCGACGAATGGGCCTTCATGGAATATGGCAATGCCCGCGTCACGGTGATGAATCCGGATGGAACGATGTTCATCGACGACGTGGGAGAAGGCGACCTTTGGTTCTTCCCGGCGGGATACCCGCACTCCATTCAGGGACTCGGGCCGGATGGCTGCCAGTTCCTGCTGGTTTTTAACGAGGGCCTCTTCTCCGAGGACAACACATTCCTGATTTCAGAATTTGTTGCTCATGTTCCGCCCGAAATTCTCCAGAAGAACTCGCGCCTTACGCCGAGTGACATTGCGAAACTTCCAAAAGAGCAGCTGTACATATTTCCGTCGACGCTCCCTGGCTCGCTGGCGGCAGATCGCGACGCGACCGGCGGCAGCCGCGTCCAGGCTCCGCAGCAATACACCTTCAAAATGGGCTCGATGAAGCCCACGGTGATCAGCGCTGGAGGAGAAGCCCGCATTGTGGACTCGCGCAATTTTCCGGTGAGCACGAGCGTCGCGGCCGGCCTGGTCCGGCTCAAGCCTGGCGGCATGCGCGAGCTGCACTGGCATCCCAACGCCTCCGAATGGCAATTCTGGCTGGCCGGTACCGGCAGAATGACGATCGTGATGCCGGAGGGCCGCGCGCGCACCATGGACTTCAACGCGAACGATGTCGGCTATGTCCCGGCAGTAGCCGGACATTACATCGAGAACACCGGCAACACCGATGTTGTGTTTCTCGAATTGTTCAAGGCGTCACAGTTCCAGGATGTCTCCCTGAATAACTGGATCCGGCGCATGCCTCCGGAGATGGCGACGGCCCACCTGAATCTGGATGCCGCCGCTCTCAGAAGAATTCCTGCCGAAAAACAGGAAATTATCGGCGGCTGATCCGGTCTTTCCATACCGGCGCGGAAGGCCGCTGACTGCGGTAGTCCGCGCCGGTCCCTTGAACGACGCGAAAAGGAGAAATCTCATGCTGGACAATCTTTTCACTCCTGGCCATCTCGCAGTGCTCTTTGCAGTGGTCCTGTTTCTCTTCGGCGGAAAGAAGCTGCCGGAACTTGGACGGGGCATGGGAGAGGCGCTTAAAGGATTCCGCGACGGAATCAAAGGGCTGGCCGACAAGAGTTAGCGCTGGCCCTGCTAACGAATTTCCAAATGTTGTGTACGCATCACCACAGCGCACCGGAAGCTCCGTTGCGAGCAACCGGCATACCCGAAAGAGTTAGTGCAGGAACGCTAAGTTTCGCGTTTTGAGTTTCTCCGCCATTTCCTACTCTGAATGCAGGCACAGGGAATCGGCGTTTCCCGCCGTTCCAAACTCCCCCAGTTGCCGGAGCCGATTATGTGGATTGTCAAAATAGCTCTCTCCCGGCCGTATACCTTCATCGTGCTGGCGCTCGTCCTCTTTCTGTTTGCGCCGGTCATGCTGATGCGCACGCCCGTGGACATCTTCCCGGAAATCAATGTGCCGGTCGTCAGCATCATCTGGACCTACAGCGGACTCGCGCCTTCGGAAATGGGCGATCGCATCACTTCCGTCTACGAGCGCGCCCTCACCACGACGGTCGATAACATCGAGCACATCGAATCGCAGTCGCTCTACGGCGTTTCGGTGGTGAAGGTGTATCTGCGGCCCGGGGCCAACGTGGATGGCGCGATCGCAGAGGTGATCGCCGAAGCTCAGGCAACCATGAAGCAGCTACCTCCGGGGATTCAGCCGCCGCTGGTCATTCGCTACAGCGCGTCGACGGTGCCGATTCTTCAAATCGGTCTGAGCGGCAAGAACCTCAGCGAGCAGCAACTGAACGATTACGCGACGAACTTCATCCGGCCGCAACTGGCCACGATCCCTGGCGCCGCGCTGCCTTTGCCCTATGGAGGCAAGGTGCGGCAGATCATGGTCGACATCGATTCGCAGCAACTGCTGGCCAACGGGCTTTCGCCGCAGGACATAGTGAACATGGTCAACGCGCAGAACATTACCCTGCCCACCGGCACGGCGAAGATCGGCGCAAGGGAATACAACGTAGGCCTCAATGGAACTCCGCTCACCATCCAGCAGCTGAACGAAATCCCGGTGAAGACGGTAGGCAGCGCGACCATTCACCTCGGGGACGTGGCGCACGTGCACGACGGATTCGCCGTCCAGACCAACATCGTCGACCAGGACGGGCACCGGGGCGTGCTGCTCACCGTGCTGAAATCCGGCAACGCCTCCACGCTTTCGGTGGTGTCGGCCATTCGCGCGGCGCTGCCGAAAATTGCAGGAACGCTTCCGCCATCCCTCGAAATGCGGCCGCTGTTCGATCAGTCGATCTTTGTCCGTGCATCGCTCGACGGCGTTGTGCGCGAGGCGACGATTGCTGCCGGGCTCACCTCGTTGCTGATCCTCGCCTTTCTCGGCAGCTGGCGCGCCACGCTCATCATCTGCGTGTCGATTCCCCTGTCGATCCTCACGTCGCTGCTCATCCTGAGCCTCATCGGCCAAACCATCAACATCATGACCCTTGGCGGACTGGCGCTCGCCGTCGGCATTCTCGTGGACGACGCGACGGTGGAGATTGAAAACGCGGAGCGGCAGCTGGCCAGCGGAAAGCCTCTGGAGCAGGCCATCCTCGACAGTGCCCAGGAGATTGCTCTGCCCGCCTTCGTCTCCACGCTGTGCATCTGCATCGTCTTCGTGCCCATGTTTCTGCTGCGCGGCGTTCCCGGCTACCTGTTCATTCCTCTGGCCGAAGCTGTGATTTTCGCGCTGCTCGCGTCCTACTTCTTCTCCCGCACGATTGTTCCTACGCTGGTGAAATACCTGATGCGCGGAGAAATCGCGCAAAGGCACAGCGCCGCCGCTCCCGGATGGTTTGCGCGCGCGCATCAACACTTCAATCGCGCCTTTGCGAAACTGCAGGCTTTCTACGAGAGCATTCTGCAGGCCTGCCTCGGGCACCGGGCGCTCTTTGCGTCAGGCTTTCTCGGTTTCTGCCTGACCAGCCTTTTGCTGGCGCCGTCTCTTGGCCGGGACTTCTTCCCTTCGGTGGACTCCGGTCAGTTCCGCCTGCACGTCCGCGCGCAGACCGGAACGCGCATTGAGGAAACCGCGCGGCTCGTGGATCAGGTCGAGCGCACGATTCGTACCGTCATTCCGCCATCGGAACTCGGTGGATTGCTCGACAACATCGGCCTTCCGGTCAGCGGCATCAACCTCTCCTACAGCAACAGCGGGACCATCGGCAATGCAGACGCGGAAATCCTTGGCTCATTGCAACCGAAGCATCGCCCGACCGCCGAGTATGTCTCCCGGCTGCGCACCACGCTGGAGAAACAATTTCCTGGAACCACCTTCTTCTTTGAGCCGGCCGATATCGTCAGCCAGACCCTGAATGTCGGCGTGCCTGCGCCCATCGATATCCAGATTGTGGGCCAGAATCTCGAGGGTAACTTTGCTGTCGCCAAACAAATAGCTTCGCGGATTCGCGCGGTTCCGGGCGCAACCGATGTGTACATCGGTCAGCAGATGGATGAGCCACGCCTTCAATTTGACGTCGATCGCGTCCGCGCCCAGCAGATGGGGCTGAGCGAAGAAGATGTGGCCAACAGCGTTCTGGTATCGCTCAGTTCGAGCCTGCAGACCAATCCGAACCTATGGCTGAACAAGAAGAACGGCGTTTCCTATTACCTGGTCGTGCAGACGCCGCAGTATCGAATCAACTCGCTCGATGCTGTGCGCACCATCCCTGTTTCCGCGCCAGGCGGGTCTCAGCCGCAGTTGCTTGAAAACCTGAGCACGATGCATCCGACGGAAGAACCAGCCGACGTCAGCCACTATAACGTCGCTCCGGTCATCGACGTCTTCGCCAGCGTGCAGGGGCGCGACCTCGGTTCGGTCGCGAGCGCCATTGCCAAAATCACCGGTCAGGAGGCAAAACAACTGCCGCGTGGAAGTCACCTTGTCACTCGTGGGCAGGTGGCAACGATGAAGTCGTCGTTTACCGGACTGCTGGGCGGGCTCGCGTTTGCCATCGCCCTGGCGTACCTGCTGCTGGTCGTGAACTTCCAGTCCTGGAGCGAAGCCTTCATCATCATCACGGCGTTGCCCGGGGCTCTCTGCGGAATCTGCTGGATGCTGTTTCTTACCCGCACTCCGCTCAGCGTTCCCGCGCTGATGGGCGCCATCATGTGCGTCGGCGTCGCCACCGCCAACAGCATCCTCGTGATCAGCTTTGCCAACCAAAGGTTTGCTGAAACCAAAGATGCAATGCGCGCGGCGCTGGAAGCAGGAGCTACGCGTCTGCGCCCGGTGCTGATGACGGCGAGCGCGATGATCATCGGCATGGTCCCCATGGCGCTGGGGCTTGGCGAAGGTGGCGAGCAGAATGCACCGCTGGGCCGCGCCGTAATCGGCGGCCTGCTGATTGCCACCACCGCCACGCTGTTCTTCGTGCCGACCGTGTTCACCATGGTTCGCAACCGCAAACAATCCAGCGCGGCAGATAACGCGCAACTCTCGTGAGGTAACAATGGCTCTCTTATCCAATACGAACTTCAGTCACGCCGTGCAGTCCGGACGGAAAAAACTAGCGCTCTTTCTGGTCGTGCCGGCCGTACTGTGCATCGGCGGATCGCTAACCCTCGTTGCCCGCATGCATACCACCAGGGCGCTGGCGGCGGAAACCAAAGCCGCAAGCGCCGAACCGGTTGCCATCTTTCACGCCACCCAGGGCGATGCCACCGAAGACCTGGTCCTGCCCGCCCAGCTGCAGGCCTACGACGAGTCGCCGGTTTACGCGCGCGTGAACGGATATGTGGCGAAGTGGTTCACCGACATTGGGACGCATGTGCGGGCGGGCCAGCTTCTGGCGGTCATCGACTCTCCCCAGGTCGATCAGCAGCTGGTGCAGGCTCGCGCCTCCGTGAACCAGGCGAAAGCGAATCTGAGTCTCGCCAATGTGACCACGAAGCGGTACCAGGATCTGATCGGGAGCAACTCGGTTTCGCAGCAGGAACTGGACAACAATCTGCAGAATCAGGCTGTGCAGAATGCCAGTCTGCAGTCGGCAACGGCGCAGGTGGCGTGGCTCGAGCAGGAGCAGAGCTACGAGAAGATCGTGGCGCCGTTCGACGGCGTCATCACCGAACGCCGTACCGACATCGGAGACCTGGTGAACGCCGGCAATGGCGGCGCGGGCACGGAGATGTTCAGCGTTTCGCGCATCTCGACGATGCGCATCTTCGTCGCCGTTCCTGAAGCCTACAGCGAGCAGATCCGCGACCGGATGAGCGTGAAGATCGAGTTGACCGCCCTGCCCGGCCAGTTCTTCTCCGGGACCGTGACGCGCACCGATAACGCGATCAATCCCCAGTCGCGCACGCTGCTGGTGGAAGTCGACGTGCCGAATCCTTCCGGCAAGCTCATGCCCGGAGCCTACGCGCAGGTGCATTTCGCGCTGCCGTCACCGGTGCGTCCGCTGACGGTTCCGTCGGGAACAATCCTCTTTCAGGCAGCCGGTCCGCAGGTGGCCGTGGTGAACAGCCGCAATCAGATTGAGCTGCGCAAAGTCGGCCTTGGCAGAGACCTGGGCGGAACGATGGAGATCACCAGCGGTATCAGCGCGCAGGACGAAATCGTAGCGAATCCGCCGGACTTTCTGGTCGATGGAATGCCGGCGTCCATCCAGCATGCGAATTAATTGGGAGTTGAATATGAAACCCACAAAGGCTGTCTCTTTGCTTCTGGCTTCCGCTTGCGCCGGGCTCATCGCCGGCTGCACGGTTGGACCGAACTACCGGCGGCCTGCCGTCCCCGCCGCTCCCGCTTATCAGGAGCCGCATGTCCAGGCCGCAGGCGCCACTCCGCCGGCGATCGCGTGGTCCAACTGGTGGACCGTTTTCAACGATCCGATCCTCGACAACCTCGAGGGACAGGCTGCCGATGCGAACCAGGACATCCGCATTGCGCTGGCGCATGTCGACCAGGCCAGCGCGGTGGCGCGCTCCGTGCACTCGTATCAGTTGCCCACCATCGGCGCCGCGCCCGGCATTGCGCGCACGCGCGAAGCCCTGGATAGCCCGGGCAACGTCACGAAACCTGGCCCTGCCGCCACTTACAACGATCTGCTGCTGCCGCTCACGCTCAATTACGAAATCGACGCGTGGGGAAAGATCCGTCGCATGGTGCAATCGGCCAATGCCTCGGCTCAGGCCTCGGCGGCGGATTTGCGCTTCGTTCAGCTCTCAGTAAGTGCTTCTGTGGCCGAGGACTATTACAGCCTGCGCGAAGCAGACGCGGAACTGAATATTCTTAACGCGACAGTCAACGCGCTGCAGCATGGATATCAGATTGTCGATAACCAGTTTCAGCATGGCCTGGTCAGCCAGCTGGACGTGAAGCAGGCAGAGACGCTGCTCGACCAGGTGCGCAGCCAGCGCGATGCAACGGAAATTCAGCGAGCCCAGATGGAGCACGCGATCGCTGAGCTTCTTGGGCGTACGCCTGAGGGATTCCACATTGCTGTCGACACCAGGCTGACAACACCGCCAGCCATTCCCGCAGGCGTTCCTTCTCAACTGCTGGAGCGCCGGCCGGACATTGTGTCTGCCGAACGCGCAATGGCCGCAGATAGCGCACAGATCGGAGTTGCCAAGGCCGCGTTTTTCCCGCAGCTCTCCATTTCCGGGCTCATGGGCTACGAGAGTACGAACCCAGCGGCCATTATGAACTGGGAAAACTCCATCGCGTCACTGGGCGCGTCGGTCACGGCGCCCATCTTCACTGGGGGCCGTCTGCGGGCCAATCTCGACCAGGCGCGCGCCACGTATACCGCCTCCGTATCGCAGTACGAAAAGACCGTGCTCACTGCTTACCAGCAGGTCGAGGACCAGCTGGCCGCGCTGCACTATCTTGCCCTGCAGCAACAGGACTCGACCAGCGCCGTCGCCAGCGCTCGCGATGAAGAGCGGATCGCAGAAAACCGCTACCAGGCCGGCCTGGTGAACTATCTCAATGTCGTTTACGCAGAGCAGACACTTCTTCAGAACGAGCAATCCGAGACTGAGGTCAGCGGCCAGCAGCTGCTGGCAACTGTGGTTCTCGTCAAAGCGCTCGGTGGAGGCTGGGAAGGCCGGCCTCATCCGTAAGTGAATTCGCGTTGCACTCGATATCGGCCAGATGAACGCACGCCGCTGCGGCGCGTGTGCTTCCCTGTCGGACCGCGTCGTCATCGTGCCCGCAAAGACTCGCACACACCCGAAAGAGCTACCGGATTCCCGCTCAGTTTCGCGTTTTGTCTTTCCGTTGCTCTTTCTAGTCTGAACACAACGCTGTTCGCAGCGGCACGACCGATAAAACGCTCATTCCGTCACCAATCCGATGGGACAGCGATCACAAATACGAAGGAGATTGAGAAATGAAAATTCGAACTCTATTGGCGCTGCCCATGCTGTGCGCGGCCATGATCGTCCCGGCCTACGCCGATCACGTGACCGTCGACTACAACCACTCCACGAACTTCACCGGGATCAAGACTTATTCGTGGGCCGAAGTTCATACCACGAACTCGATTTGGGACTCGCGCGTAAAGGCAGCCATCGATCAGCAGCTGTCTGCCAAAGGGTGGACTCAGGTGCCCACCGGTGGCGATGTTGCGATCGTGGCGGTGGAGAAGGTCGCCATCCATCAGCAGTACGACACGACCTATGACGGCTTCGGTGGCCGCCGCTGGGGTGGGTTGGGCGATTCGACCCTTTCCGTCGATGACTACAAAGTCGGCACGCTGGTTGTGAGCCTGTTCGACGACCACTCCAGAGATCTGATCTGGAAGGGAACCTCGAGCAGGGACCTTGCAGGCAACCCGAATTCAAACACAAAGAAGCTCGATTCGGACGTGGAGAAAATGTTCAGGAAGTTCCCCCCACAGTCCGCCGCGGAGTAATTGCCATGCCGCGAACAGAAATCCTTGCATTCATCGCCGCTATCTCGATATGTCTCGCCGGGTTGGTGGCGCTGGCAGTGTATGTCCTGCGCTTTCGCTCGAAAGAGCGAGACTTGTTATGGATCGGTCTGTTCGCGGCACTCTACGGCGCCGATCTCGCCCTGCGAAATCCGATATTTCAGCTGAGTTTTGGCATCTCGCACGAGATCTTTCTTTTCGCGCCCCGCATTCTCAATGCCTGCTCCATCGTTCCGGCTCTTCTCCTGTTTGAAGAATTCTACGGGCGAGGGTGGCATTCCCTGCTGCATTGGGTAATCGTCGGCTACGCGGTGGTAGCTGCCGGAGTTTATGGATTCATGTTTGTCCACAGTCGTCCGGAACTCATACCCTCCGCTGCCACCACACTGGTTGTCTGTGTTCCTCTCGTTCTGGTGATCGGTCGCGTTTTCCGGTATCAGCCTCCCAGGCTGGAACACGCGAAAGTCTTATTCGCGGGGCTGCTTTGCTTCTTCCTCGCGTTTTCCATCGACCGCCTGAGGAGTCTCCACGCGGGCCAGTGGAAGCCAGGGCTGGAACCGTATGGGTTCATTGTCCTGCTGGGCTGTCTCTCTGTCGTCGCAACGCAGCGCATCCTCGCGGACGATCGACGCCTGATGACATTGACCGACGAAATGCATGCTGCGGCTGCAATCCAGGCATCGATCCTTCCGCAATCGGTGCCAACATTGGACCGCGCACGCATAGCGGTGCGCTACATTCCGATGTCCGTGGTGGCCGGGGATTTCTACGACTTCCCCATGGCCTCTCCGGACTCCGTCGACATCCTGATTGCGGATGTCATGGGTCATGGAGTGCCGGCAGCGCTCGTGGCATCGATGGTCAAGGTTGCAGTTCACGCGCGCGCCGGCGAGCCTTGGCATCCGGGTCGAGTCATCGAATCTCTGAATTCCATTTTGTGCGACGAGGCGCCGGGCCAATTCGTGACCGCCGCCTATTTTCATCTCGATTTGTCGATACGGTCCGGGAGTTATTCTGCTGCGGCCCACCCGCCGCCGCTGCTGTGGAGCCGCGCCCGGCAACAACTCGTCACCCTCCACGGGGGCGGACTGCTCCTCGGCGTGAGGAAGCATGAACGCTACCGCAGCTTCCAGTTTCCCCTGGAATCGGGCGATCGCATTCTCCTGTATACCGACGGGCTTACGGAAGCGGAGAACGCCAATGAGGAGCCATTTGGAGACCGTGCGCTGCCTGCGTTCTTCGCCCGTCAACAGGATTTGAATGCCGATGAATTCGCGCAGAGCCTTCAGGAAAAGGTTCTTAATTGGTCGCGACAGACGAGGCGTGGACCGGCAGACGACATCACATTCGTCGTCATCGATATTCTGCCGCCCGGATAGGTCTCGCTTCCCCTGTGCAATGGCGAATCCCGCATGCCCCGGCGGCCCGCCAGTAAGACCCGATACACCCGAATGGGTATATGCGTGCGTAATCACTTTCGCGATTTGTGCTTTGTTCGATCGTCATAGCCTGCTTACAGCAAGGAAATGCTCCGGCTTGGCGTACGAGCCGCATTGATCCATCAGCAACAGCATGTTAGGGAGGAGTAAACCGAATATGTCAGGAACAACAGTGAACAAACTCGAAACTCGGATTGGCCTCATCGGCCTGGGGCTGATGGGAAGCCGGCTCGCGCGGCGCTTGCATGCAAACGGCTGGAATCTCCGAGCCTGGAACCGTAGTCCACAGCCTGCAGATCGGTTGCGCGAACAAGGGGTCGACATCGCGTCATCCCTTGCGGATCTCGTGGACAGCTCTGATGTGGTGCTCTCTTCTCTGGCAAACGACGCCGCTGTCCGCGACGTCTATTTAGAAGAAGGCGGAGTTTTTTCTGCCATCGAACCGGGCACCATCGTTCTGGAGATGAGCACCATCTCGCCTAACCTCTCGCTCCTCTTGCATGAGGAAGCCGGAAACAAAGCAGTCAATCTCCTCGATTTAGCCATCTCCGGATCCACTCCAGCGGTCGATGCCGGAACCATCACTCTGCTTGCCGGAGGCGGCAAAGATACATTCGACCAATGCGCGCCTCTCTTTGAATCCCTCGCCAAACAGTGGTTCCTGATTGGCCCCGGCTCTTCCGGCATCCGGATGAAACTGGTCGTCAACCTTCTGCTGGGCATTGCTATGGAGGGGCTCGCTGAAGCCGTATCCCTCGGAGAGCATCTTCAGATCGACCGGCCTGTTCTGCTCGACGTCTTGTCGCGAACGACTGTGATCGCTCCGGCGGTCGTGGGGAAGATCTCGAAAATCAGGGACGGCAACTACGCACCGGAATTCCCCCTCCGTCTGATGAGCAAAGACCTGGATCTGGTGATGAAGGCCGCGAGAGCCGCAGGCGCTGATTTGCCTGCGGCGTCTATCGCTCGAGCGGTATTTGGCTCAGATGTCGCCGCAAACGGTGACCTGGACATGGCCGCCGTAGCCCCCCTGGTCATCGGTCCGGGAACGCAGGCTGACGTCTAACCACGCTTGATGTATTTCAGCTTCTAAATCGGCTTGGAGCGAGAGCGCTGAGAATCCAGTTGGAGCGAGATCCTAAAACGGCGGAATCGTCTGCGGATCGGCACGTCGAAGCGTCGCTGCCGATCCGCAAAGCGGGGCACACCAGGTGATATCCACGGAGGACAAGGTGACGGATCAGGGCTTATGGGCAGGGCCTTTGGCCATCCAGCGGTCCATCATGGTGTGCACGCAGCGGGCGCCGCAGAGGTGGCGGATTTCCGCGGAGTGCCCCAGAAAGCTGTTCCACGGCGTGACTTTGACGACGGGCTGAGCCGCGTCGCCCGAGGCCGGTGTGAGCGTTTCCGTCCAGGCCAGCCACCAGTCCTCGGCTTCTTCACTTTTCTCTTTATTGCAAACGTCGCAGTGGAATGTTTCGGTCCAGGCCATGGCAACCACTCCGTTCCCGGCCTGCGTCAGGGAGGTCCCTTTCCACCGGCTTGCCGGAAACTGTCCTGAGGAAGTTAACATACATCAAAGGGGTTCGGAGAGTCGATTCCGTTCGCCGGAGACTGCCGCTTGATGTTTGCGGGAATTGTCAAAAATCGGAGAAGTCCGGCGAGCCTTTGGCTCTCCGCCGCGACACATGCTGCGGTGATTGGGGCGGTCTATTTCGCGCTGCATGCGGGTAGCACGCACCCGATTTATCTCAAAAGCCGTTGCTGCTCCACGGCGCTTTACTATTCGGCAAATGTGGGCGGTGGCAGCCCGAAGTCTGTGACAACTCCGAAGAAAAAGCGTGCGACGATTGCACCGGCTCCGTCCATCCAGCCGGTGATCGCCTCCGCACCGGTTGCGACGGCTCAAAACGCGCAGGCGCAGACGGGCCTGGTCTCGCAACAGCAACTGCCGACCCAGGGTACAGGCGAAGGCGCGGACGATGCGACGCCGGCACTCCCGTTGTTTCATCCGCACCCGCCCATTGCCGACCGCTCGCTGCTGCCGGTGAAGGAACAGGACGTGGTGGTAGATGTGGCGATCAGCGCGCTGGGAGATGTGACGGACGAGAAGCTGATCCACGGCCTGGGCAACGGCCTCGATCAGGTGGTGCTGGACACGGTGAAGGGCTGGCACTTCCGTCCCGCTACGCTGAATGGGTCGGCGGTCGCTTCGATGGAGGAGATTGTGATTCCTCTCAGCCACGACACCGAAGCGACACCGAGCTAAATGGCGTGTAGGACAATCTCAAGCCACAGCGTGACAAAAAATCTCAGAGGCGTGCCCGGATCGTTCAGTCATACCGCAGCGCTTCCAGTGGATCGACCGTCGTCGCTCGCCGCACGGGCAGCCAGCATGCGAGGAGTCCAACTGCCACGAACAAAGCTCCCACAACGATGAAGGTGGCGGGATCGCTGGGCTGCACCTCGAACAGGAAAGACCTCAGTACGCGCGACAAGACAATCGCCAGGGCTGCGCCGGCAACCACGCCACCGGCGATCAATCGAAATCCTTCGCCGAAGATCAACCTGCGAATGTCACTCTGCTGTGCGCCCACTGCGCTGCGAATCGCCAGCTCGCGGCGTCGCGAGGCCACTGACAAGGTGAGTACGCCGTAGATTCCGACGAGCGTCAACAAGCTTCCCACCACCGAAAACGCGGTCAGCAGGTGCATAGCGAATGTTCGCGATGCGAGAGATTCGTCGCGAATCTGCCCCAGCGTCTTCACGTTTTCGATGGCGGCGGTCGGATCCACGGAGCGCAGCGCGCGTTGCACAGCAACGACAGCCGTGCGCGGATCTGCTGTTGTCCGCACGACAAGATGCTTGGAGAACGCGCTCGCCTGCCACAACGGCAGGTAGATCTCGGGCGACGCTTCCTCGGTCAAATCGTCCGTCCGGCCATTCGCGATCTCTCCAACAATTTCCGTGCCCGGCTTGTCGCGCCCGTTCAGCCAGAATTTTCTGCCAATTGCGCTGCCCTGCGGAAAGTAGCGGTGAACAAATGCCTGGTTCACAATGGCTACGCCGGGCGCCTTATCATCATCCGACGATCGAAAATCCCGCCCATCCGCGAGGGGCATTCCCATCAACTTGAAATAATCGGGCGTTACGGCGCGCAGCGGCAACGCCGTTTTGTCGCTCTCTTTCACCGCGGGGGGCTGGCCCTCAATCTCCAAAGTCGCCGGCCAGTTGTTTCCGGTGAGAGGCACGCCCCAGGCAAATGCCGCATACTGCACACCGGGGATCGCCGCAACGCGCTCCAGCGCCTGGTGGTGAAAGCTGCCCCACGTCGAAAAGCCCTGCACGTCGGTGACGCTCATGGTCAGGATGCGTCCGGTGTTGAAGCCGGATGGGACCTGCGCGATTTTCATCATTGTCCGGATGAGCAATCCGGCGCCTACCAGGAGCGCCAGGGTGAGCGCGGTCTGCAGCATCGTGACTCCACGCAACAACCGCCGTTCGCCGATGCCCGCTGTCCCTTTGGGTCCGGCGCTTTTCAGCACCTCCATGGGATCCAGCTGAAATACGCGGAGCGCCGGCAAAGCTGCTGCGCAAAAGGCTGCGAGCACAGCCGCGCCAAGTCCCCATCCCAAAACGGCCCATCCTGCGGTCACACTTTCCAGCCGGGGAACGGCATGGCCCGCGATAACCTTGAACAGTTTTACGGCGCCAAAGGCGAGCACGACTCCAAATGCCCCGCCGACGACCGCCAGCAGCAAGCTTTCGGTCAGGACTTGCCTGAGAAGGGCAAGGCGGCCCATGCCCATCGCGGTTCGCACGGCGTATTCCTGTTGCCTTTGCAGTCCGCGCACCAACAGCAAAGCGGCGACATTGCCGCAAGCGATCAACAGTACCAACGCCGCTGCGCCCAGCAGTGGCAGCAGAATCCGTTGACCATCCCGGTTCATTTCTTGTGTTACCGGCTCCAACTGCGGCGTGAACCCCTCAAATCGCTTCTCGGTCTGCGCCTCTTCTGACGTCAACACAGCGAGTTCCTGTTGTCCGCGCTGGAGCGACACTCCATCCTGCAGTCGCGCGACTACATTCCAATAGGGCTCCTTCAGATACTTCGGGTCCGGAATGGCGGGCATCCAGAAATCCACCGTCGCGTTGACGTCATAGTTCGGCTCCTTCGCCGCTCCAGGTGAGGGCAGGAATCGCACGCCGGGTTCCATCACCCCGATCACGGTCGGCATGGTCACATCGAAGCGGCTGATGCGCACCGTCTTGCCAATAATCTGAGGATCGCCCCCAAATGCTTTCTGCCAAAACTCATATCCCAACAGAACGGCCTTTACGGGTCCCTGCCCGAAATCAGAGTCCGCGAAACCACGCCCAACTGCTGGTCTGAGGCCCATGACCTGGAAATAGTTTTTGGTGACTTCCATTCCCTGCATGGACTGGCTGCCGTCGTTGCGAATTAAGAAATTAAATGTCCAGTCATAGGCGGCGATTCCGTCGAAGGATTTGGTATTTTTCTGCCAGTCCATCCACTGTTGCGCCGCCCATCCACGCGGGCTGTCCATCTTCTGTCCGTCTGTGCGCGCGGACGGAACCAGCATGAGTTGCTGCGGCTTGCGGTACGGCGGCGGCGTGAGCAGCACGCCCTGAATCAGACTGAAAACCGCAGAGGTAGCCCCAATCCCCAGCGCCAGCGTCGCTGCGGCGACGAGGCTAAAAGCCGGCTGCTTCAGCAGCATCCGAATCGCAAACCGCAATTCGCGCATGATGCGCCTCCTGGCTATTTGGAATCCGCGAACCCTGGCCCACACCGTGTTTAAGGAAAGACGCTGGCTCGACCTCTTTTGTTCCGACATTATCGTCGGGTTTTCGCAGGAACGGCGAAGTTCAGGACAATGGGGAAGGTTAGTCGCTGCAGTGACAGTCTTCCTGTCCACAATACGAACAGCAGCGGTGCTGGCCGCACGGGCGGACGCGCTTCGCGGGAATCGCCGTCCAGTCAGCAGCGTTTCGCGCGTCGCTGAAGGAGCCTCCTGCTATCGAGGGAATCACCAGCACTTCGTCCCCATCCTGGAATGCGTACTTCTCGTTGCCGAGGAAGCGAATGTCTTCCTCGTTGACGTAGAAATTGATGAAGCGGCGCACCTGTCCGGAATCGTCGCGCAGGTGCGAGCGCAGTCCCGGGAAAGTGGCTTCGATCTCGGTAATGAGCTGGGGCAGATTGCCCGCGGTGGACTGGATCTCCCGCGTGCCATTGGTGTGCTTCTGAAAGGCATTCGGCAAAAGGACTCTAACGGACAAGGGAACCTCCCAGTTCCAGCGCGTCTTCTTCGCTGCGTTCTTCAAGATAGTTTTCAAAATCGCCGAGACGCGCGCGAATCGGCGCATGCTGCTCGTACGCTCCGGCGAGGACGTCGGTGGTTTTGAGACCGTTGCCGGTAATGCAGGTGACGGTCAGTTCGTCTGGATGAATGCGGCCGTGCGCGTAGAGGCGTGCGGTGACCGCAGTGGTGACGCCGCCGGCTGTCTCGGTAAAGATGCCTTCGGTCTCGGCCAGTTCCTGAATCGCAGAGACGATTTCGACATCGGAAACATCTTCGGCCCAGCCGCCGCTGTCGCGAATGGCGCGTGCCGCGTAGACGCCGTCAGCGGGATTGCCAATCGCCAGCGACCGCGCGATGGTGGCAGGCCGCTGCGGCTCAATGTGATCCGCGCCGGTTTTCACGGCAACGGAAATCGGCGAGCATCCGGTAGCCTGCGCGCCGAAAAAGCGTACTGGCTTGTCTTCGACCAGGCCGAGCGCGATGAGTTCCTTGAACGCCTTGCGGATTTTCACGATGAGCGAGCCGCCAGCCATGGGAACGACGACGTTATCCGGCAAACGCCAGCCCAACTGCTCAGCGATTTCAAAACCGACCGTCTTGGAGCCCTCAGCGTAGTAGGGCCGCAGGTTCACATTGACGAATCCCCAGTTGTAGCGATCGGCAATTTGCGAGCAGAGGCGGTTGACGTGATCGTAATTGCCGTCGATGCGGACCAGCGTTGCGCCGTAGACCTGAGTGTTGAGAATCTTGGCGGCTTCGAGGTCGGAGGGAACGAGAATGTAGGTTTTGAGGCCGAGGCGCGCGGCCTGTGCGGCTACGGCGTTGGCAAGGTTGCCAGTGGAGGAGCAGCCGACGGTATCGAATCCGAAAGTCTGCGCGTTGGCCAGCGCGACCGCGACCACGCGATCTTTGAAGCTGAGCGTGGGCAGACAGACGGCGTCGTTCTTGATGTAAAGATTGCGGGCGCCGATGTGCTCGGCAAGCCGCGGCGCGCGCATCAGCGGCGTCCAGCCTGCGGGGGTGGTGGGGATGTAAGAATCCGGAACGGGGAGAAGCGCCTGGTAGCGCCACATGCTGGACGGCCCGGCGGCAATCGCCTCACGGGTAAACGTCCGCTTCGCCGCATCCAGATCGCAAACTACTTCCAGTGGGGAAAAGCACTCGTCACAAATCGACAGCGGGGCGTTCGCGTAACGCTTTCCGCATTCCCGGCAACACAGTTCGTAAGCAGCAGCCATATCAGCCCTCGTGTTTTGAGAGCAGCGTCGGCAACAACAAATACGGGCGCGTGACGTCTTCGCAACAACTACTGGTACTACAAATGGATTGCGCGAGATGCGATACAGCCTGCACCCCGAATCTCATGTCCCTCGCCTCACGGCGAGCGAGAGTTGACACCGATGTCCCGAATTGCTCAGGCCGGTTGTCGTGGCGTCACAGGGCCCGTCCCTCAGCCACTCTGCATGAAATCCAGGCTCGCTCTTTAGGAGCAAACTTGAATAATCTTGTGATATCACAGGTGCGGGCTGGGATGCAAATATTTGGCGGCCGATTGGCGATAAAGCCTTTCCCTGCCGCATCCCGCAGAGGCGGCGGCGAAGCCGTCGATTAGCTGGCTTTCCACTGAAAGCACAACCCAAAGCCATCGGGGTCACTGAAGTACATCTGCTTCATTCCGTAGGGAGCGACCTTCGGCTCGCGACGGATCTTCACACCACGCTCTAACAGTTCTGCGTACGCGCCGTCGACATCCGGGCAGCCGAAGAAGAGGCACGCCTCGCGTGGCCCGCGCTGACGCATGTGTTCCTCGTGCGTTGGCCGCTCCTCGTCAAATTCGTACACGTCGTTCAGCATCAGGTCCGCACTGCCGAGCCGCAGCCAGACCCAGTGGTAGCGGTAAGGGTCGCCGCCGAGGTGTGGCGAATGCTCGACAATCGTGAAGCCGAGTTGGTCGATGTAGAAACGCAGCGAGGTCGGCATATCGTAGACCTCGAAATAGGGGCAGACACCTTTGATTTCAAATGCCATCGTGCACCTCGCACGTAGTCCGGGCCGGAACTTCGGATAAAAATTATTGCGGTCCCGCCAGCAATCGCTCGCGCACATTTGCGTTCGCTGCCATATCGATGCACGTCCAGGCCATGGCCAGCGCCCCGTCGATCAGCGCTTTGTCGGCATCCGCGGTGATGCAGTGCGCCGTGAATTCCGGCTGATGATTCACGGCAGGCAAACAGTTGATGCCGATCATGGGATGGATCGACGGCATGGCGCGCGAGATGTTGCCCATGTCGGTTGAGCCGGTGGGGCGATTGCCGAGTTCGCCGAGATCAGGGAAAGGACGGCCCAACGCTTCCGAATTGGCACGATAAAGAGCGGCCATGTCCGCGTCGTGATGCATTTCGGCATAGGGCTTATCGCCGCCGGAGATCTGGACCTTCGCGCCGGTCGCGAGGCCGCCCGCTTCAAAGCAGCGGTAGACTTTGGGGCGCAGCTCGTTGAGCTGATCGAGCGTCTCAGAGCGCACGATGTAACGCGCCGAGGAGTGGGCGGGAATCACATTCGGCGCGGAGCCGCCATGGGTGACGATGCCGTGGATGCGATCGGTGGAGCGAATATGCTGGCGCAGCAGGCCAATCGCGGTCTGCGCGATGGTAAGCGCGTCGGCGGCGTTGACGCCAAGTTCAGGATACGCCGACGCATGGGATTCTTTGCCGGTGCAATGCACGTCGAACATCGACGCGGCGATGATTTTGGCCTGCAGCATATCCATAGGCGCGGGATGGACCATCATGGCGGCGTGGAGCCCGTTGAAACCGCCGCGCTCGAGCATGAGGATTTTTCCGCCGGCATTGCCCACTTCTTCAGCGGGCGTGCCGATGACGGTGATGGTCATGCCCACTTCGTCGGCCACCTTCGCTGCGGCGAGGGCTGCGCCCAGCGCGGAGGCCGCGATAATGTTGTGGCCGCAGGCGTGGCCGATGTCGGGCAGCGCATCGTATTCCGCGCAAATGCCGATGTGGAGCGGGCCGGAACCGGCGCGGGCGCGAAACGCCGTGGGCAGATCGCAGATCCCTTTCTCCACGGTAAAACCGGCGTCGTCGAGAGCGTCGCACAACCATGCCGAGGCCCTTTCCTCTTCGAATCCGAGTTCCGGGTTGGCGTGAATTCGGCGGCTGATTGCAAGTAACTCGTCGCGTGCGCCGTCGAATCGCTCCCGTGCACCGTCTTTTGCCAGCATGGCAGTCTCCTATTCGCAGAAAGATAGCATGGGTCCCTGGATCGATGCTGTCGGGTATGGTATTCAATCGTTGTTCCGGAGGAGTCGCCATGAAAGCCGCCCTTGTTTCTTCCTATTCCACTCCACCTCGCTACGCTGATTTCGACGACCCGACGCCCGGTGAGGGCGAATTGCTGGTGACGGTGACAGCGGCGGGGCTGCATCCCATCGTGAAGGCGCTGGCGGCTGGAAAGCATTACGGCAGCACTGGAGTGTTTCCTTTCATTTCCGGTGTCGACGGAGTGGGCAAGCTCGACAACGGCCAGCGCGTTTTCTTCGGCGCGGCGCGCAGCCCCTTTGGTACGATGGCCGATCTCTCGCTGGCCGGCCGGAATCGCTACCTCGTGATTCCCGATAGCGTTGACGACGTGACCGCTGCCGCCATGATGAATCCCGGCATGTCCTCGTGGGCTGCGCTGGCTGAACGTGCCCACTTTGCCCCCGGCGAAAGCGTCCTCATCCTGGGCGCCACAGGCAGTGCCGGACAAATGGCGGTGCAAATCGCGAAGAGATTTGGCGTACGGCGCATCGTCTCAGCAGGCCGCGATCCCGAGGCACTGGAGCAAACCAAATCCCTGGGCGCCGATGCCACCATCTCGCTCACCCAGGACCTCGACTCCCTGATCGCCGCCTTCCGCGAAGAGATTGCCGGCAACAAGATCGATGTGATCCTCGACTACCTATGGGGCGAACCCGCGGAAGCGGTGCTGGCCGCGATCGCGAAGAAGGGGCTGGATCACTCCTCGGCGCGCATCCGCTACATCCAGATTGGCAACAGCGCAGGACCCAATATCTCGCTCCCCGCTGCGATCCTGCGCAGTTCGGGCCTTGAGATTCTGGGCAGCGGATTTGGCAGCGTCAACATGGAGCGCCTGTTTGCGTCCATGGCCGACATTCTGCAGGAAGCTGCGAAAGAGCCCTTCAAAATTGCCGTCACCGTTGTCCCGCTCCGCGATGTCGAATCGCTGTGGAACTCAAAGAGCGACGCGAGGCTGGTGTTTCAGCCCTGAACGCTGCCCGAGCGAGACGACAGCGTCCATCGCTGAACGCTTTTGTTCATTCTCGGACACTTGCTGCTTCGCCGGAAGCGCTCTCTTAACGCCAACCTAATGAAACATAAGGATCTTGCGCGCCTCGGCCGCGTGGCCGATCATGTGCTGCGTACCTGGTTGGATTTCCCGAGGTCACCCATGGCCAATTTCACGCAGGACCTGCGTTACAGCGTCCGCAGTTTACGCAAATCTCCTGGATTTGCGCTCACCGCCATCCTCACCCTCGCTCTCGGCATTGGTGCGGTCACCGCCATTTTCAGCGTCGTCAATTCGGTGCTGCTGCGGCCCTTTGCTTTCCCCGATCCTGGCCGTCTGGTGATGCTGCGCGAAACGATGCTCCAGTTGAGCCCTGACCCCCTACCCATCAATCCAAGACATTTTCTGAACTGGCAGGCGAATGCCAAGACGCTTTCCGGCATGGCGGCGTTCCAGAATCACGCGGTCAGCTTGTCGTCCGGAACTGATCATCCGGAAATCGTGAACGGGCTCGGTGTAGCGTCGAATTTCTTTTCTGTGCTGGGCGTGCATCCGGTGCTGGGCCGGGATTTTTTGCCGGCCGAGGGGACCAAGGGACGCGATAACGAAGTTATCCTGTCGTGGGACGCGTGGCAGCGTTATTTTCACGGCGATCCTGGCGCAATTGGACAGTCCCTGCGCCTCGGTGGAACGCCGCAGACCGTGGTGGGCGTGCTACCCCGGGACTTCAGCTTGCCGCACCTGAACGAGTTGCCGGGTTCGGCTTCCAATGGGCCGGCAAAGCCGTACGAAGTGTTTGGCCCTCTGGTCTACGGAAATGAATTCACCGACCTGGGCGATTTCAACTACATGGCGATCGGCCGGCTCCGCGTCGGCGCCTCGGTGCAGCAGGCCCAGGCGGAACTTGTCGCTATTCAAACTGGTTTCAACCAGGAAAGGCATCTTCCGGTATCGCCATCGGTGGTGGTGATACCGCTGCTCACTGAAGTTGCGGGACACATCAGCGCGGCCCTTTGGCTGCTGCTGGCCGCCGTGGGCGCGGTGCTGTTGATTGGCTGCGTGAATCTGGCGAACCTGCAGCTGGCGCGTGCCGTCTCGCGGGAGCGGGAATTTGCCATTCGCGCGGCGCTGGGAGCAGGACGCGATCGCCTGCTGTGGTCCGCGCTGTCCGACAGCCTGGTGCTGGCAGTGGCCGGCGGCTCGCTGGGTACTTTGCTTTCCTTTGTCGGGGTTCGCGCGTTTGTCGCTGCGGCTCCGCGCAATTTGCCGCGTCTGGCTGGGATCCACGTGAGCTGGCCGGTGCTGGTCGCCGCGGCTGCGCTGTCTATCGTCACGGCGCTGCTGTTTGGCGTTCTTCCGGCGCTGCGCTCGATGCACGTCGATCCGCAATCGGCCATGCAGACGAGCACCCAGCGCGTTTCCGCTTCGCGCGAGAGCCGCAGCACGCGGCAATTGCTGGTGGCTGCGGAAGTGGCCTGCACTGTGGCGCTGCTGATCGTGACCGGCCTGCTGGCACGCAGCTTTTCGACGCTGCTTTCGCAGAACCGTGACTTTGACGCGAGTCACGTCACGCTCGCATCGGTTTATCTATATGCGCCGCACTACGGCGATCAGGATCCGAAGTCCCAGGCGGTCCGCGCTGCGTTTATGGATCGAGCAATCACCGATCTGGGAAACATTCCTGGCGTGCAATCCGTGGCCTCGACCAGCGAGCAACCGATGGCGGGAGCAACATGGATCGACGAAGTCATTCGGCCCGACCATCCGCTTCCGGATGGGCAAAATCCGGACGCCAACATTCGCTGGATCAGCCCGGGGTATGCATCGACACTGCACATTCCTGTGCTTGCGGGCCGCGATTTCACTGCGGACGAGAAGAATCACGTGACTAACGCGCTGATCTCGCAAAAGGCTGCGCACAGGATCTGGCCTGGGGAAAACCCGATCGGCAAAAAGTTCAAGCTCGGCGACGTTGCGACCTACACCGTGGTCGGAGTGCTCGCAGATGCTCGCATCAACGACCTGAAACACGTTGCCAACATGATTTACCTGCCTTACTGGGAAAGCCCATGGTGGCGTCCGAATTTCCTGATCCGCAGTTCGCAGCCCAGCAGCGCGCTGGCTGGGGCGATCCAGCACACCATTTGGAATATTGATCCGGAAGTTGCCATCCCACTTCTCAGTTCGATGGACAAGCAGGTATCTGCGTCCGTCGCGACGGAGCGGTTCCAGACGCTGATGCTCACCAGCTTTGGCTGCGCGGCGCTGTTGCTGGCTTTGCTGGGGATTTATGGTGTGCTGGCGTATTCCGTTTCGCTGCGGCAGCAGGAATTTGGTATCCGCATCGCTCTGGGGTGCGGGAAATCCGCGCTGATGGGTTTTGTGGCACGCCAGGCGATGGGCCCGGTCATTGCCGGAATCATCGCAGGGCTGGCGCTGGCGTTTGCGGCCAGCCGCTATGTGCACAGCATGCTGTATGAAACCAGTGCCGCGGATCCGTTGGCGATTGCCGGCAGCGTCACGCTGCTGCTGGCTGCTGCGCTGGTCGCGTCGTTGCTGCCAGCGCGACGGGCCGCCCAGGTAGATCCCGCCCAGGTGCTGCGGAACGAGTAGAGCTTAGGGTTCGTTGGTGAAGTCCACGTGAACGCGGCGTCCCTGGGCGCTGCTTTCGCGGGCTAGCTCGATGAGCCGCGTGGTGCGCCAGGCCTGTTCCGGCTTGACCGCCAGCGTCGCCTTGCTGAGCAGCGTGTCGCGGATATTCTCGTAAAACCCGCGATAATCGCCTGGCTTGGTAGGGATGCGGCGCGTGACCGGCCCGGAGTCGCCGCACAGCCGCAATTCGCCCCAGGCACTCTCCGGCTCCTCGCCGAAGCCGGGATCGCCGAAATGCATTCCGGATTTGAGCTGATCTTCCTGGGGGTCGATGCCCCATTTCGTAAAGCTGCCTCTGGTTCCGTGGATGGCGTAGCGCGGCCCCGGTGTGCAGGCGGTTAATGTGGAGCGCAGCAGGACGGTGAACGGGTGTTGTCCCGCATATTCCAGCCGCAGATCCCAGGCATCGTCGACGACAGCGTTGTCGCGCTCGATCCGAATACTGGCGGAAAGACTTGCCGGGGCGCCGAAAAGGGTAAGCGCCTGATCGATGCAATGCGGTCCAAGATCGAAGAGGATGCCGCCGCCTGGGCCGCCGTTTTCGCGCCATACGTTGCGGCGTGGTTGGGCGCGAAAACGGTCGTAGTGCGACTCAAAGGTGACCAGCCGTCCCAGTTCGCCGCTCGCGATCACTTCCTGCACCGTCTTGAAATCGCCGTCCCAGCGCCGGCTTTGGTAGGCCGTGAGCAGGAGCTTGCGTTCGCGCGCCATCCGAATGAGCTCCGCCGCTTCAGCGGAAGTGAGGGTGAAGGGTTTGTCGATGACCACATTGCGTTGCTCGCGCAGGCATTGCTGGGCCAGTTCAAAGTGGGAGTAATTGGGGGTTGCGATAACCACCAGCCTGATGCCGACGTCGCCCAGCATCTCCTCCACCGACCGCACCAGGTGGATTCCTGGGTAGGCCAGGGCAGCGTCGTCTCCGCTGCGCTGGACGATGCAGGCCAGATCTAATCCCGCGGTTGCATGCACCACGGAGGTATGGAATATCTTGCCTGCGAGCCCGAAGCCCACCACGCCGACACGTATCGGTTCACTCATGACCTCCATTATGACGGTCCTGTTTCGATTCAGTCACGGAGTCCGAGGCTCAAGATACACGGGGCGGTTAAATGACAAAAAAGAGATACCTTCCCTTCACTAACCGCGGTTATACTTGCTCGCACCCGCCGGTATAGCAAAGAAATTGAACGGGACGATGACCTACCTCGACGGAAGCTACCGCACCGGACGGTTCCCCAGATGTTCGACCTCTGGGAATGTTGCCCTGGTTGTCAACGACTCTCCTCCGCATGATGTGACTGGATTGCATCTCCGGCCCAGTCGGCAAACTCCTCTCTTCACGCATTTCTCAGGATAATAACGGCCATGAAAATTACTGCCTTCTGCTCACTCGTTGTCGCCGCGGCATCTGTCTGCCTGGCGCTGCCGCTTGCCGCACAGTCGTCCGCGGTGGCAAACCGCATTGTCGCTCCCATTGACGAGACAAATCTGGTCACGCTGAAGGGCAATGTGCATCCGCTGGCGCAGGCGCGAAACGATCGCGGAGCCGCGCCGGCTGCCACGCCGACCGGCCGCGTGATGTTGCTGCTGCAGCGCAGCGCTTCGCAGCAACAGGGGCTGACGCAGTATCTGGCCGACGTGCAGAATGCTTCGTCGCCGAATTACCACAAGTGGCTGACGCCGGCGCAGTATGGCGCACAGTTCGGCATCTCCGACTCCGATCTGCAGACCGTGCAGACATGGCTGCAGTCCCACGGCTTCAAGATTGAGAAGGTCCCGCAGGCGCGAAACATCGTCCTGTTTTCCGGGGATTTTGGGCAGATTCAGAGCGCCTTCCACACTTCGATCCACGCGCTGTCGGTGAACGGCGAGAAGCATTTCGGCAATATGAGCGATCCGCAGATTCCTGCCGCGCTGGCGCCGGTGGTCGCCGGTGTTGGCCCACTCAACGATTTCCATCCCAAGCCGACGCTGGCGCGCGGACCCACGGGGCGCTACAACACCTCGACCCATACGATTCAGCCCACGCTGACTCTCCTCCAGGGGACGACGCCGCTGCTGTTTGTCGACCCCGCAGATGCGGCCACGATTTACGACACGCCCAACACCAAGCTGAACGCGAACTTTAAGAGTGGAACCACATGGGACGGCACCGGGGTCAAGATCGGGATCGCCGGCGACTCCGACGTGAATACTGCGGATGTGGGCAATTACCGCGTCGCGTTTCTGAACCAGGCGACGACCTCATCGAACATTCCCACAGTGGTGGTGGATGGCGACGATCCTGGATTCAACGGCGACGAAATCGAAGCGCTGCTGGATAACGAGGTCTCGGGTGGCCTGGCTCCGGGTGCGTCTCTGTACTTCTACACGTCATCGAATTCGGACTTGGCATCCGGGCTGTTCAACGCGATCTTCCGCGCCCTCGACGACAACACAGTGAGCATTCTGAACATCAGCTTTGGCGCATGTGAAGCTGATGAAGGCCCGGACGGGAATCTCGCGATCCTCGAAACCGCGGAACAGGCAGCGGCGCAGGGGATCAGCATGACTGTCTCCACCGGGGACAGCGGCTCGGCTGGCTGCGATGACGACAACACGGAGAGCGCCGCGGTCAACGGGCTGGCGGTCAACGGACTGGCTTCGACGCCGTACAACATCGCGGTGGGAGGCACAGATTACGATGTGCTGGCGACCGCATTTACCTCGTATGTCAGCGACACGACCAGCGGCGCGGCGCCCTACTGGGGCACGGCCATGAAGTACATCACGGAGGAACCCTGGAACGATTCAACATCGATCAACACAAATATTGCGGCCAATGTGGCATTGAACAACAACGGATCGACGCTGATTGTGGCGGACGGCGGCGGCTCCAGCACTGTCTACAACAAGCCTGCCTTCCAGACCTCGCTGACGCCGAACGACAGTGCGCGCGATCTGCCCGATGTGTCGTTTCTGGCGGCTAATGGACTCTACAACGCGACGTGGGTGGTGTGCGGCGACAACCAGGCCGATGGGGAATCGGCGACGCTGACCGCCTATGACTGCATTGAATCCGGCGGCCAGTTCACCGATACGTCCACGTTCCTGGGAGTAGGTGGCACGTCCGCCGCTGCTCCCGCGTTTGCGGGAATCCTTGCGCTGGTTTCGCAGTCGCAGGGCGGGGCGCGGCTCGGGCAGGCGGATAGCGTCCTCTACCAGCTCGCGCAATCGAAATATTCGTCGGTGTTCCACGACGTCACGACGGGCGACAACTCCGTGGTCTGCCAGGCCAGTTCCCCCAATTGCGGATCCAACGGCTTCCTGACCGGCTACAACGCGAGCACGGGCTACGATCTCGCCTCGGGACTGGGCAGCGTCGATGTCCAAAACCTGATCAGCAACTGGGCCAGTGTGAAACTGGCAGCGACGTCCACGTCTCTGAAGCTGAACAACTCGACGGCTGCGTACACGGGCACGCACGGCGCAAGTGTCACCTTCAGCGTCGGGGTTGACCCGACGTCGGCAACGGGCGTCGTTGGGATCATCGATACGGCCAACGAAACGGCCAACGGTCCCCTGAACAACGGGCAGTTTGCAATTCCGCTTACCAGCGGCGTCGGGACGGCCAGCTCGAACGGGTTGCCTGGTGGATCGTACAAGGTTTCCGCGCGGTACGGCGGCGACACGGCGAACGCATCCAGCACCTCAGCCACGATCAACGTCGACATTTCCGCGGAGCCGAGCACCATCACCCAGGAAGTGAATGCCTACGATCCGCAGACCTTGAACCCCCTGTCCAATACCAGCATCCCTTACGGCTCTGAGGTGATCTTGGATGCGTCTATCACCGGTACCGCGGAAGGACAGAACACCACGGGCGTCGCGACGGGCACGGTGGCGTTCAAGAACGGCTCTACGTCGGTGGGCACGGCGAACGTCAGTTCCGAGAACCTGGCGACGTATCCCCCGCTCAGCAACAGCGGCTTTGTTGCCTTTGCGCCGGGAACCTACAACCTGACCGCCAGCTATTCGGGCGATGCCAGCTATGCGGCGAGCTCCACTTCCACGGGAGGATCGTTCACGATCGCCAAGGCGGCGACGATTACGGCGGCCAGCGCCAGCCCCACGACAGTGGCGAGCGGCGGTTCCACCACCGTCACGGCGACGATCACCTCCTACGCCAACGATGGCAATACGCCGACAGGATCGGTCGCGCTGGTCCTCGGCAGCACCACTCTGGCAACGCTCAATAATCTGTCGACGAGCTTTGCGCAGTCCGGCAATACGGTAGAGGCGGTGACCACAGCATCGGGCAGCATCTCGGCCAGCCAACTGGCTGCAGGGAGCAACTCGATCAAAGCAACCTACAGTGGCGACGCCAACTACGCCACCTCTTCGATAACGTTCACCGTGACGGGACCGTCGGGTACATCGGGAAATCCGACGATTTCGCTCACCAACAGCGGCAATATCTCGGTGACGGCGGGAGCCACGACGGGTAACACATCGACGATCACGGTCACGCCGGGCGGCGGCTTCACCGGAAGCGTGACTCTGACCTGCGCGGTCACCACATCTATCACAAGCCCGAACGATCCACCCACTTGCTCTGTGGCGTCGCCCGTCACCATTAGCGGGACCACCGCAGCCACGGCCGCTCTGACGGTTGCGACCACGGCAACCACCACCAGCGCGCTCAGCTCGCCCCTGAATAAATTCTTCCTGGGCGGCGGAGCGACGCTGGCGCTGGTATTCTTCTTCGGCGTCCCCGGACGGCGTCGCGCCTGGCGCACCGCACTGAGCGTAACGGCGCTCTGCGTGGTCGCGCTGATCGCGATCGCCGGAACCACGGGGTGCGGCGGCAGCAATGGTGGCGGAGGTGGCGGCGGAAAA
>DATHQV010000213.1:0-6571 GCA_035482355.1 Acidobacteriaceae bacterium | reverse complement strand
CCCATATTGAACGTCAACCTCCGACGTCCCCGCCAGGATGGGAATCGTCATCAGCCCATCGCTGCGCCTCGGCTTCGCGTCCACACGTACGCCATTCACGCGCACCTGCCACGCCGGATAATCCATCAGACGAAGCACAGCGAAACCCGCGTCCGAGCGCACTGCCGCGCTCATGCGCTCCACATCCCAGCGCCGAATGTATACCTCCGACGATGCCAAATCCGCATTGCCCGTCTGCCACTCCGGATTCTCGGCCACCGAACTGTCGGCCTCGTCGCCGCCCACGCTTCGCAGCACCCGAATCTGCGGGAGTTCACGCTGTATTGCGCCATTGTCCGCCGGAGCCGCCGTATACTCATCCGTGCCCTCAAATCCGCCATCTCGAAAAGTAGCCTGCTGCGCGCCCGCATTGTCCTCCTCATCGCACGGCTGCCAGAAGTACACCCACGCAATGGCCGACATCATGCCAGCCAGCACAACAACCACCGCCGTGCGAAGGAAGATATCTTGCCGTGTAACCGCGTCGCCTCGCAGCGCCAGCCCCGTCAACGCCGCCAGAACCAGGCTAAGCATCAGCAGCCACCGCCACGGAAACTGCAGAAACGCAAGCTCCGGCGAATGCCGCCACACAACGTCGGAGAAGGGAAACAGCAGATACGTCATCACAATTGCGAGCACGATCATCGGCATCCGAATCGCGCGCGGCATTCTCGCACGATACGAAAACACCGCGGCCAGCGCTGTTGCCGCTATCAACGCGACCGCAATCCAAGACGCCGTCATCAGCACCTGGTCGTGGTACGCCTCGCCCGTATGTTCGAACAAAAAGCTGTCTTCGATGCGCATCCCCTGCGCAACCGCGCGCTGGATCTCCACCCAACGCTGCTCATAAATCGCCGGAACCAGATAGAATCCCGCCAGTCCCAGCCCCAGCGCTGTCCCGCCCGCGGCGCGCCCGATCAACACCCAGCGCCGCTCAGAAATCGCAGCCACAGCGACGATCACGGCCAGCGCGTAGCAGCCCATTACCGCCGCTGGAGCATTCGTGAGCCAGAGACCCGCGATCACCACGGCCAACTCCAGCATCGCCGGTTTCTCGCGGAGCGCGAACAGCACCAGCAGAGGCATCCACGCCGCGGCCAGTAACTCACCGTAAGCCGCCCGTTCATAGGCAACAAACAGCACGTAAGGGTTCACCACATACAGACACGCCGCCAGCGCGGCATTATCCTCCGGCATCCATTCGCGTGCCATGTGGAAGAAGCTCGCGCCCATCGCTGCGAGCGCAATCAACGTGAAGGCCAGCGGAGTCCACGTCCACGGCAGCACGACGCCAAGCAGCGCGCCCAGCACCCACGCCAGCGGCGGGTAGAACACAAATCGCGGCTCGCCTGCGCCGTAGTTAGCCGATGCCGCCCAGTGCGGATACGTCACACCCTGGCGCCATTGCCGCAGCACCTCCATCCAGGACTCTAGATGAAAATCGAAGTCGTGGCCGCAGGAAGTTCCCCGCCACGCCAGCGGCAAAAGCGCAATCCCGACCGATGCCAGGATAAGCGACCACCGCCGCCGTCTCGCATGGCTCGCCGCAGTCGATGGCAGGCATCGCAAAATCTTCACGGTACAAGCCGCAGCGTGTGCGATGTCTGTGCTGCCACCGCCTCTCCGCTGAACGGCAGGGCGAACGTCTGGCCCCCATACCAGTACGGCCACTGATCGCGGTAGTAGGCACTTAAAGGATCGCCCGATTCGCCCATCACAATGTTCTCCGTCGCCTGATCCACGTTGCTCCAGTCGATCGTGAACCGCTGCGATGGCCCGAACGTCCGGCCTGCCTGCTTCACCGTTGACGTATCCCCGGATTGCGGCTGGACGCCCGTTCCTGTCCAGTCCTTGAACCAGGGCAGCAGACTAAAGAGTGGATGTTCCAGATGAACGGTATGCATTTGCCCATAGTGCCACTTCGCCAGATCCATCGGCGCATGTTCGGTCTCAAGCCCTTGTCGCACTACATCGGCAAGAAAGTCGTCCCACGTCGCGTATCGTTCCGGCAGCCACCCCACCGGAGCGTGCATCACCAGCTCCTCGCGCGCAAAGCCGCTCTCCGGCCACTGGTAGAGCTTCCAGTCATCGCCGATTTTCGGCTTCAGCAGCATTGGCCAGAAGGCCGTTTTGGCTGCGGCCACAATCGCCGCCGGAGCCGAGTTCATCCCGACCGCGCCATTCCACGATCGCATCAGGTCCGCAGCTTGCTTTAGCTTGGCGCCCGGATCCTTCGCATGATCGATGGCATAAGCAAACCGTTGCGCCAGTTCCTGATCGACCTCCGAATACACATCTGTCTGCAGCGTCAGCATATCCGCCGGAGTCAGCTTGTCCTTGCCCGCCAGCCACTTCCATATCCGCTCATTGCGATACGGATCGGCCCACCCCAGGGTCAGCTCAAAGGGATATCCATCTGGGGTAATGCGCGCGTTCGCCGTGGCAATCACTCCATTCGCCGGATCGAGCGTCGACGGTAGTTGCTCAAACGGGACAAAGCCCTGCCACTCGTGATTCGCATCGGCAATCGGCACTCCCAAAATCCCCGCCGGACGATACGGAATGTATCCCACCGCCTGGTAGCCGATGTGACCCTGATCGTCGGCATACACCACGTTCTGCGATGGCCCCCACCATTTGCTCAGTGCGGTGCGAAAATCCTGCCAGTTCGCTGCGGCGTCCACGTCGAACAATGGAATCCCGGCAGACTTAGGATCGTACGCGCTCCACCGCATCGCCAGCACGCGCCTCTCATGCGGCAGGAGCGGAGTAATCACCGGCCCATGCGCGGTACGCGCCACGTCGAGTACGACATCCTCGCCAAACCGCACATGGATCGTCTCACGTCCGTGCTCGATCGGATGCCAGCCATCCGCTTCTTTGTATTCGTCCAGCCCATTCGTCTGCTCGACGTAAAGGTCCTGCATATCGCCGTACAGCGCTGTGAATCCCCACGCAATATGCCCGTTGTGTCCGGCAATAATGTACGGAATCCCCGGCACCGTTACGCCGGCGACATGAAAATCCCCGGCCTTCAGGTCGCCCTCATACCAGATGTTCGGGATCCCATGCTCCAGGTGCATGTCGTTCGACAACACCGGCTTGCCGGAAGCAGTGTGCGCACCCGAAACTGCCCACTCGTTTGACCCCGGCGTACAGCCCTCGCAGACCGCGCGCGAACCCTGCAACAGCTCTCTCAGACGCAGCAATTCCTCAATGCTGGTCTGCGTTTCATCCAGGGGTATGTCGGGAATATTCTGCTGTGGCGCCGTCAGGTCGGGGGGAGCCTGTGTCGGTGGGTGGTCGCGCCACGAACCCGTCGGATAGAGCGCCACCGCCAGTGTCGGACCCAGCCTCGCCGTCACCTGTTCGCGCTCAAGCTTCGTGTTCCAGTCCTCATCGAGTATCTGGTTCATGCTCATCACCACCAGCAGGGAATCTACTGGCTGCCACGGCTTCGGCTTGTAGCGCAGCAGCCGAAACTCCGGCGAAAGATTTATCTGATGCTGATCTATAAAGGCATTCACGCCCCGCGCATAGTCTTCGTAGTAGCGCCGGTCGCGCTCGCTCAGGGTTGTCGTCAGCCGCTCCGCATTCGCTCGAATCCCCAGCACGCGCTGCATGCGGTCATGTTCTACAAGCTTTGATCCCAATAGCTCTGCCGCCTCGCCGGCAGCCATGCGCCGCGCCATGTCCATCTGCCACAGGCGGTCCTGCGCCGTGACATAACCTTGGGCCTCGAAGAGATCATCGAGAGACGAAGCTTCAATGTGTGGAATCCCATGCTGATCGCGTATTACCGTGACAGGCTGGGTCAAACCCGGCAGGCTCAGTTGCCCATCAAGCTGCGGAAGAGAGTCGCGCATAGCGCGCTTCAGCCACCACGTGCCGCCGAGCACTCCACCCGCAAGCGCGACCACCAACACCACGACCAAACCCAGCAAAATACGCAGCACAGGCCGCTTGCGCCGCTCCTCGACTTGCACACTTCGCCCCAGAGTCATCTGGAGGATATTGTCTCATCGCCTTGCGTAGTAAGCAGATCGCCCTGGGTAGCTTAAAAACTACGTTGTCCTCCGGAGCTCCGTCTGGCTCTTAGCGCCAAACGGAGTCGAAGGACTTGCTTTCTCTCTCGCCGACAGATCTTGACCCTCACGCCGCAGCCACTCTCCGGATCAGGTCCTTCTGCTCGCTCCGGTTCTCCGCGCCGATCGTGAACGCATCCAGCACGCCCGTTCCCAGCGCAAACTGGATCGCCTCGTCCTGCCGCGTGCGCATCGCGCCCTGTCCCAGAATCTTCATCCCAACGATCCCTTTGCCTTGCGCCCGCATCTCCTTGATCACCGAGATAACCGTATCCGCATCCGCATCCATGTGCGCGCCCACCGGATTCAGCCGAACCAGGTCCACTTCCACCCACGGGGATTTCGCCGCCGCGCGCAGTGCCTCGATCGAGTGGCACGAAACCCCGTGCGCGCGGATCTTGCCCTTCTCTTTTGCCTCTTCGAAGACATCCATTACGCCGCGATAGCGCGTCGTCCAGTCGCCTTCGGTCACACAGTGAATCAGGCAGATATCGATATAGTCCGTCCCCAGCTCGCGCAGATACCGGTCGATGTCAGCCTTGGCCTCCACCGGATCGCGCTCATCGCACTTGGTCATCACCACGGCCTTGTCGCGGGGAATCTCCTTGAGCGCCGCCGCCACCTGTGGATGGCTCCCATACGAATCCGAAGTGTCAAAGAAGTTCAGTCCGCCGTCATAGCCGCTCATCAGCAGCGGCACCAGCTTGCCGGTCCGCGTCTGGTTCGACCCGCCTGCGAAGCCGACCGTCCCAGTGCCCATTGCCAGGCGGCTGGTCTTAATGCCGGTCTTGCCCAGCACGACCGTGTCTGTAGCCTGAATTTTCTTGGTCAGGGTTGGAGTATCGAAGGCGGCTCCGAACACGGATGGCATGATGTAAGCGGTGCCCAGTCCAGCGGCTGCTGCGGTGAGGAATTCCCGGCGATTCATGCGTTCTCCCTCCTGCCTCTTCGATTGTTCGACGATTTTACTCCCTCTTCGTTATTGCCGGCTCCTAGGCGCAATCGGCGCTATGGTGAGACTCACTGCGCTCAACTGCAATCATTTCTTGCCACCACCCGCCGAAAATCGATTAGTCTTTGGCCGTCTGTTTGATCCACTTGATTTGAAGGATTTCCCAGTCATGCGGCACAATGATTTCGTGATAAGTGGTTTTCGTAATGTGTCGATAGCTCTTCTGGCGTCGCTCTTGATGACCGTCTTTGGCGTGGTGTTGATCTCTTCGATCTTCATCGGGTCAGCATTCGGGCAGGATTTCAAGAGACCGGATGGGAGCGTCCCGCTTCCATTGGACTGGAGCGACCGGTACGTCGTCTATACCGCTGACTTCACGGGCGAACAGGCGGAGAGAATGCAAGGCGATCCGCGGTATTTCGTCGCGATGCGCATGCACGGCAAGGCGCTCGCGGACCAGAGCGCCGCCCATGGATATCCAATCTTCATGCGGACAGCACCCCGGGGATCCCCGGCCAAATCCACCTGGGAGGCTCCGCGTGAACCTCTCTGGGAATCCCTGCGTGAACCTCTCCGGGGATCCCCGCGTGAACCCCCCTGGGAATCCCCGATTCGACTTCGAAGAAACGCGGAAGCCTTAGGGCTGAACACGCTGAAAACGGACTGGAGCGTATCCCTGGGCCCCACCGCCGGGGTCGCTGCGGGCCAGTTTCCTGCCAAGTTTACCTATGACGTCAACGCGACGCCGAGCTGTACCGCCGATTATGCTGTGTTTCCCGTCAATGCGGCGACCGGGTCCACACGGACTCATGTTGTCGGCACATTCAGTACCACAGGCGGCGCCACTGGGCAGACCGTGACGTTCACGGTAACTCCGACGGGTGGATCCTCGGTTATGCTGACCTTGACCTCCAGCACTAGCACCACTACCGGTAACACAGGAAAAAACTTCCAGGTGTTCACCACCGGGAGTACCGCGAACGCGACCACCTCCGCGTCCAATCTGGCGGCCGCGATCAATCGTAATCTCAGTGCTACGAACGCGGCTGCTATCGTGGCCGTGGTATCAAGCACCACGGTCACCGTCTACACACTGACGCCGGGCACCCAGGTAACCCTGAGTGCAACTGAAACTCTGTCCAATCTATCCTTCGGGGGCGTTACTGCCGGGACGAACGGCACTCAGGCCAACATCGTCGGATTCAACAATCTCTACAGCGGGAGTGGGTCGCCCCTTTGCTCGAGTAAGACCTTTCCAACCTTCATCTTTTCCTATGCCTCCGGCGTCGGATCCGTTACTACCTCGCCCGTCATCTCGCTCGACGGCAAAAAGATCGCTTATATCGAGAACGGCCCAGGCATCGGCATGGCCCTGCACGTACTGACGTTTGCGAGCGGTTCCACCGAGCTCGGAAGCTGCACCAACAGCGGCACCGCACTGCCGACCTGCGCAACACATCCGGTGATTCCCGGTAGCACCGCTAATAGCACG
>DATHQV010000212.1:0-4749 GCA_035482355.1 Acidobacteriaceae bacterium | reverse complement strand
CGCGATGTACACAGGCCCCGCATCCATCGTCTAAGCTAGGGAGATGGGGCAAACGGAGAATTTCGACGTTCTGGTGATTGGGGCGGGCCCGACGGGGATGGCGTGCGCCATAGAAGCGCAGCGCGCGGGGTTCCGGTCTGCACTGATCGACAAGGGCTGCCTCTGCAACTCGCTGTTCAACTATCCGTCGCACATGACGTTCTTTACGACGTCGGAGTTGCTGGAGATCGGCGACATTCCGTTTCCGAGCCCCAATGCCAAGCCCACGCGCAACGAAGCGCTCGAGTATTACCGCAAGGTCGCGATGTTCTACAAGCTCGACGTGAGGGCGTACCAGCGGGTGGAGTCAGTCAGCGGGATGGACCTCAATTTTACGGTGCGCACGCGCGATCGCTTCGACCGGGAACAGGTCTATTCTGCGCGCAAAGTTGTGGTCGCGACGGGCTATTACGATTTGCCCGCGCTGATGAACATTCCCGGCGAAGACTTGTCGAAGGTGATGCACTACTACGTCGATCCGCATCCTTATTTTGGAATGGACGTGGTTGTGATCGGCGGAAAGAACTCGGCAGCGATTGCCGCGCTGGAGTTGTGGCGTCATGGCGCGCGGGTCACGCTTGTGCATCGTGGGGCACATATGCATCGGCATGTGAAGTACTGGATTCTTCCCGACATTGAGAATCGGATCAAGAACGGGGAAGTTACTGCGTATTTCAATACTTCGGTGACTCGCATCGATCCTGACTCAGTGACTGTGGAAACGCCTGAAGGGCAGCGGGTGCTGCGCAACGACTTTGTGTTTGCACTGACTGGTTATGTTCCGGACTTTACGTTCATTGAATCGCTGGGCGTGCGCATCGAGGGCGAGTTTCGCTGTCCGGCCTGCGATCCGAAGAGCCTCGAAAGCAATGTTCCTGGCATCTATCTCGCTGGCGTGATCATTGCCGGCGATCGCACCAACGAAATTTTTATTGAGAACGGCCGCTTCCACGGGCGGCAAATCGCTGAGGACCTGAAGCAGAAGCTCCAGTCCCCGGCGAGGGCGCTCGCCGGCGTATAACGCGCGGGGGCCCAAACGAGTAGCAGGAAGTTCCCGGACCGCATGGGCCCAGGTATTCAGCAGACGATGAAGCTACCCAGACCACACACGATGCGCGGGCAGTTACTGGCTGCACTGATCCTCTTCGAGATCATTGTGGTCGCGGTCTTCGCGTTCATTGTGGTGAACCAGCAGCGCACGGAACTGCATCAGCGGCTGCAGCGGCGCCTGGAGAATCAGGCGTCTTTGGCAGCTTCCATGGCCACCATGGCCCTCGAAGACAATCATCCCGAGGAACTGCAGCGCGTCGTACAGAGCGTGGCCTCGGCGCCCAGCGTGAGTGCGGCGCAGATCACGGACGTGAACGGGCGCACCGAGGCCAGTACCGATCCCGCCCTTCTCGGCAAGCTGGTGCTCACCGAACACGAGAAGGCGTATTTGCGCGAACTGGCGAAGCCCGTTATTTTTCCGACTCCCCCGGGCCACTGGGAAGCGGTTGCGCCGATCCGCGAGCACGGCCAGCTAAGCGCTTTCGCGTGGATCTACCCCAACGGGCGGCAGGATCGTGACGACCTCAATTCCCTCGTCCGCATCACGCTGCTTTGGGCAGCGTTTGTGCTGATCGGATGCACCATTGTGGCCAGTATTCTGACGCGGTCGATCACCAGCCAGCTCGACCTGCTGAACCGCGCCACGAGCGGCCTGATTCACGACTCGGAGGACACAGGGGCGTTTCCGCTGCCGGTGCGATCCGCTACGGAGGCAGCCGATCTTACCGTCGCCTTCAACCGCATGGTCGCGGCGATGCAGGATCAGCGAGCCGGCCTGAATGAAACGCTGGCGCTGCTGGATTCCATGCTGGCGAATGCGCCCATTGGGTTTGCCTTCTTCGACCGCAAGTACCGATTCGTCCGGGTGAATCAATTTCTTGCCGATATGAACGGGTACGCATTCGCATTGCATCTGGGCCGGAGCGTTTCCGGGATTTTACCGCCGGCTGCGGCCGCGAAACTCGAGCACCACATCGAGTCTGTGTTCGAAACGGGCGAGCCGGTTCGCAATCTCGAGCTGGCATGGGAGTCCGAACCGGGGCGTTGGCGCAGCTGGCTCGCTCATCTTTATCCGGTGCGGACCGATCCGGAAACGACGCGGTGGGTAGGCGCGATCCTGGTTGACACCACCGAGCAGAAGCGCGCGGAAGAGGCGCTGCGGCGGACGGAGAAGCTGGCGGCTGCGGGGCGGCTGGCTGCATCGATCGCACATGAGATCAACAATCCGCTGGAGGCGATCACCAATCTGCTGTATCTGGTGCGGCAGGAGAATTTGACGCCGAGCGCTGCGCATTTCGCGGGGATGGCGGCGCAGGAAGTGGCGCGGGTTTCTGAAATCACGCAGCAAACGCTGCGGTTTTACCGGCAATCGACTCTGCCCGCGCGGGCCAATGTCTGCGAGCTGCTGGAGTCGGTGCTTACGCTGCATGCCGGGCGCATTCAGGCAGTGCAGGTGGAACTGGATCGCGAATATGAGAGCGACCTGCCGCTGTTTTGTTTTGCGGGCGAGTTGCGACAGCTGTTTGCGAATCTGGTGACCAACGCGCTGGACGCGATGACGCCAGGCGGCGGGCGGCTGATTGTGCGGGCACGCGCGGCGCAGCAGGATGGCGTCGCAGGGGTGCGGGTTTCCGTCGCCGATACCGGATCGGGCATCAACGCGGAGGCGAAACGACACATCTTCGAGCCGTTCTTCACGACCAAAGAGGCAACTGGCACTGGACTGGGGTTGTGGGTGAGCGAGCAGATCATC
The DNA here is from genome assembly GCA_035482355.1 of Acidobacteriaceae bacterium. Classification (GTDB taxonomy): domain Bacteria; phylum Acidobacteriota; class Terriglobia; order Terriglobales; family Acidobacteriaceae; genus Palsa-343. The sequence continues at coordinate 1,907 of DATHQV010000212.1, read as the reverse complement.
CGCAAACACCATGGAACGGTGCGGGTGCGCAGCAGTTCGAGCGGGGCGACGGGGACGGTGTTCAGCGTGTTCTTTCCTTCGACGGGCATCGACGCTGAGGTGATGGAAGCGGAGCGGCTGCTTGGGGATGCGGTTCCGCAGGATCGGTAGTCCCAGGACATCAAAGAAACGGTCCGCTGTCCGTGCCGGCATCTTTCTCGGCCGCTCTGCGACCGATTCCCCTTCGGGGGGTCCCTCGACTACGCACCGGATGATTGGCCGATTGCTGGAAAATGTCGTGGCGGCGCTTCGCTCGGGATGACATTTTGGTCGCTCAGGACCAGTCGATGTGGATTCCCCTTGCGGAGATGGTGATGTTGGGAGGCTTTTGCCTGGTCAGCACGCGGATGGTTTGGAAGCCGCCGGTGAGGGCAAGGATGGCGCCACTGCCGATGAGGAGTCCGAGCTTGCTGGTGGGGTCGGGGTCGACGATGGCGAGGATGACCATGGCTGCGCCGAACACGGTCATGCCGCTGGAAATGGCGACCGCGGTCCATTCCTTGCGAGAGAGCTTGCCGGTGACGCCCATCTGGAGAAGGGACTGGGTGGCGGGGTCGATGCCGATGCCGGCGTCGTCGATGAGTTCGACCTGGGTGCGGTTGCGATAGGCGCGGGTGAGCTGCGCAAGCCAGTCCTGCTGCGAGGTGCGGAGGGTGGTTGGAGTGAGTTGGGGCGGTTGAGGGTCGGAGCCGGACATGGTGCTGGTAGTGTAACGGCACTGGCGAGCGGGGAGTGCTGAGCGGCAGGCGAATGAGGGCTGAAAGAGGGGCGGCAGCGGATGCGCTGCCGCCCCTCGATTCAGGTAAGGGTTTGAGTTAGAGGCTTAGGGATGCACGGGGAGTCTTCCCGCGAGGCAGGCCTGGTCGGATGAGGCGGTGACGTCGGCCTGGCGAGCGGCGGGAGTGCAGGGTCCTGCCGGGTTGGGTGTTGAGGCGATGTGGATAGAGGTGGGAGCGGGGGCTACGCCGGTTCCGGAAACAGTGACGGTTTGCGGGGTGTCACCGGCGGTGTCGGCGATTTTGAAGGTTGCCGCATAGCTGCCAGTGGAGGACGGCTTGAAGCTGACCAGAACGGTGCAGGTGCCTTTTGGGGCAAGGGAAGCGCTGCAGGTGGTGGTGTAGGCAAACGTGGAGGGGTTAGCGCCGCCGGAGGTGATGCCGGCGATTGTGATGTTGGCCGTGCCGGAGTTGGTGATGGTGATGGCCTGCGCCGCTGTGTGATTGGGGGCAGTGGCGGGGAAGACGACGGTTGAGGGAGTGGCTTTGAAGGCGGGGGGGGTGATGCCAGTGCCGAGGAGATTCACGATGTTGGTGTTGGTGACGGTGTTATCCAGGAAAGTCAGATTGGCGCTGCGGGTGCCGGCCGCGGCGGGCTTGAAGATAACGCCGATATTGCAATTCTGTCCGGAATACAGAGTTGCTCCGGCCGTAAGCTGGCAACTGGTGGTGTTGGGATCGATGGAGAAGTCCCCAGGATCTGTGCCGTTGATGACGTATTTGGTGAGGGTCATTGTGGTGTTGCCGGTGTTAGCCACATTGACGACGTGGGCGACGCTGGAAGTACCGGTGTTCTGATTCCCGAAGTAGAGATCGCCGTTTGGGCCGAATTTTTGGATGGCCTGGGCGGTACCGGTGGCGGGGGCATTGGTGATGACGTAGACCTGGCCCTGAGAGTCGACGGCAATGCCGGTGGGCGAGCTGAGGGTGGCGTTGGTGGATTGGTTGCCATCCCCTGAAAAGCCAGCGGTTCCGGTTCCGGCAATGGTGGTAATGATGCCGGTGACGGCGCTGATGCGACGGACGCGCTGGTTTTTGGTATCGGTGAAGTAAAGGTTGCCAGCGATATCGAACGCGATTTGGCCGATCACG
>DATHQV010000211.1:0-20008 GCA_035482355.1 Acidobacteriaceae bacterium | reverse complement strand
GGCTGGTGGATGTCTCGCACACCGACAAGGATGTGAAGCTGCCGCCGCTGCAATTTTTGAACGCACAGTTCATGATGCTGACGCCGTGGACGATTGTTCTGTGGCTGAGCGGCGTTATCTGGCTGCTGGTGAGCAAAGCTGCGAAGCCGCTGCGATTCCTGGGTGTGCTGTATTTGGTTTTTCTGCCGATGATGATGGCGCTGCACGCCAAGGACTATTATTTGGCTCCGATCTACCCCGTTTATTTTGCAGCGGGAGCCGTATGGCGGCTGCCGGCAAACCGGAGAAGCGGGTTTCGCAATGGACTGGCGGGAGTGTATGCGGTGCTGTTGGTGCTGGGAACCTTGCTGATCCTTCCTTTATCGATGCCGGTGCTGACGCCGCAAAGGTTCCTGGCGTTTACGAAGGCGCTGCACTTCCAGCCGAAGGATTCGGAGAACCATGCCGCGACGATCCTACCGCAGTTCTATGCGGATCGCTTTGGCTGGCAGGAGATGGTGGAGAAGGTGGGGCGGATCTACAATTCCCTTCCGCCTGAGGAACGGGCGGTCACCGGGATTTTTGCGGGGAATTACGGACAGGCGAGCGCGATCAATGTGCTCGGCGCGAAGTACGGACTGCCGGTAGCGATCAGCGGACACCAGAACTACTGGCTGTGGGGATGGCACGGGTACACGGGGCAGGAGATGATCATCATCACCGAGGCCACGCCTGCGGAGATGGCGCAGTACTACGCATCGTGCAATGTGGCGGACGTGCGGGATAATCCGCTGGCGATGCCCTGGGAAAAGGGGCCGATCTATCTTTGCCATGGCAGAAAAACCAGTTATGCGGCAGACTGGAAAGACGAAAAGTACTACCACTGATCCGGAGGTCAGCCGCTGCTGGAGAATTCTGCGCAAGGCGTGAACGGCAGACCTGACCTGCCGCGGGTGCTGAATACCTCGCACGCGACGGCAATAGTGGTGGGAACGATCATCGGCAGCGGAATCTTTCTCGTTCCGCAGGAGATGATGCGGGCGACGGGCTCGTCGAGCCTGGTCTATCTGGCGTGGATCGCAGGCGGGCTGCTCTCGCTCTTCGGAGCGATGACCTATGCGGAGCTGAGTACACTGCAGCCGTATGCGGGCGGCGAGTACGTGTACATCCGCGGAGTCTACGGCGATCTGCCGGCCTTCCTCTATATGTGGACGTGGTTCGCGGTGGCCAAGCCCGCGTCGATTGCGAGCGTGACGACGGGACTGGCGCGAACGCTGGCGATTTTTCCTGCGCTGGCATGGCTGGACGGTGTTGCGTTCCACGCGCCGTTCACCGTGGCGTGGTCGCAGATCTTCGCGATTGCCGCGACGTGGCTGATTACCGGGCTGAACTACCTGGGCATGCGCAAGGCAGGCGATTTTCAACTGGTGTTTACGTGGCTGAAAGGCGCGCTGATTCTGGTGATTGCCGGGGTCTGCTTCAGTTCCGGCGCGGGACACTGGGGAAATTTCCGGACGGCATTTGTGGGAGCGCATGGCGGGTTTGGCGGATTCATGATCGCGCTGATCGCCGCGCTTTGGGCCTACGACGGCTGGAATGATCTGACCATGGTGGCGGGCGAGGTGCGGCGGCCGGAGCGGGCCTTGCCAATCGCGCTGATCGCGGGGCTGGGAATCGTGGGCGTGCTGTACATGGCGACGAACGCGGCGATCCAGTACATTTTGCCGGCGGCAACGATTGCGGCTTCGCCAAGGCCCGCAGTGACTGCGCTGGACGCGATCACCGGGCCGTGGGGTGCTGCGCTGGTTTCAGTGGCCATGGCGGTGAGCATCTTTGTGGCTCTGAACGGAACGGTTATGTCCGGAGCGCGCGTACCGTTTGCCGCGGCGCGGGACGGCCTGTTCTTCCGGCGCATGGCGGACATCAGCCCGCGCTTTTCGAGCCCTTCGACGTCGCTGATGGTGCAGGGCGCGCTGACCACGGTTCTGCTTCTTGCGGTTGGACGATTCCAGCAGCTTTTCGAGTTGGCGATTTTTGCGGAGTGGCTCTTCTACCTGATCACAGCGACGACGGTTTTCTTTTATCGACGGCGCGAAGAAGGCCAGAAGGTGTTTCATGTGTGGGGCTATCCGGTGATTCCCGCGCTGTTTGTGGCGGCAGCGTCGGTGCTGCTGGTGTATTCCTACGCGGAAAACCTGAAGAACTCGCTGATCGGGACGGTGCTGATCCTGCTCGGCGTGCCTCTGTACGCGCTGTTCAGGAAGAGCACGCGAACCGCGAGCTAGTTGTCTTCCACTCACAAGAAATGAGGCCTCGCATTGGGGCGAGGCCTCGTTTGCCTAGCCGATACGTTACCGCTGCGGCTGAGGGTTCTCTTCCTTCGGCTTTGGCTTACTTTTGTCCTCAGGCTTTGGCTTGTTCTTGTCTTCAGGCTTCGCCGGAGGGGTTTTCGCTCCGGGAGCCGGACGGACCGCCTGAGGAGTCGTGGGTTTGGTTTCCGGTGCAGGGTGAGCTGCTGGCGGGGCCGCTGGCTTGGCTCCCGGTGCAGGATGAGCCGCCGGCGGAGTTGCTGGTTTGGTCTCCGGTGCAGGGTGACCTGCCGGCGGGGCTGTTGGCTTGGTTTCCGGTGCAGGATGAGCCGCCGGCGGAGTTGCAGGTTTGGTCTTCGGTGCAGGGTGACCTGCCGGCGGAGTTGCTGGCCTGGTTTCCGGAGCAGGGTGGTTGGCCAGCGGTGTTGCTGGTGTCCTTGCTGGAGGCGTTGCGGTGCGTGGAGATGGAGCCGATTGGGTGCGAGCCGGCTCCCCAGGACGCGTGACGGCTGGAGTTCCTGGACGCGGTGCAGGTGCATTGGCGGGTTGGCCAGGCCGTGCAGCGTTGGCGGACGCTGGCCGCGCGTTCGGAGCTTCAATATGCGTAGCCGGACGAATGGCGGTTGCGGGAGCGGGTTTGGGTAGCGAGGCGGCTGAGAAATGCGCCGTATTCGCAGCCGGCGTAGCCGCGACGCGGCCATGGCTCGTCATGAGTACTGGGCGCGACGCGGCAACCGACACATTGGCGCGAATCCCAACTGAGATGTGAGCCGGAGGTGGCACCGGCGGACGCGCAACGGATACTTGCGCCCGCACCAACTGCTGCTGCTGCTCGACGTTGAGGTGGATAGCGGCCCCTTGCACGCGAGCACCGGAGCTCATGGCGCTGGCGTTCACGGCAAAGACGTGGGAGCGATTGACGTAGGTGACATTATCAACGCGGATTTCCTCCACCGAATGAACGGTGGCCACGCGGTTGATGAAGACGTTGTAGTTGTTAACGATGGTGACGTTGCGGACGACCGCAATGTTGACGTTGCTCACGTTGACGGTGCGAACATACGCCGGCGAGCAGTGATACCAGGGAACGAACGGTTCAGCCACGCCGAGCGGGAACCAGGCAGCTACGCCTCCGCCACCAACGTTGACGCCAAGGGAAAAGCCAGGTCCGCCACCCACAAAAGCGACAAACGCCGGCGCGTAGACAGGGCGAACCCGCGGAGGTCCTGGGACCCATCCCCAGCGGCCCTGCCACTGAACCCAGCGGCCGTAGTGGAAAGGCGCATAGCCCCATGCCGCATCGTCGACCCAGGTGTAACCCCAGGGAGCAACATAGGCCCAGTGTCCCGTGGTGTACGGCTGCCAGCCCGAAGGCATGGCGCGCGGGATCCAGATTGGGCCGTAGTCGGAAGCTGGCGACCAGTCGCCGTAGTCGTCGAGGTCGTCATAGCCAGGCATATCGTGGCTGACGTAGCGCCCGGACATGGAGGCAAAAATGTGGTGGTCGCGCTGGACGCTCCATTTGTCTAAGTCGTCAAACTGAGGCATTTCGGTGAGGCCGATTTCGACGTTGTCTGTGCCATAAAGTTGGACCGCCTCCCCCTGGTCGACTTCCTGATTCATGCCCGGTCCGGCAATCTGAACGGTGCCGGAATCCACGGAAACCAGTGAAGCCTGGTGGTCCGGATAGACGTTGATGCGGTAATCCCCGGGAGTCTGGATGATGACGGCGCCGCTGGGCGTATCGACCTCGACGGTGCCGCCAGGCTGCATAGCAAATACACGCACCCGCATGGCTCCAGCCGCCATGCCGATTTGCTCGTACTGTTCATTCAGGTTTGTGAGGGTGACGTCGGAGTTGTCCCAGACGCGGAGATCGGTGGAGCCAATTTGGAGGACAGCGTGTCCATCGGATCCCGTGTAGATGCGATCGCCGCTGGTCATCGGGTAGTTGAGGGGGACGGCGCCCCACTCGTCGTTGCCCTGGACTTCCACCGAGACGATGCCGTGGAGGTAAGCCACGCGAGCGGCCACGCCGGGAGGGTCGTTTTGGGCAAAGGTGGGTACAGCCAGGGTGGCAGCGGCAAGAATCGCCGCCGCAATCGTGGGTTTACTGATCTTCATGGGTTTTTCTCCTCGCACGTCTATCCAAGGCCCGTGGCGTTCGCCTGGGCATTGGAATCCGCCAGACGAAATCGCTCTGTTCTCCGGCAAAACCCCGCAGGCGGCCGGAAGTTGTGCGCCTGGCATTGCTGCGTACGGTTGAAACGGGCGAATGCGACGGGAGTTGGTTGATCGCGTCAGGAATCTCAGAAGAAGAGCGGAACTGCAGGAGATTGACTGGAAACAGCCCTCGTCGTCGAATTCGCCATCTTCCACTCACGCAGTGAAGAAGCACAGAGCGCTCGCGTGAGTGAGTCCAGCTAATTCTCCGACAGTATAGCGTTACAACGCGGGCAGCTGATTCGCATCGTGTGAATCCATTTCATCCGAACAGAAATTCTTTGGTTCGAAGTTCTTTGATGCTGTCACGCAGTTTGGCGGCTTTCTCGAACTCAAATCTTTTGGCGGCTTCGCGCATATCGGACTCGAGCTTTGCGATGTAGGCATCGAGGTCGGCCTGGGACTGGAATTCCGGCATGGACCCGGCTTCTTCGGCGAGGTCACCGTATTCGGCCTGGAGGATTTTGACCAGGGACATGTCGATGTGGCTGATGATCGATTGCGGTGTGATGCCGTGCTCCTCGTTGTAGGCGCGCTGGACGGCTCGGCGCCGGTCGGTTTCTCCAATAGCCTGCTTCATGGAATCGGTCATCTTGTCGGCGTAGAGAATGGCCCGACCGCTGAGGTGGCGGGCTGCACGCCCCATGGTCTGGATAAGCGACCCCGAGGAACGCAGGAATCCTTCTTTATCGGCATCGAGAATGGCAACCAGCGAGACCTCGGGGAGGTCGAGGCCCTCACGGAGGAGATTGATGCCGATGAGGACGTCGTACTCGCCTTTGCGCAGATCGCGCAGCAGGCGGACGCGCTCGAGGGTCTCAATTTCAGAGTGCATATAGCGGCAGCGAACGCCGACCTCGGAGTAGTAGCCGGCGAGGTCTTCGGCCATGCGTTTGGTGAGGGTGGTGACAAGGACGCGCTCGTTTTTTTGCGCGCGGTCGCGAATTTCGTGGAGGAGGTCGTCGATTTGGCCGCGGACGGGGCGGATTTCAATTTCTGGATCGACGAGACCGGTGGGACGGATGATTTGCTCGACGACGACGCCGGCGGATTTGGTGAGCTCGTAGGGTCCGGGTGTGGCGGAGACGTAGACGATTTGATTGGTGCGGGATTCGAATTCTTCGAATCGGAGGGGGCGGTTGTCCATTGCCGAGGGCAGGCGGAAGCCGTAGTCGACGAGGTTCTGCTTGCGCGAGCGATCCCCGTGCCACATACCGTGGAGCTGGGGCACGGTGACGTGGGATTCGTCGACGAAGAGGAGGAAGTCGCGCGGGAAATAGTCGACCAGGGTTGGCGGGGGCTCGCCAGGCAGGCGGCCGGAAAAGTGGCGCGAGTAGTTCTCGATGCCGTGACAGTAGCCCACGGATTTGATCATTTCGAGATCGAAACGAGTGCGCTGGTGGATGCGCTGGGACTCGACCATGCGGCCCTGGTTTTCCAGCTCCTTCTCCCACAAGCCGAGCTCCTCGAGGATACTGTCGACGGCCGTTTTTTTACGCTCGGGCTGCACGACGTAATGGCTTTTGGGATAGATGGGGAGCCGGGCATATTTTTGGCGGACGGTGCCGAAGAGAGGGTCGATCTGGGAGAGCGAGTCGATCTCGTCGCCGAAAAGCTCGATGCGGTAGGCGTTCTCGTCGTAGGTGGGGTAAACCTCGATGACGTCTCCGCGGACGCGGAATGTGCCGCGGCGGAAGTCAGCGTCGTTGCGCTCGTAGAGAATTTCAACCAGACGGCGGGTGATGTCGTCGCGGCGGATGCGCTGCCCTTTTTCGAGCAGAAGCAGCATGCCGTAGTAGGCTTCCGGCGAACCGAGGCCGTAGATGCAGGAGACGGAGGCGACAATGATGGCGTCTCGGCGCTCGAAGAGGGAGCGTGTGGCTGAGAGGCGGAGCTTGTCCAGTTCCTCGTTGATGGTGGCTTCCTTCTCGATGTAGAGGTCGCCGGCTGGGATGTAGGCTTCGGGCTGGTAGTAGTCGTAGTAGGAGACGAAGTATTCGACCGCGTTGTGCGGGAAGAACTGCTTGAACTCGTGAAAGAGCTGCGCGGCCAGGGTTTTGTTGTGAGCGATGACCAGAGCGGGCCGATTGAGATGCTCGATGATCTTGGCCACGGTGAAAGTCTTGCCGGAGCCGGTGACTCCGAGCAGGACCTGATGTTTTTCGCCGGATTCTATGCCGGACAAAAGTTCGCCGATGGCGCGAGGCTGATCGCCCCGCGGCTTGTAGTCGCTGACTAGCTGGAAGTCCACACCTGATTTTAGGGGATGGAATCAGGCAGCCCCAAGCCTCTCCAATTTCTGGCGGGTTTGCCTCTTTTTTGCGAGGCCGCCAAGCCACAGTCCGACCGGCCAAATGGCCAGCCAGATAATCGAATACCAGTGCGGCCATGTCGCCCAATTCTTCATGGCGAAGACCGCGCCGACGATTTCGCCGATGAAGAAGAGGATCATCAGGTGCAGTCCGGGCCGGGACGGCGCAATGCGCACGCACAGGCCGCCGCCAATGATTGACGCCAGGGCAAAAATGAAGGTGCTGGCGCGCAGCAGGAAGGCGGGTGGCACTTTGTCCGGCACGTACTGGCCCGGGTACAAATGAGCGAGGAGCGGGTCGCTCAGCCAGACGATCACGAAAACGACGGCATAGCTGACGACGACGGCAGCGATAGAACGAAGCACGTTCATGGGAGCGCCTCCAGAACCGCGATTCCACTGAATATTCGGGGAGTGCCAGAATAGCGCGGAAAGATGCCGCTGCAAAGCGGAATCACCCGAGAGTCGCAGGACGAATGCAGGCCTGAGACTCGACAGCGGAGAACTGAAGAGAAGCGCTCCCCGGTCGAGCTATTTCAACTGCAACTGATCTCGTTCCCGATCACCATAGAGGCACTTGTTGTAAAGCGGATGGCTGAATCGGTGATAGAGGTAAATCTGCTGATGCCAGCCCTCTGGAGGCAGGTTTTTGAAGCAATAGGCGGGGCTGATATGGTCTCTCAAGTCCTTCCGTTCGGGGGCAAGATTGAATTGTTTAATGGCTTCGCGTTCGCCGATGCTGTCCGTGGTCATATTCTCGGGTCCACCAGAAACGTCGTCGAAGTAGCACCATATGCGAGGAAGAGAGTTCTGTTTGGTCAACAGAGGAAACGCGCCCATCGTTGACGAATAGAGATCCAAATCGAAGAGGATAGCTCCCAATGGGGCATCCGGATTTGGATTCCATGTAAGGGCAGTCTTCGAAATATCGCCGATTACCAGTTCGGCGCGGCCCGCGATGCGGGCTTCGAGCGCGGGCCGGTTCATCTCAAAAGAGCCGGAGGGCCAGAAGTAGAGGACATCGCGCGGGTCAGTGCTTTCCGGAAGTCCGCTACCGGCGTCGAAGCCGACCAGGTGGATCTCTATCCCGAGAGCGGCCTTCACTTCTTCCCGCATATCGCACAAACAGACGAGGCCGTTGCCGCCGGCGACTCCCAGTTCCACGACCGTCACGGCTTTGAACCCGAGGAGCTTCGCTTGTTGCGCCGCGAAATAGAGGCACCATCCGTAATTTGGACGTTTGACCGCGCTCGCCCGGACGCGAGTCTCAAAGGAGCCGATTTTCCATTTTCTGAGAAGTTTGCGCATGAAAAGTGTGCGCATTGGAACCGGTCGCGAAAGTTGGTATATCAAGCGATCGATCATATTTAGGAGCCAGACCTCAGAACTGGAGTCTCAGTATACCGAATGGTGCGGAGCTTAGCGGCAACAGACGGGCTCGCATTGCAAAAGCAACGCGAGCCCGTTGATGGTGCACGGAACTGACCGTTATCGGCTGGCGATGGTATGCGGCCTTGACTGTGAAACGTCGAAGCGATCCAGGTTCATCACCTTGTCCCAGGCTGCTACGAAGTCATGGACGAACTTCTCTTGTCCGTCCGAACTTCCATAGACCTCGGCGAGGGCACGGAGTTGCGAGTTCGAACCGAAGATGAGATCGACCCGTGTGCCAGTCCACCGCAGTTCACCGGTTTTGCGATCGCGCCCTTCGAAGACATCCTGAGCGCTGGAAGCTGGCTTCCACTCCGTGCCCATGTCGAGCAGGTTGATGAAGAAGTCGTTGGTCAGGGTCTCCGGCCGTTTCGTGAAGACACCATGCGCGCTTTGTCCGGCATTGGCACCGAGCACGCGGAGGCCACCCACGAGCACTGTCATCTCAGGAGCGGTGAGGGTCAGGAGTTGCGCCTTGTCGACGAGCAACTTCTCAGACGGGACGCTGTATTTGCGTTGGAGGTAATTGCGGAAGCCGTCTGCAATCGGCTCCAACACCGCGAAAGAGTCCACGTCAGTCTGGTCCTGCGAGGCATCCGTCCGTCCCGCTGTAAAGGGAACGCTGACATTGTGTCCCGCATTCTTCGCAGCCTGCTCGACACCCACGCAACCCGCCAGAACGATTAGGTCGGCGAGCGAAACTTTCTTGCCGCCGGATTGTTTACCGTTGAATTCGCTCTGAATTTTTTCGAGCGTCTTCAGCACCTTCGCCAACTGCTCCGGTTGATTCGCTCCCCAATCCTTCTGCGGGGAGAGGCGAATCCGTGCGCCATTCGCGCCTCCGCGCTTGTCAGAGCCGCGGAAGGTGTAGGCCGAGGCCCAGGCGGTCGACACCAACTGCGAGACGGTCAGGCCCGCAGCGAGGATCGTGCGCTTGAGAGCGGCAATTTCCTGCTCGTCAATCAGCTTGTGATCGACCGCGGGAATGGGATCCTGCCAAAGAAGTTCTTCGGCCGGGACTTCCGAGCCGAGATAGCGAGCGCGCGGACCCATATCGCGATGCGTCAGCTTAAACCACGCACGGGCGAAGGCATCGGCCAGCTGGTCGGGATGCTCCAGGAAGCGCCGCGAAATCTTCTCGTACGCGGGATCGACGCGCAGTGCAATATCCGTGGTAAGCATGGACGGCGAACGATGTTTTGATGGATCGTACGGATCGGGCACAGTACCGGCGCCCGCGTCATCTTTTGGCTTCCACTGATTCGCTCCGGCCGGGCTTTTCGTGAGCTCCCATTCATAGCCGAAGAGATTGGTGAAGAAGTTATTGCTCCATTTGATCGGCGTAGTCGTCCAGATGACTTCGAGTCCGCTGGTGATGGCGTCGCCGCCTTTGCCCGTGCCAAAGCTGTTCTTCCAGCCCAGGCCCTGCTCTTCAAGACCGGCCGCTTCAGGCTCTGAGCCCACATTCGTGGCTGGGCCGGCGCCGTGCGTTTTGCCGAAGGTGTGCCCACCCGCGATCAGCGCCACAGTCTCCTCGTCGTTCATCGCCATGCGCGCAAAGGTCTCGCGGATATCGTGCGCGGCCGCAATGGGATCGGGAACGCCTTCCGGACCTTCCGGGTTCACGTAGATCAGGCCCATCTGGACTGCGCCCAGCGGATTCTCCAGATTCCGACCGGTACCATTGGTGCGGTCGTGCTCGGTGCCGTGTATTTCCTCATTGGCAATGATCGTGCCATCGCCCGGCAGGCTTTTGCCGTAGCGCACATCGCCGCCCAGCCACTTCTTCTCTGTGCCCCAGTAAACATCCTCGTCCGGCTCCCAGACATCCTCGCGCCCGCCGCCAAAGCCAAAGGTCTTAAAGCCCATCGATTCCAGGGCAACGTTGCCGGTGAGGATGATGAGGTCGGCCCAGGAGATTTTGTTGCCGTACTTCTGCTTGATCGGCCAGATCAACCGGCGCGCCTTGTCGAGGCTCACGTTGTCGGGCCAGCTGTTGAGAGGAGCGAAGCGCTGCTGGCCGGATCCGGCCCCGCCGCGACCGTCGCCGATGCGGTAGGTTCCGGCGCTGTGCCACGCCATGCGAATGAACAAAGGGCCGTAATGGCCGAAGTCCGCCGGCCACCAGTCCTGCGAGGTGGTCATCACCGCGAGAAGGTCCTTTTTCACAGCCACGAGGTCCAGGCTGTTGAACTCCTCCGCGTAATTGAAGTCGGTGCCCATGGGATCGGACAGGGATGAATGCTGGTGCAGAATTTTCAGGTTCAGCTGATTCGGCCACCAGTCACGGTTCGTCGTGCCTCCGCCGGCGGCGTGATGGAAGGGGCATTTCGCTTCAGTTGCCATTGTTTTTTGTTCTGCCATTTCTTTCCTTCAATTTCTGTGACGCGCGTTGCACGCACCACCTGTTAAATGAAAACGAAGAACGCGGCGATCCGCACTTGTCCCACAACAGACAAGGTAGCATCATGAGGATGGATTGCTCCAATAGCTGGTTCCAACTTCCGGTATAGGCATTACCTATGGAATTTCACCAACTGCGTTACCTGTGCGCCATTGTGGATACAGGCAGCTTTAGCCGCGCGGCCGAGCATTGCCATGTCGCGCAGCCGTCGCTTTCGCAGCAGATTTCGAAGCTTGAGGATGAGATGGGGGCGCGGCTGTTCGACCGGCTGGGGCGAAGCATCCGGCTAACCGATGCGGGCAGAGCATTTCTGCCGCATGCGCGCGCGGTGCTGCACGAAACCGAGTTGGGACGGAGCGAAGTGGACGGGCGGCGCAGGGATGGGCGCGGGACGATTACGGTAGGCGTGATTCCGACCATCGCTCCCTACTACATGCCAAAACGCATTGCGGCGTTCACGCGACGCCATACGGAAGCCACGCTGCGCATTGTGGAGGAAACCACGCCGGTGCTGGTGGAAAGCCTGCGCAGCCTGGCGGTGGATGTGGCGATTTTGTCGCTGCCGTTGAAGCATCGCGGTTTTGAGATCACGCCGTTGCTGACGGAGCGGCTGTATGCGGCGCTGCCCACGGATCATCCGCGCGCGGGCGCTGCGAGCCTGGCACTGCGCGAACTGCGCGAGGACCGATTCGTGCTGTTGCGCGACAGCCATTGCTTTCGCGATATTGCGCTGGCGGCGTGCAATCGGGCGCGGCTGGATCCACGGGTGGCTTTTGAGAGCGGGCAGTTCAGCAGCCTGTTGGGGATGGTGGCCGCGGGGGTGGGCGTGACGCTGGTGCCGGAGATGGCGATTGACCGCAGCGCAGGCTGCCGGTACGTGCAGATTTCTGACGCGCAGGCCTTTCGCACGATTGCGGCGGCGCGGCTCAAGGGGCGTTCGTTCAGCGGTGTGCAGCAGGCATTTCTGGATCACTTCGGGGTGCGCACGCAGGCTCGTTCAAAAACCGCGCCGGCAAAGTCCGCAGCGAAGTGAAGGGACCGGCTGCCGGCTGCCGACCGGACCCTATTACTTCGTTGTTTTCGTTGGACGCCAGCCTACCTGCGCGAAGTGGTCATAGACTGCCTGGTACCCGTCGCTGAAGCCTTCGCGAAAGTCTTCGCGCGCCATGGGAGCAAGGTCGGGATGGCTGAATTGATCGCTGCGTGCGGGACTGGGCGGCTGGCCCGCACGTACGTTCTGGTTGGCAGCGTCCGCGCCTGCGCGGAAACCATCGTGCCAGGTCTGCGACCAGTAGCCCTGCGGCTCCTCCGGTTGCCAGGGGTTTGGAGGTTGCTGCTGCGCGTGTACCGCGGCGGCAGAAATTCCGGCCAGCGCCAGGCCGAACACCAATGCTAATGACTTAGTGGATCCCATGGCTTCTCCTCGCGAGACGGGGGCATACGGCCCGCATTGATTGGATGCAGGCCGCGATGCGCGAGGAGCGTCGGTGCGCCTTTTGGCGCGGGAGACTGGGCTTAGAAATTGAAGCGCATTCCCAGCTGGGTACGACGCGGCGGATCGGAACTGGTGACCTGGGCGAAGTCGGGGCTGCCCTCAACGGTATCGACGTAGGAGCCGTTGGGGTGGTTCAGCGCGTCGAACGACGAAACGGAGACGCCGACCGTCGGACTGCGGTCGAGCTCCTTCGGATGCAGTTTGAAATCGTAGCCCCAGCGAAGATCAAGGTCGGAGTAGTCGGGGCCGATTTCAGAGTTGCGCGCAACGCCGTCGGGACGCGCGTTGAAAAGATTGTCTCCGTAAGCGTCAGTACCGGTGAGGACGGTCCAGGGGCGGCCGCTGTTGGCGAAGACCCCGACGCCGAGGTTGAGCACGTGCTGGGGGTTGAGCATTGCGTAGACGCCGAAGTGCTGGCGCTGATCCCAGTCAGCGGGACCCCAGTCGGCGTTGGGGTTCTGCTGTTGCTCAGGGAACCACCAGATGCCGCTGGTGTTGTTGCCGTAGTGGCTGAGGCTATACCAGGCGAAGCCGGTGAAGCGCTTGTTGAAGCGGCCTCGATAATTGATGTCGAGCGCCGCGCCTTTTTGCGCGCCCGCTGATTGCATCTGGCGCATTTGCGAGAAATTGGGATCGGGACGCGTGCTGAAGTCGGGGCCGAGGGGCGCGTTCAGATCGATGGAGCGGAACACATCCACGCCCTTGTTCACGCGACCACCGACAGAGAGATTGCCCTTCTCGCCGACTTTGCGCTCGATGAGGACACCGTACTGGATTTGGTACGGAGTGCGCAGGCCGGGCGCGCGCTCGACGACGGAGGGCGGCAGCGCGGACGCATCGAGGCAGTCGCTGATGGGATAGCAGAGCGGCTGCTGGTTAGCGGAAATCTGCAGCAGGCGCAGTTTCGCGTCCTGATAGCGCGCGATGTCCAGCAGCGGGCTGGAGCCGATGCGGTCGAAGTAAATGCCGCCACCGCCGCGCAGCACGACTTCGTGCTTTTGATCGAGCACAAGGGCAAAGGAGAAGCGGGGCGAGAAATTCTTCACGTCGCCGGGGAGGAAGTTCTGCCAGTCGTAGCGAAGGCCGGGGGTGATGGAGAAGCGCGGCGCGAGTTTGATTTGATCCTGAACGAAGGCGCCGACTTCCTGCTGGTGATACACGAAGCGGGTTTGGCCCTGCTTGATGGAATACGCGGAAGGGTCGCCGGCCTGCTGTTCCTGTATGGCGGTAGCGGTGAGCGTGCCGTCAGGCGCGTAGGTGGGACTGAAACTGTAGGTGCCGTCCTCGTCGGTGTGATCGTCAAAGACGCGGCGGCTGAAATGCGGCAGATTGAGGCCGTACTTCAGCAAATTTTTCCCGTGCGTCCACGTGATCATCTCGTTGGCGCGCAGGTTGTATTCGCTGCTGACCTGATCGTCCTGCGCGCTGCCCCCGATGAAGTTGCCGTTGACGTTAATTTGAGGGCCTTCCTGCACATCGGTGATGGGATCGTTCGTGCGCTCCAGCACCAGGGAGGCCTGATTCAGCGTGTCGGCGGAGACCACGTAATCATCGTGGAAGGTAAGATCGTCTTCGCGATACTGGTTGTTGTAGCCGGCTTCGGGAAGCGTTTGATTGCCGACGCCCTCGTTTTGATTCGACGAGTCCTGGAAGGCGTACATCACATACGCGTTGTTGGAATCGCTGAACTGGTGACCGACTCGGAGCGAGAACTCGGTATCGCGCGTAGGAGCGGGAACGTTGAGGTTCTCGATGCCGTCTGGATTGTCGGGGGTGGGCGCAATGGTGGCGTTGACGACGGCGTCGAGATCTTCTTCAGCGCGATTGAACGAAAAGAGGAACGCGCTTTTCGGCGCGAAGAGGACCGGACCCGTGACGTTGCCCTCGTAAATTCGGCGTTGTTCAAAGGGCTTGCTGGGCGAGAATTCCTGTTGCGCGTTCATGTCGGAATCGCGGAAAAGGAAATTGAACTGGCCGTGGTAATCCCTCTCGGCCTGGCGGGTAATGATTTCGATTTGGCCCCGGCCGGGGCGGTAGTAGCGCGCCGAGTAGGGATCCTGATTGATATGGACTTCCTGAACCGCGGATGGCGACACCATGGCGCGGTTGGCTTCGACGCCATCGACCATGAGGCCGGTGCCGGCGGTAGCGGTGTCGCCCGAATCGAGAAAGGCGCCCATCGCGGTTACATAATCATTGTCGAAAACAGGAAGGTCTTTGAGATCGTCGGAGGTCATGACGGCGGTGTCGCCGTTGCTGTCGGAACTGGTGAGGTCGACGCTGGTGCTGGCGTTGACGGTGACCTGCTGAACCGACATCGCTGTGGTGAGGACCAGACTGAGCGGAACCGTTGCCGTGGTGGCAGCGTGAACGGACTGGGTCACGCTCTGAAATCCGGACATGGTGACGCTGACGGTGTACTGGCCGGGATGCGCAGGCTGGAGACGGAAACTTCCGTCGGCATCGGCGACCGCTGTGGCGGCCACGGTACCGTCAGCGGCGAGGAGCCGGACCTCAGCGCCGGGAACAATCGCACCCGTGCCGTCCGTGACCGTGCCGGTGAAGGCTGGCAGAGGCGCAGGCGCGGTGACAGGCGGCTTGGCCGTGGCACACGCTGAAGCAACTTGCCAGGCGGGTAAAAGCGAAACGACAAACAACAGGGCAGAGAGACGCAATGCAATCGTTTTCAAGACAGAAAACTCCAGCGCGGTGAGTGAGTCTGACCGACTGCCGCAATACGGCAGTCCCGTGACCGATTTTGTTCGGCAAGGCTCAGTCGGCTTTGCCTGATGGAAATTACCGGGTGGAAGCGCTGAGCGGTCCCGGCGATGAAATCTTTTTTGTCTCCAGCGAGAGCGCGTCAGCCCATTCCGCCGCATTGTCAACGAGGCAATCGGATGGAATGGATTCCACTGTGTGTGAGGATAACCCAAATTTGCAGCCAATAACCCAAGTTTCGGCACGGCGCGCAGTCAAAATATCAACACTTGAGTCACCAATCATCAGAGTCTCGGAGGGCGAAACACCGGCTTCGCGGATGATGGCGATCAGGCCTTCAGGGTCCGGCTTCTTTGTTACAAAGCTATTACCGCCATAGATACGAAACATATAGGGCGCGAGGCCGAGGGCTTCGCAGATGTCGACGGAGGGGCGGACGGGTTTGTTCGTGAGGACAGCCATTTGGCGCGGCGACCCCTCTGGCAGAGTGCGCATGGCGTCCAGGGACTGGAAGACTCCGGGGTAGACGTAGGTGAAGTCGAGTTTGTGCACGCGATAGTGGGTGAGGAAGTGCTCGAGGGCGTTGTCGACGAGGGACTGGTCGTCAGGATCGCCGAGGGCGCGGCGAACCAGCATGGCAGCGCCATCGCCGATGTAGTTGGCGATGATTTCCTCAGGGAGGGGCTGGCGGCCGAACTCAGCGAGCATGGCGTTGATGGAGTTGGTGAGGTCCCGGCGCGAATCGATGAGGGTGCCGTCGAGGTCAAAGACGATGAGGCGAATCTGATGCGCAGGGATGGGGTTGAGCAGGTGAAGCATGGATCCAGTTTAAAGGGCAGCTGAGAAACGGTCAGCTAAAGTCCGGTCAGCGATGGGCCGGTCAACAGAAGTGCGGTCAGCTGGAAACCAATTAGCGCAACGCAGTTTGGGGTGTTGGGGCTGGCGGGGCTGCATCTGGCGATGAGTAGGTTGCGGCGGCGGCGCGGGATGCTGCGAGAATGCCTCCGGGCGCGATGCCGAGCAGGAGCGTGGTGGCAACGGTGATGAACAGCGCAGCCAGCAGAGGCAGCGTGGGACGCGGGACAGTGAGAACCGGTGATGCATCCGCGGGGCGCGTGAACACAGCAGTAGCCATACGCAAATAATAGAACGCCGCGATGCCGCTGTTGATGAGGCCGATGATGGCGAGCCCTACGAACCCCGAGTGAATCGCTGCGGAGAACACGTAGAACTTGCCGAAGAAGCCGCCGGTGAACGGAATGCCGATGAGCGAGATGAGGAAGAATCCCGTTGCGCCGCCGAGCAGGGGCGAGCGCCAGGCGAGGCCGCGGAAATCGTCGATGAGAGTAAGGCGATCGTCGTAGCCGCCGGCATGGCTGATGATGGCGAAGATGCCGACGTTCATGGCCGCGTACGAGACCGCATAGAAAGTGGCGGCGGCAATGCCTTCCGAAGAGAGCGCGGTGAAGGCGACCAGCAGGTATCCGGCGTGCGCGATAGACGAATACGCGAGCAGGCGCTTGACGCTCCGCTGGCGCAGCGCACCGAGGTTGCCGATGGTCATGGAGGCAACGGCCAGCCACCAGAGAATGGGAACCCAGTGGGCGTGCAGCAGGGGAAGGGCTCCGTAGACGACGCGAAGAAGGACGGCGAAGGCCGCGACTTTGGGCGCGGTCGACATGAGAGCGACGACGGGCGAGGGCGCGCCTTCGTAGACGTCGGGGGTCCACACATGGAAGGGCGCGGCGCTGACCTTAAAGCCGAGGCCGACTATGATCATCGCGAGCCCGATGGTGAGGAGCGCGCCCTGACCACCTGCGAGGGCTGTTGAAACGCCGGCGGCGATATCAGCGATGCGCGTTGTGCCGGTGGCTCCGAAGACCAGCGCGATGCCGTAAAGGAAAAACGCAGTGGCGAACGAGCCAAGCAGGAAATACTTGAGGGCTGACTCCGGGCTTTTTGCGCTTTTGCGGCGGAATCCCGCCATGATGTATGTGGAGATCGACGAAATCTCGAGCGCGACGAAGACGAGGAGCAATTCGACAGCGCTGGTCATCAGCATCATGCCGACGGCGCCAAACAGGATGAGCGCGAACAGTTCGCCGAGGCTTTCGGTGGCGTCGGTGACCGCGTCGAGCGTAACCAGCAGCGCAGCAAGAACGATGCCCGCAATCAGGACATGGAAGAAGACGCTGAAGGCGTCCGTCTGCACTACGCCGGAGTAGGCGGTGCCGGGCCCGAGCTGGTATTGCCAGAAGCTGGTGCCGAGAGCAGCGAGCGCAACGAGCACAGCGAGCCATCCGAGCGGCTTGCGGCTGGAGGCCTTCGCCAGCATGGCGTCGGCAAACATAACGAGGATGCCGCCGAGGGTAAGAACGATTTCAGGCAGGATGCGGAGGGCCGAGTTCATGGCTGGTCTCCGATCACTGCTTGCTGCGAGGCGGTGGGCACGGCGGAGGGATTCGCGAGCGAAGTCATGGCGCCGTTGATGCCGTTGATCCAGTACGGCGACAGGACGCCCATCGCCAGCATGATGAGGGCCATGGGCCAGAGGGTCAGGTGTTCGCGCACGCCGAGGTCGAGGTGCGGGCGATCTCGAACCAGCGCGGAGGCCTGGCCGTAGAAGATGCGCTGCACCATCGAAAGCATGTAGGCAGCGCTGAGGATGACACCGATGGTAGCCGCGGCGACCCATCCGGGATGTTCCGGGAAGCTGCCGCTCAGGACGAGGAATTCGCCGATAAAGCCGTTGAAGAGCGGCAGGCCCACCAGCGCCAGCGACGTGATGACCCACAGCATGGCGAGCATGGGAAGCTTTGCAGCGAGCCCACCATATTCCGACATATCGAAGGTGCCGTAGCGCTCGTAGAGAAAGGCGATGAGCACGAGCAGTGCGCCGCCGCTCACGCCTTCGTTGATAGTCTGGAAAACGGCTCCGTTCAGGCCGGTGAGGGCGAAGGAGAAGATGCCGAGAATGCAGAAGCTGACATTGCCGAGAATGGCGTAGGCCACCAGGCGGCGCATATCGGTCTGCACCAGGGCGTTGAGCGCTCCATAGAGGATGCCAATGACGGCGAGCGCGATCATCAGCGGCGCAATGTCGCGAGCCTGTGCGGGAAAGAGGCCGAGGTTGAAGCGGAAAATGGAGTAGAGGCCGAGTTTGCCGGCGACCACCATCGCCATCGCCGTGGGCGCTTCCTCAATTACGTTGCGCAGCCAGCCGTGCAGCGGGAAGACTGGAACTTTGACGGCGAAGGCCACGAGAAACGCGAGCGAAACCCACCACAGAGCCTGGGGCGCGAGGGCGTGCGTCGCGAGATACGCCTGAATCTGCACGAAGTCGAAGGTCCCGGTCTTCGCATAGAGCCACAGGATGGCGACAAGAAAGAGCGCGGACGGAAGAAACGTGTAAATGAAAAACTTGAGCGCCGCCTGCGAGCCGCGATCGCGTCCGAACATGGCGATCAGGATGGCCATGGGAACGAGGGATAGCTCCCAGAACCCGTAGTAGAGGAACACATCGAGCGCGACGAAGACGCCGATCATCGCGGTCTGCTGAAGCAGGAAGAGAAAATAAAATTCCTTGGCCCGGTTCTGAATGGTGCGCCACGAGACCAGTACGCCGATGGGCGCTAGGAAGGTGGTCAGCAGGACGAGCCAGAGCGAGAGACCGTCAACGCCGAGGTGGTAGCGGATGGCGGGGCTGGTGATCCAGGAGCGGTTCTCCTCAAACTGGAAGCCGTGGTGCGAATAATCGAAGTGGGCCGGCAGGTGCAGCGAGAGCACGAACGTCACGAGGGTGACGAGGAGCGTGAAAGCGGGAATAACGCGCCCTTTGCGCGGGAGAAACGCGACGACGATCGCGCCTGCAGTGGGCACGAGAGTGATCAGCGTCAGTATCGAGTCGTTCAGCACAAAACCTTTCCTTCAAAAAAGCTTTTAGTGCACCCAGAAGTGCGCGGTCCATCCAAAATAAGAAGCGGCGAGCAGGAGGGCGGCGAAAAGCGCGAGCCATCCGGCGTACGAGCGAATATTTCCCGACTGAATGCGCGCAACCAGCGCGCCAAATCCCTGTGCGGTGGCTCCGGCAGCATACGTGCCGCCGTCGATGACGCCACGATCGATAAGCACGTTGAGCAGATAGCGGGCGATGAAGAAGACGGGCGCGACGACGACAGCGCCGTAGATTTCGTCGACCCAGTACTTATTTTTGACCAGTGAGTAGACCGAGCGAATTTTCCCTGCAGCGCGCTCCGGCATGGCGGGGTCTTTGTAATACATCAGGTGCGCAGCGAACCATCCCGCCGCGGCAACCAGCGTGGAAACGCAGGCAAGCAGAAATTCCAACTGATTCGAACCGGCAGGCGACGTACTGGAGCTTGCTGCAAAGACCGGGCTGAGCCAGTGCGCGAACCAGTTGCCGCCGCCCAGGCCTTCGGGCCAGCCCATCCACCCGCCGATCACGGAGAGGATGGCGAGAATGATGAGCGGCCAAATCATAAGGCCGGGGCTCTCGTGAACCGGATGCGCGTGATGTTCGGCCTCGAGGGTGAGCTTGGTATCCCGGCGCGCATGGACCGCAGCGCCATGTTCTTCGAGATCTTTCTCGACAGCGCGGCTCTCGCCGAAGAAGGTCATGTACCAGAGCCGGAACATATAGAAGGAGGTCAGTCCGGCAGTGAGCAGACCAAAAGCCCACAGGATTTTGCCCGGGCCAGGAGTGATGAAGGCCTGGTAGAGGATTTCGTCTTTGCTGACGAAGCCTGCCAGAGGCGGCGCGCCGGAGATGGCGAAGACCGCGGCAGTCATGGTCCAGAACGTGACGGGAATCTTTTTGCGCAGGCCGCCCATGACCCGCATATCCTGCTCGCCGGAGAGCGCGTGGATGACCGAACCGGCCGCGAGGAAGAGAAGCGCCTTAAAGAACGCGTGCGTGACGAGGTGGAAGATGCCCGCGGTATACGCTGCGACTCCGCAGGCGAGGAACATGTAGCCGAGTTGAGAGATGGTCGAATAGGCAAGGACGCGTTTGATGTCCGTCTGCGCGATGCCGATGGTGGCCGCGAAGAAGGCGGTCGCAGTGCCGATGATGGCAACGACGGCAAGGGCGTACGGCGAGCGATCGAAGATGACGTGGG